>JBGCDD010000103.1:0-44895 GCA_045105075.1 Sedimentitalea sp. | reverse complement strand
CTCGGCGTCATAAAACACCTCGGATTCGCCCGTGTCGGCCAGCACAAGGAATTCATGGGTGAAATCGCCCCCAATCGGGCCGGAATCCGCGCGCATCGGAATCGCCTGCAGACCCATGCGCTCGTAGGTGCGCAAATAGGTTACCAGATGGCGGTTGTAAGCGTGCAGCGCGTCTTCTTTTGTCAAATCAAAGTTATAGCCGTCTTTCATCAAAACCGCACGGCCCCGCATCACCCCTAACCGGGGGCGACGTTCATCGCGGAATTTCCACTGGCTATGGTACAGCGTCAGCGGCAGATCACGGTAGGAATTGACGTAAGAGGCCACGATCTCGGTGATCATTTCCTCGTTCGTGGGACCATAGAGCATCTCGCGGTCGTGACGGTCTTTCAGGCGCAACATCTCGGGACCATAGGCATCATAACGCCCGGATTGGCGCCACAGATCCGCCGACTGCAGTGTGGGCATCAGCAACGGAATATGCCCGGCGCGCTGTTGTTCTTCGTGCACGATGTTTTCGATCTTGCGCAGCACTTTAAAGCCCAGCGGCAACCACGAATAGATCCCGGCTGACGCCTGTTTGATCATACCGGCACGCAGCATCAGGCGATGGCTGACGATCTGCGCCTCGGCCGGGGTTTCTTTCAAAACGGGGAGGAAATAGCGGCTGAGACGCATCGAAAATACCTTTTGAAGTCCTGTCGTTGGCTTCGGGTCTATGCCAAAGGCCAGGGTCAGGCAATCCGGCATTGCGCGCTGCGCGACGCTTCGCCCGCAATCCGCGCACCTGCCGCGTCATCGAGAGACCTTGAAAAACACCGGTCATTGGGCGATGTCAAAGCCATTAGCAGGGAAAATGAGGCCAGCATGGCGCTTCCGGTCAAAGATCAGCTGAGATATTGGGGCGCAACTGCGGCGGCCATCGTTGTGGTGCTGTGGTTCCTGGGCGATGTCTTGCTTCCCTTCATCCTGGGCGGCGCCATCGCCTATTTCATTGATCCTGTCGCCGACCGTTTGGAGCGAATGGGCTTCAGCCGGATGGGCGCCACCGCCGTTATCACAGTGCTGGCGGTGATGCTGTTTGTGGTGATGGCGCTGTTGGTTATCCCGACGTTGATTGCGCAAACCATCGATCTGATCAACATCGCGCCCAAGCTGTTTCGCGATTTGCAAAGCTTTCTGGCAACCCACTTTCCCGCCATTCTGGACGAAGACTCAACGCTGCGCAAAACGCTGGCGGATATCGGCGAGTTCATCCGCGCGCGCGGCCCGCAAATGCTGGAAACAGTTCTGGGCTCGGCGCTTTCGGTGTTCAACATCGTGATCCTGATTGTTGTCGTGCCGGTTGTGGCGGTCTATCTGCTGCTTGATTGGGACCGGATGATTGCGCGCATCGATGATCTGTTGCCGCGCGATCATGCGCCGGTGATCCGCCGTCTGGTAGGCGAAATCGACCAGACCCTGGCGGCGTTCATTCGCGGCATGGGCACGGTCAGTCTGATCCTGGGCACCTATTACGCCGCCTCGCTGATGATTGTGGGGCTGCAATTTGGGCTGGTGGTTGGCTTTGTCGCCGGGCTGGTCACGTTCATTCCCTATTTGGGGGCGCTGATCGGCGGTGCCTTGGCCATCGGTCTGGCGCTGTTTCAGTTCTGGGGCGAATGGTGGCTGATCGGCGCTGTGGGGCTGATTTTTGTCGTCGGTCAGGTGATTGAAGGCAACGTGCTGACCCCGCGTCTGGTGGGCGGTTCGGTTGGTTTGCACCCGGTTTGGCTGTTGCTGGCGCTGTCGGTATTTGGCGCGCTGTTTGGCTTTGTTGGCATGTTGGTGGCGGTTCCGGTGGCCGCCTCTATCGGTGTGGTGGCGCGCTTTGGCGTCGGGCAATACATGGACAGCCGACTTTACAAAGGCATGGCCGATCAGGACGAGCCCTGACATGGCACACCAGCTGAGCTTTGATTTGCCCGCCAAAGAGGTTCTTGGGCGCGACGATTTCTTTGTGTCACCGGCCAACGCAATGGCCGTCGCGATGATCGAGGCAACGCCGAACTGGCCCAACCAAAAACTGGTGCTGAGCGGGCCGCCCGGGTCCGGCAAGACCCATTTGGTGCATGTCTGGGCCAGCCTGCAGAACGCCCAAATTGTCAGCGCGCGCGATCTGAACTTCACAACTGTGCCGGATCTCGCAAAAGCCCCTGTGGCTGTCGAAGACGTCGGCGATATCGCCAATAATGACGTAGGGCAAACCGCGTTGTTCCATCTGTTCAATCTCAGCGGAGCCAACGGCCAACCGATGCTTATGACCGGGCGCGGCGCCCCGCATCACTGGCACCTCAGCCTGCCGGATCTGCAAAGCCGGTTGTCGGCGGCCTGCCATGTCGCATTGGAAGCACCCGATGACGCGCTGTTGTCGGCGGTGTTGGCCAAGCTGTTTGCCGACCGCCAGATCACGCCCAAAGCCAATGTGATTCCCTATCTCAGCGCCCATATGGACCGCTCGTTTCAGGCCGCTGCTGCGATTGTGGACCGCCTTGACCAGGTGTCGCTGGATGAGGCGCGCACCGTTTCACGCGCTCTGGCTGTTCGCCTGCTTGGAACTGCGCCCACAAAGCCTTAGGGTGGTGTCAGCGTTTCGTCACATCTTATCCCCGTAAGCAGGCCATGACCCTAGCAGATTTCCTCCATTCGCCGCTCCCCGACGCCACCGAATTGGCGGATCTTGACATCACCGGGCCGGGGCGGTTTTTCAACCGCGAGCTCAGCTGGCTCAGTTTCAACTGGCGGGTGCTGGAAGAGGCAGAGAACCCGCGGGTTCCGGTGTTGGAACGGCTGCGGTTTGTGTCGATCTCGGCCAACAACCTTGATGAATTCTTTACCGTGCGTGTGGCGGGTCTGCGTGAACTGGCGGTGGCGGGCAACACCACACCAGCCGCAGACGGGCTGACCCCGGCGGAACAACTGACCCTGATCAGCGAGGACGCGCGCAAATTGATGCAGGCCCAACAGGGCGCCTTGATCACGCTGAAGGCAGAGCTGATCGACAATGGCATCTCGATCCTGACGCGCGCGGATCTGAACGAGGCCGACACTGGCTATCTGGCCGATGTGTTTTTGAACAAAGTGTTTCCAGTGCTGTCGCCGCTGGCCATTGATCCGGCGCATCCGTTTCCGTTCATTCCCAACACCGGTTATGCGCTGGCGCTGCAACTGGAACGCACCCGCGACAAGCGCGCGCTGCAGGCGCTGCTGCCAATCCCTGGGCAAATCGACCGCTTTATCGCGCTGCCCTCGGAGCCCGGCCAGAACAGGTTTTTGCCGCTGGAAGAACTGTTGCTGTTGCAAATCACCAGCCTGTTTCCCGGTTACAAGTTAAAGTCGCATTTTGAATTCCGCGTGTTGCGCGACAGCGATCTTGAGGTCGAGGACGAGGCCGAGGATCTGGTGCGCGAATTCGAGGTGGCATTGAAACGCCGTCGGCGCGGCGAAGTGGTGCGCCTGACCCATTCCGCAGGCGCCTCGCAAAAGCTGATGCGCACGGTCATGGATGAATTGGGCGTCGATCTGACCGAAGTGATCGAGGTCAGCGGCATGCTTGGTATGGCCGATCTGAGCGAACTCGTGCTGGACTCGCGCCCTGATCTGCTCTGGCCCAGCTTCACCTCGCGCGTGCCCGAGCGTATCACCGACTTTGAAGGTGATATGTTCGCGGCGATCCGCCAAAAAGACATGCTGCTGCATCACCCCTACGAGACCTTCGATATGGTGGTGCGGTTCCTGCAACAGGCCGCGCGCGATCCCAATGTGGTGGCGATCAAACAGACGCTTTATCGCACCTCCAAACTGTCGCCCATCGTCGAGGCGTTGTGTGAGGCGGCCGAGGATGGCAAATCGGTCACCGCTCTGGTCGAGCTGAAGGCGCGCTTTGACGAGGCCGCCAACATCCGCCAGTCGCGCCGCTTGGAACGCGCCGGTGCGCATGTGGTTTATGGCTTTCTCGATCTGAAAACCCACGCCAAAATCAGCACCGTGGTGCGCCGCGAGGGCGACAATCTGGTGACCTATACCCACTACGGCACCGGCAACTACCACCCGATCACCGCGCGCATCTATACGGATCTGTCGTTTTTCACCTGCGACACCACGCTGGGGCGCGATGCGACCAAAGTGTTCAATTACCTATCGGGCTACGCGCAGCCCGACAGTCTGGAAAACCTGGCGATCTCGCCCATTTCGTTGAAAACACGTCTGCTCGAGATGATCGAGGCGGAAATCGCCCATGCGAAGGCAGGAAAACCAGCCGAGATCTGGGCCAAGATGAACTCGCTGATCGACAGTGAAGTCATCGACGCACTCTATAGTGCCAGTCAGGGTGGCGTTCAAATCAGCCTGGTGATCCGCGGCATTTGCGGACTGCGCCCCGGCGTCAAAGGTCTGAGCGATAACATCCGGGTCAAATCGATCGTGGGGCGGTTTTTGGAGCATTCGCGCATTGTGTGTTTCGGCAACGGCCACGGACTGCCCAGCAAAAAGGCGCGGGTGTTCATTTCGTCAGCCGACTGGATGGGGCGCAACCTGAACCGGCGCGTAGAAACGCTGGTTGAGATCGAAAACGCCACGGTCAAGGCGCAGATCGTGTCTCAGGTGATGGCCGCCAATCTGGCAGATGTGGCGCAAAGCTGGGTGATGGCGCCCGATGGCAAATTCACCCGCCTGCCCGTGCCCGAAGGCGCGTTTGCGTTCAATTGTCATCGCTTTTTCATGGAAAACCCGTCGCTGTCCGGGCGTGGCTCGGCGGGCGCCTCAGATGTGCCCAAACTGACCCACACCGAAGACTGACACAGTCACGTGATTGACCGATCTCTGCACCGCGCGCTAGAAACGCGCCACGCAATCCGGGGGGAAACATGACTGTGCAAGCTGATGCGGCCCCCGCAGACTGGTCGCCCTTTGGTCGACCGCTGTTTGATGACCCAAGTGCGCGCGCCCTGTCACGGGTCGGCGTGGTCGACATCGGGTCAAACTCGGTGCGCTTGGTGGTGTTTGACGGCGCGGCGCGATCGCCTGCGTATTTTTACAACGAAAAGATCATGTGCGCGTTGGGCGCAGGCCTGTCTGAAACCGGCCATCTGAACCCCAGCGGGCGCGCCCGGGCGCTGGCGGCCCTGAAACGGTTCCAATATCTGGCCAAGGGTATGGGACTGCCGCCTCTGACCGCTGTGGCCACCGCTGCGGTGCGCGATGCCCGCGATGGGCCGGATTTTCGCGACGACGTGTTGCGCGAAACCGGGCTGCGCATCTGGGTGATCGATGGCAACGAAGAGGCCCGCCTGTCCGCCCAGGGTGTGCTTTTGGGCTGGCCCGGATCCTATGGTTTGGTGTGTGATATTGGCGGCTCGTCGATGGAGCTGGCCGAAATTCAGGACGGGCGCGTTGGCAAACGCGTGTCTTCGCAACTGGGCCCGCTAAAGCTGACCGGGCTGAAAGGCGGGCGAAATGGGCGACGCGCGCATATCAAGGAAACCATTCAGGGCCTGTCCAAAACCATGGGGCCGCAGCGCGACCGCCTGTTTCTGGTCGGCGGCAGCTGGCGCGCGATTGCGCGCATCGACATGCAGCGGCGGGGTTACCCTTTGAAAGTGCTGCACGAATACCGCATGACCGCCACCAGCGTGCGCGAAACCCTGCGCTATATCCAAAGCCGCGATCTGGAGCAGTTGCGATCTGATTGCGGGATTTCAAGTGCGCGCATGGCCTTGGTGCCGATTGCTGCGGACGTGCTGGAACGGCTGGTGCGCACCTTCAAACCCAAGGACATCGCCGTGTCCAGCTATGGCATCCGCGAGGGCATGCTTTATGAGCAAATGCCGCAACGGCTGCGTGACCGTGACCCGCTGATCGAGGCCTGTCGCTTTGCCGAAGCCAAGGATGCCCGCCTGCCCGGCTTTGGCAAAACCCTTTTCAACTTTGTCATGCCGCTGTTCAAATCCGCGCCCGAGACGCAAAAACGTCTGATCAAGGCGGCCTTTCTGTTTGACTGTGTCCTCTGGCGCGCGCATCCCGATTACCGCGCCGAAGTGTGTTTTGACAACGCCACGCGCGCCAATCTGGGCGGGCTGAAACACTCTGAACGGGTGTTTTTGGGCCTGGCTCTGCTGCACCGTTATCGCAACAAACGCGAAGGCACCGCATTTGAGGCGCTTTATGATCTGCTGGATGACAAAAGCCAGCACCAGGCCGAGGTACTGGGCAAAGCGCTGCGGTTCGGAGCCATGCTGTGGATGCAAAAAGACGCCCAAATGGGCACTTTGCGCTGGTTTCCCAAGAAAAAACAGCTCGATCTGTTGCTTACGCCTGCCGCCTATCCGCTATACGGTGAGGTCGCCGAAGCGCGTTTCATGTCGCTTGCCCAGGCCCTTGACGCCAACGTCAACGTCAAAACCACAAAAAAGCCCTAGATATCTGTCGGCCCGGACGGCGCCGGCGTTTCCGGTCCCGGCACGTTGGGCGCCGTGTCGGGCGCTGTTTTGCGACGGATCAGAATGTCACCGTTGGACAGGATTTCGGGCGGGTGATAGCGGGTCCAATCCTTCACCTCATCCAACATTTCCGCGAAGGCCGGCCCCATCTCGCTGAGAAAGCCGCGCAGGGCGGGACCGTATTGCTCGCTCAGGCCGCGCAGATCACGCAACGTCGGCGACACTTCTTCACGCAACCCCTCAAAAAACAGCTGCATGCCCTGTTCCATCAGGGACTTGCCGTCTTGATCCTGGGCGTGGACCGGTGGCGAGATCAGCAAAAGGGCACTTAGGGCAATGGCATGTTTCATACGATCTATATAGGGCAGCCGGGGCGCCGCGTTAAGGGTCAGATGTCCAAATCAAGGCTGACCGGAAAATGATCAGACGCATCCAGCAGCGCATCGCGCAGTTCTGGCATGGTCCAACAGCGCGCGTCATCAAAGGGATGCCAGATGCGCCAGACCGGGGTGTTTTGGCGCAGATCGGGCGAGATCATAATGTAATCCAACAGGGCCTGAAGATAGCGTTCCTCGCCGTGCACCTTGAAACGCGCGGTGGTCGCCGCCGCGCCCAAACGGCGCAAAAGCGCGTGGCGGGCATGGGGGTCAAACAGATCATCGCCCAGTACAATTTCAACCGACGAGCGCCCGAACAGATGTTCATATTCATCCAATCCTGGCCCGTCGTTCAAATCTCCCATCAAAATCAACGGGGTATCGGCGTTCAGATGCGATTCAAGCCGGGCCCGCAACCAGATTGCCTGGGCCAGTTGCTTGCGCCGATTGGCAATGGAAATCCGCATCACCGCGGCATCATTGCGCGCACCATGCGGCGCCTTTGATTTGAGATGCGCGCCGATCAGATGCAGTTTTTGCCCCGATTTGGTGGTCACATCCAGCTCGAGCGGAGGCTTGGAAAACCGCACTTTGTCACGGGTGGAATCCACATCAAGATCGATATGAAAACTCTCATCAAATCGCGGCGCGCCCGGACTGTGCTGAGGGGCATGCACCGCGCTAAGGCGATCAGGGTCAAAAAGCAGCGCGATTTCTTGCTGCGTGTCATTGGCAAATCCCATCACCGCACGGCGTGCGCGCAGCTGGAACAGATCGGCGAATCGCTCAAGCGCGGTCACAGTGCTTTGCGTGCGCCCAGTATCGGGCGCCTCAATCACCATCACCGCGTCGGCATCAAGCGCTGTGAACACTGTGCCCAAAGCCTCAAGCTGGCGTTGCCGGGTCACATCGCGCCGCCCCGACCAGCCATCATCCCTGATCAACTGGTTTTGCGCGTCAAAAAGCTGCGCGAACCACTCAACATTGTAGCTGACCAGACGCATCAAAGGCGCGCCCCGTTGATGTCATCCCAGGCGCGGTTGATGTCGATCATGCGTTTCTCGGCCAGCCGGATTGCTTCTTCGGGCACTCCACGCGCCATCATCGCATCGGGATGGGTTTCGCGCACCAAGCGACGCCAAGCCTGCCGGATGTCTTCGACCGACATGTCGGGCGTCACACCCAGGATCGAATAAGGATCGGGTTTCGCGTCCGGCACAAATCGCGCCCGCAGCCCGCGAAACTCGGAATCTGGCAAGCCAAAAATCTCGGCCACATTTTCCAGGAAACGGTCTTCGTTAGGGTGATAAAACCCATCGGCCATCGCGATGTGAAACAGCCCCTCCATCAGATCGCTGAGGGTTTGGCGGTCATCGGAAAACATCCGCGTGATCGAGCGCGCATAGTCGTCATAGCCCGCAACATCGGTGCGCGCCAAATTGAACACCCGCGCGGCGTTGGCCTCATCTGCGCGTGCAATCTGGAACACATCGCGAAAAGCTGTGACCTCATCGCGGGTCACTTGGCCATCGGCCTTGGCCATCTTGGCCCCCAGCGCGATTACGGCAATGGTAAAGGCCACGCTGCGCTCGGGCGGCGTGCGCAACTGCTCAAACACCGCCCCAAGGCCCTCGCCCTGTCGCAATGCGGCCAACGCGTCGGTGATGCGGCTCCAGATCGACATGGGCGCATGTCTAGCCGATTGGCGCGGCGCTGTCAGGCGTGATCAGGCGTTTTTGCATCAAGATCAGGTCAAGCCATTTCCCGTTTTTGCGCCCCACCTCGGGCATGGTGGCGACCACTGTAAAACCCAAACGAGAGTGAAAGCGAATGCTGGCTGGGTTGGCGCTGCTTATTCCGGCCACCAAAACGTGCACACCGCTGTCACGCGCCACCTGTTCCAGCCGTTCCATCAGCGCCGAGCCCACGCCCTGCCCGCGCGCCTGATCTGCGATTTGCACCGAATGCTCGCGGGTATGGGCATAGCCCGGCCCACCGCGAAACGGACCATAACTGGCAAAACCAATTATTTTTTCATTGCTTTCAGCCACTTGAAACGCGTCGCCACGGGCCGTGATATCAGCCACGAAACTGTCGGCGTCGCGCAGTTGGGTGGTAAACGTCGCCTCGGTGTTTTGGATCATCGCGTTTTGAATGGCGCAGATTTCGACGCTATCATCTGGTTTTGCCGCCCGTAAAATCATGACAGATGGCGCAGCCCGTGCGGTGTTTCAATCTCGGCCAGCAGATTTGGTTCGCCGGTTTCCAGAACCACGCGTGGGTCGCTCAGGTGATCAAACAGCGCCTGTTGCAGCTGTTGCGCCTCGGGATGGGAGATCACCAAACGGCGCAACGCACAGCCCGACGGCGCCAGCCGGGTCGCGGGGTGCGCGCCGGCGGTCCATTGGATCAAGGCCGGGTGCAAGTTGTCAAAGGGCAGGATTCCGCTGTCCGGCACGGCCATTTTCCAACCAAGATCACCGCGTGTCAAAGCCACGGGATCGCCGGCGGAAAATGGCAATTGATCCAGCGTTTGCACCAGATCCGGGGTCTGGCAAATCCAATTTGTCAAGCGCGGCGCGCCGGCAAAACGATCCAGATCAAACCAGCGCGCGCGTCCGGGATCAGGAGCATCCGGGTTGATCGCAATCGCCTCAAGATACAGCCCGTCGGCCAATCCCAACAACGCGTTATGGGTGCCAAACACATCGTGCTGCCCCCCTTTTTGCAACGCAACTCCCAGCGCGGTTTCAACCGCGTCGCGCGCCGCCTCCAGCGTTTCGCCGGTAATGGCAATATGGTCCAGTTTCATACGTGCCTCCAGATGCGCCTCGTCATACCGCGTCTAACCCATCCACGCCACAACCGACCAAACCGCCGCCAGCACAGTGGTGAAAAATGTGGCCGCAAAGCCAAACTGACGCAACGGCGCGCCCACATGCGCGCCCAGCCAGTAGATCGCGCAAGACAGCGCAAAGGCAAATCCCATGACAACTGTTATGGCCCCCCCCAGCGTTAACGCAACGAAAGGCCAGATCAAAAACGCCAGCACCGCCTGCGTTATGGTGTTGCGCAAAACGTCCCGGTCAGTTGCGTGATCCGAGGCCCAACAGCGCGCGACCATCGCCGCCAGCACAAGCCCCGGCGCCATAAACGCACCAGGCAGCGCAATCGGAGCCGGCAAGAACGGCAACCCAAGCGATTGCGTGCCCCAAATCAACGCAACAGACCAAAACCCGGCCGCGCCCAACGCAATCGCGTTCACCATCCCTCAGTCGGTCCGGGCATCGCGGATCAGACGCAAAATATCCTGCGCCGCCTCTGGAATGTTGGTGCCGGGGCCAAAGATCGCCTTGACGCCGTGATCATAAAGGAACTGGTAATCCTGGTGCGGGATAACCCCGCCGCAGATCACGATGATATCCTCGGCACCAGCCTCCTTCAGCGCGGTAACCAGCTGAGGAGCAAGGGTTTTGTGCCCTGCGGCCTGGCTGGAAATGCCAATCACGTGCACATCGTTGTCAACCGCGTCCTGCGCGGCCTCGGCGGGAGTTTGAAACAGCGGACCAACATCCACGTCAAAGCCAATATCGGCAAAGGCGGTTGCGATCACTTTGGCACCACGGTCGTGCCCGTCCTGACCCATTTTCACCACCAGCATACGCGGGCGGCGCCCTTCGTCTTCGGCAAAAGCTTCGACCGAGGCCTGGATGGCGGCAAAGCCTTCATCGCCGTCATAGGCCGCGCCGTAAACCCCGGCCAGCGTTTTGACTTCGGCGCGGTGACGGCCAAATTCGACTTCCAACGCCATGCTGATTTCCCCGACGCTCGCCCGGGCGCGGGCGGCTTCCACAGCACCTTCCAGCAAGTTTCCACCTTCGGCGGCGCGGCGCGTCAGCTCGGCCAAGGCGGCGGTACATGCGGCCTCATCGCGGCTGGCGCGGATTTTTTCCAGCCGTGCAACCTGAGCGTCGCGCACGGCGGCATTGTCGATGTCCAGAATGTCGATTGGATCCTGCTTGTCGAGTTTGTACTTGTTGACCCCAACAATCACCTCGTCGCCCCGGTCGATCATCGCCTGCCGCATCGCAGCGCTTTCTTCGATGCGCAGTTTGGGCAGACCGCTGGCCACCGCCTTGGTCATGCCGCCCATGTCTTCGACTTCTTCGATCAGCTTCCACGCCTCAGTCGCCAGATCATGGGTCAGCTTTTCGACATAATAGCTGCCCGCCAGCGGATCGATCACATTGGTGACACCGGTTTCTTCCTGCAAAATCAGCTGGGTGTTGCGCGCAATGCGGGCGCTGAAATCGGTGGGCAGCGCAATCGCCTCGTCCAGCGCATTGGTGTGCAGCGACTGCGTGCCGCCCAAAGCCGCCGCCATCGCCTCGTAAGCGGTGCGCACCACGTTGTTGTAAGGATCTTGTTCTTGCAGGCTGACGCCGCTGGTCTGACAATGGGTGCGCAACATCAACGATTTCGGGTTTTTCGCGCCAAATTCGGTCATGATCTTGTGCCACAGGAAGCGTGCCGCACGCAGCTTCGCCGCCTCCATGAAAAAGTTCATCCCAATGGCAAAAAAGAACGACAGTCGCCAGGCCAATTTGTCGACATCCATACCGCGTTCGATGGCGGCACGCACATATTCACGCCCATCCGCGAGGGTGTAGGCCAGTTCCTGCACCAGGTTCGCGCCGGCTTCTTGCATGTGATAGCCCGAAATCGAGATCGAATTGAATTTCGGCATCTCGTTCGATGTGTATTCGATGATGTCCGCGATGATCCGCATGCTGGGTTCGGGCGGGTAAATATAGGTGTTGCGCACCATGAATTCCTTCAGAATATCGTTCTGAATGGTGCCGGCGAGGACCGATTTATCGTGTCCTTGCTCTTCGCCGGTGACGATGAAACTGGCCAAAACCGGGATCACCGCACCGTTCATCGTCATGCTGACCGACACTTTGTCAAGCGGAATGCCGTCAAACAGGATCTTCATATCCTCAACACTGTCGATGGCCACGCCAGCTTTGCCGACATCGCCCACAACCCGTTCGTGATCACTGTCGTAACCGCGATGGGTGGCCAGATCGAAGGCGACCGACACGCCCTGTTGCCCCGCCGCCAGCCCGCGACGGTAAAACGCGTTAGACTCCTCTGCCGTGGAAAAACCGGCATATTGGCGGATCGTCCAAGGTCGCCCGGCATACATTGTCGCTTTGACACCGCGTGTGAACGGCGCTTCGCCAGGAAGCGAGCCCATATGCGCCACACCCTCCAGATCATCCGCCGTGTAAAGCGGCTGTACCTCGATGCCTTCCAGCGTTTTCCAGGTCAGGCTGTCCAGCGGGCGGCCCCGCAATTCGCCTTCAGCGCGCGTTTGCCATTCGGCCTTCTTGTCGGTCATTGCGTGTTCCTCTTGTCATGTCAGGCTGTGGCGGGGTGGTCCCCGTCCGGTTTTTTTCGGGATCGGTGGTCAAAGTGGCCAGCCCGTCGGCGCCCGACGCCAGCCACATCAAGTCATCTGCATAGCTCTCGCGCAGTGCGGCGCGTTGTGCGCGATCAAACGGCATCCAGCGCCCCTCGCCACAGGGCAGTGTTTCCGCCCCCGGCAGGGCGCGCAAAGCGGCCAGCTTTGGCGTTGCATTTTGCCACGTCCGGGCATGCTGGCGCGGCGGAGCGATACCACTAAGCACATGCAATTGCACATCCGGGCGGTTGCCAAAAGTCTCAAACGGCAAAACATGCAACCGTATTCCCGACGCCGCACAGGCAATATCGGTGATCACATCGCGCCAGGTCCGCCCGGCTTGGGCAAAACGGGTCACATCAAGCGCTTCAGGCGCACAAAACCCACGCGCAACGCCGTATCCCAATGCCGAGGCCCAGTAGAGTTCGGGGCTTCGAATGTTGAGCACAATGTCACGCACACGCCCATCACAAGCCGCGACCAACCGCGCCACACGCTCGCCCGCGCCGGCATAAAGCGCCCCGCGGCGCATGTTGTGGCGAATGCTGCCCAACAGGTTTTCGTCGCTCACCAAAAGTTGCGACACAGCCAAGGTTGCACAATGATCCAATGCCATACGCACGCGTCCAACCGCCCGTTTGCGCACGTCGCGGCGGTGCATAACCGGCCCGGGCGGCGCCAAAACGCTGGAAAATAGCCCGCCGCGCGTGCGTGCCGGGCCCCAGGCCGCCAAACCGCTTTGGGCCAGACGCGTTTCATTTTCGCTCAGGTAATGCTGAAATGAGGTCGTGGCGCAGCGATGCGCTCCGATATGCAAAATAACATCCACGTTCGGCTCCGTCCTTGGGACTGCGACCGCAAAACGCGACCACAAGTCAGGGGTGAAGGCCAACGTCACCTGTAACCTCTGACAAAGCGCTTAATGTTAAAATTTTTACCACCCGTGCTGAAATGAGGTGTCGCAATCGACCGAGACGGGCTTATATTTGCCTGGACAGGAGACCTCATGACCCGCACGCTTGCCTTTGTTTTATCTACACTTTTACCGCTGACCGCGATGGCACAAGACTCGGTCAAAAGCGAGGACCCTGCGATGGTGCGCCCGGCTGGTGATAGCGATTTAAGTGAATTTTTATGGACTAAACGGCCCATCGTGGTGTTTTCCGACAGTCCGGACGACCCGCGTTTTGACGAACAAATGGAGTTGCTGAGCGCGCGCATGGACGAATTGGAGACCCGCGACGTGGTGATTCTGACCGATACAGACCCTGATGCGCGCTCGACCTTGCGCACCAAATTGCGCCCGCGTGGTTTCATGTTGGTGCTGGTGGGCAAGGATGGCGGTGTGAAGCTGCGCAAACCCCTGCCCTGGACCGTGCGCGAGATCACCCGCACCATCGACAAGATGCCCATGCGCCAGCGCGAGGAACAAGAACGCCGTGGTGAGGGCTGAGATTCATTGCAAATTAATGCCTTTGCCCCTATGTTATAGGCGTCAGGGTAAAACGATGCCCACGCAACGCAGGATGGACCCGGATATGTCAAAGACGCCAAAATCCCCGCCCCCTACCGCTGGTCAGACCGGGCCACGGCCGGGATACTGATCGCAGGCGCGCCCAGGCTTGCGCTGAGCGCCGCCAAAGCATCGCGCCCCTGCTCCAAAGCTTCGAGCTTGAGCGAAATATAATCTGTATACATCTTGATACGCTGCACCTGATCGGTGTTGTGAAATGACTCTGCGCGCAAATCCTCGATCATGGCATCAATCGCAAACACCTGATTGTAATAGCGCACAACCGGCTGGATCACCGGTTCAGGCAGAATGTGCACATCGCGTAAAATAACCCGGAACACGGTATCGTTGCGCTCAGATGGCACCAACGGCACGTAGCCTGCATCGCGCTCCATCTGGCCGACCACTTCGCTCCAGATCGCGTTCAGATCAAATTGTGGGTTCGACAGGATATCAACATAGTGCTGGATTTCGGCGCGCAACGCGGTTTGCATGTCATTGCGCCGCTCGATCCGGCGGCGCCGTTCAGACGCACGCTCGCGCTGGCCGGTGACAAACCAGCCCACAACGTTGATCAGCGCCGCAATCACCGCCGCGATGATCGCAGGGCCTATCCACGCCTCGCCCGCCATAAGGTGTTATTCAAACTCCATAATCACATCGTCCACCGCCAGACTGTCGCCTGCATCTGCGTTGATCTTGGCCACCACGCCCTTGCGTTCAGCCCGCAAAATGTTTTCCATTTTCATCGCCTCGATGGTGCACAGCGACTGGCCCTCTTGCACCTCATCGCCCACGGCCACTTCCACTTTGACCACAAGGCCCGGCATCGGACACAGCAACAGACGCGACGTATCAGGCGCCACTTTCTCGGGCATCAGATCGGCCAATTCAGCCTGACGCGGCGTGCGCACATGCACCACCAGATCGGCACCGCGCGAGCGGATGCGAAAGCCGCCGCTGACCTTGCCAACCTTCAGCACCAAAGGCACACTGCCAACAACCATATTGGCCAGCTGATCGCCCGGCGTCCAATCGCCCGTCACGCGCAAGTCGTCACCCTCTTCAAAGCGGATGGTTGAGCCGCCCTGATCCGCCAGAACCTGCACCGGCCAAGCGTTTTCACCGCCCATATTGACCACCCAATCGGTGCCGACTTTGCGTTCATGATTGTCCATGCGCCCCGACACCCGGGTGCGCCGGATTTCCGCCACACGGTGCATCGCCGCACAGGCTGCCGCAATGCGCCGCTGATCCTCGTTCGGCAGGCTAACCCCTTCAAAACCATCGGGATATTCTTCGGCGATGAAAGCCGTTGTCATGTCACCCGAGATAAACTTGGGGTGATCCATCACCGCCGACAAAAACGGCAAATTGTGCCCGATGCCCTCAACCTCAAAGCTGTCCAACGCCACGCGCATCCGCTCGATTGCCTCAAGCCGGGTGGGCGCCCAGGTGCACAGCTTGGCGATCATCGGATCGTAATACATGCTGATCTCGCCGCCCTCGTAGACGCCGGTGTCATTGCGCACCACATGACTGTCTTCGACCACTTCTGCGGGCGGGCGATAGCGGGTCAGACGGCCGATCGAGGGCAAAAACCCGCGATAGGGATCTTCGGCATAAAGCCGGTTTTCGATGGCCCAGCCGTTCAGTTTGACATCCGCCTGAGTGATGCTCAGCGGTTCACCATTGGCCACGCGGATCATCTGTTCGACCAGATCAACGTCGGTGATCAACTCAGTCACAGGGTGTTCCACCTGCAGGCGGGTGTTCATTTCCAGGAAATAGAAATTCTTGTCGCCATCAACGATGAATTCCACCGTGCCCGCGCTGGTATACCCCACCGCCTGAGCAAGTGCGACGGCCTGTTCGCCCATCGCCTTGCGCGTGGCTTCATCAAGGAACGGGCTTGGCGCTTCTTCGACCACTTTCTGGTTGCGCCGCTGGATCGAACACTCGCGCTCGCCCAGATAAATGCCGTTGCCATGGGCATCGCACAGCACCTGAATTTCGATGTGGCGCGGCTGGGTGACGAACTTTTCTATGAAAATCCGGTCATCACCAAAGCTGTTGGCCGCTTCATTCTTCGAACTCTGGAACCCTTCGCGCGCCTCGGTATCGTTCCAGGCGATGCGCATGCCCTTGCCCCCGCCGCCGGCACTGGCTTTCAGCATCACAGGATAGCCGATCTGGTTGGAGATCTTCACCGCCTCGTCCGCATCCTCGATCAGCCCCATATAGCCGGGCACGGTCGACACGTCCGCTTCTTGGGCGATCTTCTTGCTGGTGATCTTGTCGCCCATCTTTTCGATCGCGCCCACCGGCGGGCCGACAAAAGCCACCCCTTCGGCGGCCAAAGCTTCGGCAAAACGGGCGTTATCGAACAAAAAACCATAGCCCGGATGTACTGCCTGCGCGCCCGAAGCGCGGACCGCCTCCATCACCTTTTCAATCACAATGTAGGACTGATTGGCCGGGGGCGGGCCGATGTGCACCGCCTCATCCGCCATTTGCACATGCAAGGCCTGCCGATCCGCATCGGAATAGATCGCGACTGTTTCAATGCCCATTTTACGGGCGGTCTTGATGACCCGGCAGGCGATTTCGCCCCGATTTGCGATCAGGATCTTGGTGAACATGCGGTGTCCTTTGCAGTTTTTGGTGCCAAACGCGACACGGCGCGACCTGCACCAAAGCAGGCCGCGCCGAGCGCGTTATGAAATGATAAAGCGGCGTGCGCCGAAGGCTTTGCCTTAGTTACAAACGCCCAGGTTCTTTTGACAATAAAGCAGGTTTCCCGCTGCTCCCAGGGCCGCGCCTGTGACCACATCGCCTTCCATGACGAGCGAGCCCAAAGCGCCGGCGCCCGCGCCGTAAAGCGCTTGTTCGCCAACTGTTTGTCCGCAGCCCGCAAAGGCCGCAACGACGGCCAAGGCCGCCCAAAGTTTACAAATGTCCATCCTGCCCGTCCTTGTTTTGATTTTTGGAACGTTGCGGGATGATGATCCTGTGACCGTGGCGCGCACAAGGGGAATCCGGGCGCAGCTGCATCACCGGCAATTCCCTGCCGTTTTGCCAAAGCCCTGCGAGCACAGGAAAAATCGGACAGACCCACGAAATAATTGTGGGTCTGCCCGACTAGGGAAGGGGTACGGAATAGGTGGTTTACATCAGAGACCGTCGATGGTGGCCTCTGCCGCAATTTGACGATGACAGGAAGTTGATTGCACGCCAAGCGTGTATTTTCGCCGAACCGGCGATGAGCCATTTCACGCCGATGCATCGGAACAGCACGCGCATTCATGCCCAATCCTCACGCGAAACATGGTCGAAAACCTCGGGAAAACTGGCCCGTGCCACCCGCAAATCCAATTGCAACAACGAATCGTAGCTTGCCGGGTCGAACGGGTCCTGCGCCGCAATCACCTCACGGCCAAAAAACCAGCTCAACCGTCCCGCGTCCAGATTGCCGCGCTCAAACACCTCATCGCCAAATTGCTCGACCAAAGCCGCCAGAAACCCCGCATCGGCGCGCCGGTCCGCAGGTTTGCGATCGGCAAAACGCTCGCGCCGGGTGATCGGCGTGACCCCTTTTGGATTGGGGCGTCGAATCGTGAATTGAAAATCAGTGCCCGGCAAGCGCCCCGGAAAGCCGCGATGTTTCAGCATCGACGTGTCCGGGGCGAAACCAGCCCATAGACCAGTTCCGCCGGGGTCTTACTTGTATTTTCCGGTGAAAACCGGCTCTTGCGAGATGGGCTCGGGGTCCACCACGACAAATTCTTCCTGTCGGTTCCCACAGGCCGCAACTGCTGCGACAAAGCCGAGAAGCGCGACAATCTTGATGCTGTTTGACATCTGCTTGATCTTTCCTTTCCGTTCATATGAGCCGGGCATTTGCGCCCGGCCTGCCTCGGGCTCACGTGTTGGTGACCCGCGCAAAGCATAGTCCAACCAGAGCTCAAATGATACGAAAGCAGATCCTTGCAAGGCGGTTGTGACTCCAAAGCCTCAAAACCCCATGCCGTTGAAGAACGATCCGCAAGATCTTGTGGCTGCATCAAAATTCCTCCCAGATGCAGGTGGCATTTTCTGGCCGGTAGGCTTCGAAAAACTGCGTGGCATCCGGTGCGGGCGCCCCAAAATCAACCCTGCGGTCCATCATCGAAATCACGATGCGCACAGCGCTCAGACCCTGCTCGGACATATATGGCAGCGCCAGGGACGCGCACAAATGATCCATATCCGCCGCCGCCTGATCATAGGAAATCGCCCCGCCCGCACGCGCAATCGCAGGCGCAACAAAGCGAAACCGCAGCCAACGTTCGCCCGGGTTTTCGTCGATCAGAACTTCGTTAAGCGTGACGGCCTGCCCGGATGGCACCGAAATTTCGGCATGGGCAGGCGCGATATTGGCAAGACCCACATTGGCAACACATAAGATCAAAATGATAACGCAACCCCGACACCTTCCGAAGAAAGCTCCTCCTGTCGGGGTTGCTTGCGCGTCGCACGCAGCGCGCGCTAACCTTATGCGAGGGTTTCCCATCATGGCGCGTTTTCATCGCCTGTGTCAAATGTTGCAGGTGACACAATCTCAATCAATTCCATATCATCCGAATGCCGCACCTCGCGGTGAATGATGCCGGGGGGCTGCAGCACACACGAGCCCGTGCGCAACACATGCTCGCCGGTGCCTTCGTATTCGAACACAACCCAGCCCTTGGTGACGTAAACCAGCTGAAACTCCAGATCGTGACTGTGCCAGGTGCCCGGACTTTCCATGCCAGGCACCGCGCGGATCACATGTGCGCCGAACTTGCCGCCCGTCGCTTCGGGGATGCCTAGCTGGCGATATTCAAAGAACGGCCGCAGCCCCTGCCCTTCGAACTTGCCGTCATCCGCGTGGGCAATGGTGAACGCCTGATTTTTCCAAAGCTTCGTCATGACCGCCTCACAAAGGAATATTGTCGTGCTTTTTCCACGGCATCTGCGCCTTTTTGCCGCGCAGCGAAGCAAAGGCCCGCGCCACGCGTTTGCGGGTCGATTGCGGCTGGATCACCTCGTCGATGAAACCCCGTTCGGCAGCAACAAAGGGGTTGGCAAAGCGGGCCTCATAGTCGGCCGTGTGCTGGGCGATCTTTTCCGCATCGCCCGCATCCGCGCGGTGAATGATCTCGGTCGCCCCTTTGGCCCCCATCACCGCCACTTCCGATGTGGGCCAAGCATAGTTGAAATCACCGCGCAGGTGTTTCGAACTCATCACCACATAGGCGCCGCCATAGGCCTTGCGCGTGATCACCGTGACCTTGGGCACCGTCGCCTCGCCATAAGCAAACAGCAGCTTGGCGCCGTGTTTGATCACCCCATCATATTCCTGCTTGGTGCCCGGCAAGAAACCCGGCACGTCAACCAGCGTCAGCAGCGGGATCTCAAAGCAGTCGCAGAACCGCACAAATCGCGCGGCTTTGCGCGCACTGTCAATGTCGAGCACACCCGCCAGAACCATCGGTTGGTTGGCCACAATGCCCACGGTCTGCCCTTCAAGACGGACAAAGCCGGTGATGATGTTCTTGGCAAATTCGGCCTGAATCTCGTAAAAATCGCCCTCATCCGCCAGCTTGGTGATCAGTTCTTTCATGTCATAGGGCTGGTTGGGGTTGTCGGGCACCAAGGTGTCCAGGCTGGGTTCAATCCGGGCCGGGTCATCAAAGAACGGGCGTTTCGGCGGCTTTTCACGATTGGACGAGGGCAGGAAATCAATCAGGCGGCGCGCTTCGGCCAGGGCCTCAACGTCGTTTTCAAAAGCCGCATCTGCAACAGAAGACTTGCGCGTGTGCGTGCTGGCGCCACCCAGTTCTTCGGCGGTGACAACTTCGTTTGTGACAGTTTTCACCACGTCCGGGCCGGTCACAAACATGTAACTGCTGTCTTTGACCATAAAGATGAAATCGGTCATCGCCGGCGAATACACCGCACCACCTGCGCAAGGACCCATGATCAGGCTGATCTGCGGCACCACGCCGCTGGCCATGACGTTTCGCTGAAACACCTCGCCGTAGCCGGCCAGACTGTCGACGCCTTCCTGAATGCGCGCCCCACCAGAATCGTTGATCCCGATCAAAGGCGCTCCGTTTTCCATGGCCATGTCCATGATTTTGCAGATCTTCTGCGCATGCGTGGCGGACACAGAGCCGCCCAAAACCGTGAAATCCTGACTGAACACATAGACCTGACGACCGTTGATCGTGCCCCAGCCCGTGACCACGCCGTCACCTGCAGGCTTTTGTTTTTCCATGCCAAAATCTGTGCAACGGTGGGTAACGAACATGTCAAACTCTTCAAAGCTGCCCTCATCCAGCAGCAGATCAACACGTTCGCGGGCGGTCAGCTTGCCGCGCGCATGTTGCGCGTCGATCCGCTTTTGCCCACCACCCAGCCGGGCCGCAGTGCGACGGTTTCCAAGTTCGCTCAGGATATCTTTCATGGCACGGGCCCTCTTAACATGTGCGCGGACCATATAGATGCCGGGAGAGGAGCCAAAGTGCATTTTCGCAAATTTGCAAATTTCCTTGCTATCACTTTCTGCAAAATGCAAATAAGCTAAGCTGCATCTGATATCAATCGACCACTGGACAAGCCCAGCTCAGAGCCATACGCCGTCAAACATGAGCAAATTGCCCACCATCCGCTTTCTGGATCGGACCACCCCGCCGCATGTTGTCACTCTGATCACTGTGACAGGTCTGTCGGCGCTGGGGATGAACATCTTTTTGCCCAGCCTGCCCAACATGACCACGTATTTCGAAACCGATTATCGCATCATGCAACTTTCCGTGGCGCTGTATCTGGGCATGAGCGGGCTGCTGCAAATTCTGATCGGGCCGATCTCGGACAAAATGGGCCGCCGTCCGGTGATCCTTTGGGGCATGGGCCTGTTCCTTCTGGCCACACTGGGGTGTATTTACGCCCCCACCGCCGAAACATTTCTGTTTTTTCGCATGTGCCAAGCCGTCATGGCTGTTGGCATGGCCTTGGGGCGCGCGGCTGTGCGGGATATGTACGACCAGGACAAGGCCGCCAGCATGATTGGCTATGTCACAATGGGCATGGCCATTGTGCCGATGATCGGCCCCGCCATTGGCGGTGTTCTGGATGAAGCCTTTGGGTGGAAAGCGAATTTCTGGCTGCTGTTCATTCTTGGCGTGATGACGATCTGGCTGACCTGGACCGACTTTGGCGAAACCGCCACAAAAAGCGGCAAAACGCTGGTGGGTCAGTTTCGCGAATACCCCGAACTGTTCCGTTCGCCTCGGTTTTGAGGCTACACCGCATCGGCCACATTCACATCGGGCGGCTTTTTTGCCTATCTGGGCGGCGCGCCGTTTGTGGGCAGCGAAGTCTATATGCTCACGCCTGGACTATTGGGCCTCTATTTTGGCGCACCGGCCATGGGCTATTTCGTGGGCAATTTGCTCACCGGCCTTTACGCTCAACGTCTGGGCATCAACATCATGATCCTGATCGGCGGCATCATCATTTGCGTCGGAATGTTAAGCAGCGCGGCGCTGACCGCCCTGAACTTGGACAGCGCGCTGAGTTTCTTTGGTTTCATGACATTTCTGGGCCTGGGCAACGGCATGACAATTGCCAACGCCACCGCAGGTGCGCTGTCTGTGCGCCCGCATCTGGCTGGCACCGCCTCGGGGCTCAGCGGGGCAATGATGCTGGCGGGTGGGGCCGCACTATCGGCATGGGCAGGCTTCCTTTTGACACCGGGCAGCGGCGCTATGCCGCTTTTGGCGCTGATGCTGGCCACTGCTTTGCTCGGCGTCGGCGCAATATTGGTTGTGATCCGCCGCGAGCGTCGCCTCGGGCTTTGAAAACCTTGCCCTCACCACTTTGCAAACCTATCTTTGCTCAATAGCAAAGTTGCAAAGGCGCCCCATGCCCCCTCAGAAACTCTATGTTGGTGCCAAATTGCGCGAAATGCGCACGCGGATCAGCCTGACTCAAAAAGATTTTGCAGCAAAATTAGGGATTTCCCTGCCCTACCTCAACCAAATGGAAAACAACAATCGCCCGGTCAGCACAACGGTCGTGTTGGCGCTGGCGCAAGAATTTGGCCTCGATATCACCGAACTCAGCACAGGGGACGGCGAACGTCTGGTGTCGGACATGCGCGAAGCCCTGGCGGATCCGGTTTTTGCAGACGCGATGCCACCGCTGGCCGATTTGCGCCTGACAGCGTCCAATGCCCCCGGTTTGGCCCGGGCGTTTTTACAACTGCACCAAAGCTATCGACAAACCCATGAACGCCTCGCGTCGCTGGATGAGGCGCTGGGGCGCGAAGATGCCCGCACGCAGGCAAGCCCTTGGGACGAAGTCCGTGATTTCTTTCACTATTGCGACAATTACATCGATGCGGTCGACCAAGCCGGGGAAAGCTTTGGCGCTCAGGCAGAAGGGCAACGCGATCTCCGGACCCTGGCACTGACGCGGCTGAGCGATCGCGGCGTTACGGTTGAGATGGCCGATATCGACGCCCTGCGCCTGTTTGACCCCAAAGCACGCAAACTGGTGCTGTCCTCACGCGCCACGCCTGAAACACAGGTGTTCCAATTGATCCTGCAAGTCGCGCTACTGCGACGAAATGCGCTTTTGGAACAGACACTTGACGCTGCGCGCCTGCACAACCCCGAGGCGCGCGCTATCGCCAAAATCGGGTTGGCCAATTATTATGCCGGCGCCGCGATGATGCCCTATGCCGCCTTTCTTGCCGCCGCGCAGGACACGCGCCACGATTTGGAACTGCTCGCCCGTCGCTTTGGCGCCTCGATTGAACAAGTTGCGCACCGCCTTTCGACCCTGCAACGCCCCGGCGCCAAAGGGATTCCATTCTTTTTTGTGCGCGTGGACCAAGCTGGAACGATCACCAAACGTCACTCCGCGACGCGGCTGCAATTTGCCCGCTTTGGTGGGGCCTGCCCGCTTTGGAACGTCCATCAAGCCTTTGAAACACCTGGGCGATTTCTGCGCCAATTGGCCGAAACGCCTGATGGGGTGCGCTATATTTCTCTGGCGCGCGACGTGTCCAAACCCGGTGGGTCATATGGCGCGCCGGTGCGCCGCTATGCCATCGCGCTGGGGTGCGAGGTGCGGCACGCCGCGTCATTGGTCTATGCCGACACGTTGGATGTGACCCAGGCGGGCGCGTTTGAACCGATCGGCATTTCGTGCCGCATTTGCGAACGCAAACTCTGTCATCAGCGCTCGGTCCCACCGCTGGAACGCCGTCTCACCATCAACGCCGATGAACGCGGCGTGTTACCTTACGAGATCGAGTGATGCGGGCGCTGATATTGACCGCAGTCTTTGCGCTAGCCGGGTTTTTGGGCTTTGATACGATTGAAGCAAAGCTCGTCTACCCTTTTGATCCCACTGAGGTTTCGCCGCGCCAAGCCGGCCTAGACCAGGTCACGGCACATCGCTTGCAACGCGGTGATGTTTCGCTGGTGGTGTGGACAGCCCCCGCCCAACCGGGCAAGCCTGTTATATTCTATTTACACGGAAATGCCGGCAATCTGCACGCGCGCGCAGGAAGGTTTGCGCGTTTCTTAGCGCGCGGTTATGGCCTTGTTGCGCCGGCCTATCGCGGCTCATCCGGCTCGGGCGGAACACCTTCGCAACCCATCATCATCGAAGACGTCCGAGCGGTGTGGAATCACTTTAACAATGACAGGCAAAATACTGTAATTTATGGTGAAAGCCTTGGAACAGGCGTTGGGATTCTTGCGTTGGGCGACCGCGCGCCTATGCTGCTGGAGGCGCCGTATACCTCAATCGCGGATGTGGCGCGCAACAGCTATAGCGGGATTGATCCAATCATTCCATTTATGAAGAACACCTGGCAAAGCATTGATTTTGCAAATAATGTGATCAACCCTGTGATGATCATTCACGGCACAAAGGACACGCTGATTCCGATTGAACAGGGACGGCTGTTGTTTGATGCCATTCCCGCCCCTGACAAACTGTTCCGGGCTGTGCCGGGCGCCGGGCACACCGACCTTTGGCGCAGTGATGTTTTGCCTGACATGTGGCGCTTTCTGGAACGTCAGGTGCCCTGACGCGGGCCTATCTGCGCGCGCGGCGCCAGCCTGCTGCTTTGGCTTGCGCTTCCGAACAAAACCATCGCTCGCCTTTTCTTTCGGAGATGCGGGTGCGGCTGTAATGATCCTGACCTGGAACGTGGTAAATTTGCGTACCGCTGGCTGAGATGTTGCCTTTGATATCACAGCCAATTTTGGGCGGCGGCGTGGTAACTCGCGCCTTTTGTGCCCTGAATTCCGCAGGCCGTTCAACCTGCCCCGCATGCAGTCCAATCGCATCAACCACCGCGCGTTTTTCGTCTAGATCATAGTCCATCGCATATTTGCGATAGGCAAAGGCCAGACCCGTTTGCACCATAAGCCGCGCAACGTCTTGCCCGCCAACGTTGCAAACCGCAACGATGCGCTGATATCGATCGATTGTGATCTGATCACAATCTGCATTGCGCCCATTATATTGCACGCGCACCTGCTCGGACGCCCAACGCCCGCAAGGCCAATCGCCGCCGGTTGCGTTGGTGCAGGTCTGCGACAGTTCAGGCGCATCAATACCAAACAGGCGCACCCGCTGCCCGCCCACATCCCAAGTGTCGGCGTCAATCACACGCACGGCGCCAGATGGGCCAGCAAAGGCGCAAATCGGGAGCAAAGCAAGAACGAAAGCTGCACAAATCCTTAACATCACCCATCTATGCGGGTTTGTGTTAATCTAATCAACGGCGATTGTTAGCGAAGGTTAAACGTTTCTTATCGTTGCGCCGTTTGCCAATCCGGGTGAATCCATGGAGCATCATTGGCCCGCGACAGTGGATCAAGCCCCAGCAAGTGATCCGAAATCTTTTCGCCGACCATGATTGAGGGCGCATTCAGATTGCCGTTGGGAATGCGCGGAAACAGGCTGCTGTCGGCCACGCTGAGCCCGTCGACTCCGATCACGCGCCCGGTCGGATCGACCACCGCGCGCGGATCATCGGCGCGCCCCATCCGGCAGGTGCCACAGGCGTGATAGGCGCTTTCGGCATGCTCGGCGATGAACGCATCCAGCGCTTCGTCACTTTGCACATCCGCTCCTGGCTGGATTTCGTGTTTAATGTACGGGGCAAAAGCATCCTGTTGAAAAATCTCGCGCGTGAGGCGAATACAAGTGCGAAAGTCTTTCCAATCAGAAGCTTGAGACATGTAGTTAAAGTGGATAAAGGGCGCATCTTGGGGGTCGGAAGAGCGCAATGTGACCGCCCCGCGACTGGCCGAACGCATTGGGCCAACATGGGCTTGGAATCCGTGGCCCTCAGCGGCGACTTTTCCGTCATAACGCACTGCAATGGGCAAAAAATGATATTGGATGTCGGGATAAGCCACCCCTGCGCGGCTGCGGATAAAGGCCGCGCTTTCGAACTGGTTTGATCCGCCGAGACCTTGTTTTGAGGTCAGCCATTGCAGCCCGATGGTCGCCTTGCTCGCCAGGTTCCAATGCCGGTAGAGCGTTATTGGCTGGCTCGACGCCATCTGGATGTAAAGTTCCAGATGATCCTGAAGGTTCGCGCCCACACCAGGGCGGTCCGCCACAACGTCAATCCCATGGGATTTCAGATGGTTGGCGGGGCCAATGCCGGAAAGCATCAGCAGCTTGGGCGAATTGATCGACGAGGCCGCAAGCACCACAGAGCGCCGTGCGCGGATGGTTTCGGTCTGCCCGGCCCGTTTGATTTCAACACCGGTGGCGCGGCCGTTTTCGATGATCACGCGCTGCGCCAACGCACGGATCAGGTCGCAATTTTCAGATTTTAGCGCCGGGCGCAGATAGGCGTTGGCCGCCGACCAGCGGCGCCCCTGCCAGACGGTTTGATCCATCGGGCCAAAGCCCTCTTGCTGCTGGCCGTTATAGTCATCGGTGACCGGATAACCTGCTTGGCGGCCAGCTTCGACAAAGGCATGAAACAGAGGATTGTCGCGTGGCCCGCGTTGGACGTGGAGCGGGCCATCAGTGCCGCGCCAATCGGGGTCGCCACCATGGCCGCTGTCGTGCCAGTGCTCCATGCGTTTGAAATAGGGCAACACGTCGGCGTAGGACCAACCTGTCGCGCCGCTTTCTTCCCAATGATCGTAATCCATCGCGTGGCCGCGCACATAGACCATGCCGTTGATGCTGGACGACCCACCGATCACCTTGCCGCGTGGACAGGCGAGCCGACGATTGTTCAGGTGTGGTTCTGGTTCAGAACTGTAGCCCCAATCATAGCGCGACATGTTCATCGGATAGGACAAAGCGGCCGGCATCTGGATGAACGGGCCTGCATCAGTGCCACCGTGTTCGATCACCAAAACAGAGGCCCCGGCTTGTGACAGGCGGTAGGCCATGGCGCACCCTGCGCTGCCGGCGCCGACGATGACGAAATCCGCCTCCATCAGGTGTTGGAGCCGCTGCGCGGCGATTTTTGGCCTCTGGCGGGGATATTTGGGGCAAGAGGAAAAGACATCATTCGCCCCGTGGAAAGCGGCGGCTTTCTTCCAGGATGTTGAGATCCATGTGATTGCGCATGTAGCGTTCGGAGGCTTTTTGCAGCGGCTGATAGTCCCACGGGTAGTATCCGCCCTGGCGCAACGCATCGTAGACCACCCAGCGCCGCGCCTGACTGGCGCGCACTTCGGCGTCGTAAGCGGAAAGATCCCAGCGGGCTTCGGATTTGGCGCGCAGGGTTTGCACCGTGCCTTGGTGGGCGGGGGCTTCGGCGAGGTTTGTGCGCTCAAACGGGTCGGTTTCAAGGTCGTAGAGTTGATCAGGGTCCAATGCGCAGCGGATGTATTTCCATTTGCCATAGCGCAGCGCCACCAAGGGGCTGTCTGAGCCTTCGGCGGCGTATTCCATGGCCACTGGGTCGTTTCGTTCGCCGCCGTGGGCCAGCGCGGTCAGGTCCTGGCCATCGGTCCACGGGGCAATTTCGCCGAGGTCGAGGCCGGCCAGCGCGCCAAGGGTTGGGGTTACATCCAAGGTTGAGACCGGTGTGTCGATGCGCCCCGGCGGAAGGCCCTTGGCCGAGATCATCAGCGGTACGCGGGCGGAGCCTTCAAAGAAGGACATTTTGAACCATAAGCCACGCTCGCCCAGCATATCGCCGTGGTCAGAGACAAACAGGATGATCGCCTCTTGCCGTGTGTCTTCAAGCACTTGCAGGATTTCGCCGATCTTGTCGTCAAGGTACGAGATATTGGCGAAATAGGCGCGCCGGGCGCGTTCTACGTGGGTGCTAGTGATGTCAAAACCGCGCCAGTCGTTGGCGTCAAAGATGCGTTTTGAGTGTTTGTCTTGCTGGTCGTATCCAAGGTCGGTGACTTTTGGGTGCAAGTGGTCGCAATCCTCGTACAGGTCCCAGTATTTGCGCCGGGTCACGTAGGGGTCATGCGGATGGGTGAAGCTGACCGTCAGCGCCCAAGGGCGGCTGTCATCACGCGATAGGTCGTAGAGTTTGGCTTTGGCGTGATGGGCGACCTCGTCGTCATAGTCCATCTGGTTTGAGATTTCGGCCACCCCTGCGCCGGTGACCGAGCCCATATTGTGATACCACCAATCAATGCGTTCGCCGGGTTTGCGGTAGTCCGGGGTCCAGCCGAAATCGGCGGGGTAGATGTCGGTTGTGAGGCGGTCTTCGAACCCGTGAAGCTGGTCTGGGCCGACGAAATGCATCTTGCCGGAAAGGCAGGTGTAATAGCCTGCGCGGCGCAGGTGGTGGGCGTATGTGGGAATGTCGCTGCGAAATTCGGCGGCATTGTCATAGACGCCAGTGCGGCGTGGCAGTTGCCCCGACATAAAGCTGGCCCGTCCCGGTGCACAGAGCGGCGAGGCGGTGTAGGTGTTGGCAAAGCGGGTCGACCGCGCCGCCAGTCGTTTCAGATTGGGCGCGTGCAGCCAATCGGCAGGACCGTCGGGAAACAAGGTGCCGTTGAGCTGATCTACCATCAGAATCAGGATGTTGGGGCGGCTCATGCGCGCGCGCTGCTGATTTGGGCCAGCACCTCCAGCGCGTGGGCGGTGGCGCGTTCAGGGGTGTCGGGGTCATTCAGAGCGGCGCGGATATAAAGCCCGTCAATCAAGGCGGCCAGGGTTTGGGCGCCGCGCGTCGGATTGTCCATCCGACCGCGCAAGGCGTGCGTCAGGTTCGAGCGGATGCGCGCCTGATAAATGCGCCACAACCGCAAGGCCTGGGGGTTGGTTTGGGCCAGCACATAAAACGTCATCCACGCACTTATTGTGGCGGGCGAAAAGCACGAGGCATCGAAACTGGCGCGAATGATCGCTTCGGCGCGTTGATGGCGTGGCCGGTTGGCCAGTTCTGCGCGCACCTGAGCGCCAAAATCCGACAGGATGCGGCGCATGGCGGCCAGAAAAATCTGCTCTTTGCCACCGAAATAATGATGCGCCAGTGCGGTCGACATGCCGGCGCGGCGCGCAATTTGGCCCACGGTCACATCCAAAGACCCAACAGCGCCGATTTCCGCGATGGTCGCGGTGACCAATGCTTCGCGCCGGATCGGCTCCATTCCTAGTTTCGGCATGCGGTTCTCCCCTGCTGGCAGGCAGGGTGGCGGTTTTAAATTGATCCGTCAATCAATAAAAAATCACAGCTTAGTGGCAGGGCTCACCGGTGTGATTGGGCGACGGTTCAACACCGCCTCGCGCCAGGCAATAAAGCTGATCGCGGCCAGGATCAGGCTGCCGCCGATCACCACATAAACATCAAGCGGTTCGGCAAAGAACAAAACGCCCAGCGCCGTCGCCCAGATCAATTGCAGGAAGGTGACGGGTTGAGTGACCGCAATGGGCGCGGCGGCCAAGGCAAGCGTCATGGTGTAATGCCCGGCGGTGGCGAAAAAGGCCACGATCAGCAAGATGCCCAGTTCCGCCCAGGTCGGCGTGATCCAATCAAGCGCGGCAAAGGGCGCCAATGCGACCGTGACCCAGATCGACAGCATGCCCACGACCACCGCGGGGTTCACTTCATCTGCGGTGACCTTGGCCAACAGGTAGCTGCCGCCAAAGACCACTCCGGCCAGCAGCATCGACAAATGGCCCGGGCTGACCTCGCGAAAGCCGGGGCGCAAGATGATGGCCGCGCCCAACAGCGCCACAACCACAGCTGCAATTCGGCGCAATGCCAGCTTTTCGCCCAGAAAAATCGCTGCTCCGATGGTGACATAGACAGGCGCGAGGTAATTCATCGCTGTGACCTCGGCCAACGGAATGCGGGTCATCGAAAAGAACCACAGCCCAACGCCAATCGCATGCATCAGCCCGCGCGCGCCAAACAGGGTCCACAGACGCGGGGTCAGCTTGGCGCTCATCAGCGGGCGGATCATTGGCACCAGAAACACCAGGCCCAACAAATAGCGCAGAAACGCTGCCTCGGCCGGGGGAATGCGCGGCCCCATCAATTTGACCAGCGCCGTGACGGCGACAAAGCACAAGCCTGTGACCAGCATCCACAAGATGCCGACGATGGGACGAGAAGGTTCACCAGGGCGCATATCGCTTTTGAATACCCAAACCGGCGCAGGTGCAAGCCTTCACATGACAAGCAATTTCACCGCGATCCCCCACATGGTCAGCGCCACGATGACATCCAGCACACGCCATGCCCTGGGGCGCGCGAAAACCGGCGCCAGCAGGTGTGCGCCAAAGCCAAGCGAGACAAAAAACACAAAGCTCGAAACCACAGCGCCCAGCCCAAAAAGCAACCGGTTTTCATATTGCGCCGACACCGAGCCGATCAGAACGAAGGTGTCGAGGTAAACATGCGGGTTCAAAAAGGTTAGCCCCAGCACGGTCAAAACAGTGGGCCCCAAACGCGTCGCCGCCGTCCCCGACGTGTCAAGCGATGCGCCGCCACGCCACGCGTTGCGCCACGCCAGTGCACCGTAAGCCAGCCAGAACGCGGCCCCGCCATAGCGCATAACCGCCTCGAACCAGGGCCATTGTTGCGCCAAAGCGCCAAAGCCCGCCACCCCTGCTGCGATCAGCACCGCGTCCGAAATGGCGCAGGTCATCACAACCGCCAACACATGCTGACGCCGGATGCCCTGACGCAAAACAAAGGCATTTTGCGCGCCAATCGCCAGGATCAGCCCAAAGCCCAACAGAAAACCAGAGATAAACGCGCCTTGCATCAGACCTTTTCCGTGTTTGGTCGGGTTTGACTAAACAGGTTGCAAAGCGTAATCCAGTTAAATGAATTGATCCGAGATAAGGCTGGCTAATGCAGTTTGATCCTGACCACCTGGCTGCTCTGGCCAGCATCTTGCGCCGGGGCAGTTTTGAAGCCGCCGCAGCCGAACTTTCGGTGACGCCCTCGGCCATTTCCCAGCGGATCAAAGCGCTGGAGGATCGCGTGGGCGCCGCACTGATCCACCGCGCCACCCCTTGCACCGCCACCCCCATGGGCGCGCGACTGGCAAAACATGCCGAAGACGTGGGCCTGCTCGAGGCGCAGCTGGTGCGCGAACTTGATCTGGGCGTGCAAACCGGCCCCGCGTTGTTGCGCATCGCGGTGAACGCCGACAGTCTGGCCACCTGGTTTGTCGCCGCTATGGCCGAGGTGCCCGATGTGCTGTTTGATCTGGTGATCGACGATCAAGACAGCTCGGCAGAGTGGCTAAAACGCGGTGAGGTCAGCGCCGCCGTGACCGCCAGTGGCAAGACGGTTGCGGGCTGTGACGCGCACACTTTGGGCGCATTGCGCTATCTGGCCACCGCCAGCCCCGGCTTTCACAAGTCCTGGTTCTCAGACGGGGTCACCCCGCAGGCGATCACCCAAGCCCCCTGTCTGACCTACAACGCCAAAGACGCCCTGCAACGCACGTGGATCAGCGAAAAACTGGGCCAGCGGGTGTCACCGCCAGCGCATTACCTGCCCTCAACCCACGCCTTTATTGATGCCGCGCGCGCCGGAATGGGCTGGGGCATGAACCCCGAAGTCCTGGTGCGCGGACCAGTGCGTAACGGGCGCCTGGTGCCGTTGCTGCCCGACGCGCCGTTGGATGTGGCCCTGACCTGGCAGGTCAGCCGGATCATGGCGCCCGCACTTGCCCCCCTCACCAATGCCGTCACAGCCGCTGCGGCGCGCGTTCTGATCCAGGATTAACGCCATGATGCCACCACCGGGCGATTACACCGCGCTGCCCCTGCCCGACCGCGCCGACCTTAGCGACGATCAAAGTCTTGAAACCGCGCGCGCTTTTCAGACGCATATGGCCAAACGCCATTCGGTGCGCGACTTTACCGACCGCCCGGTCGCGCGCGCGGTCATCGAAGCCTGTATTGCCACAGCCGGCACCGCGCCGTCGGGGGCCAACCATCAGCCCTGGCATTTCGCCGCGATTGGCGCGCCACTGCTCAAACAGCAAGTCCGCGCCGAGGCCGAACAGGAAGAGCGTGCGTTTTATGCCGGTGGCGGCGGTGATGCCTGGATCAAAGCGCTTGAACCCATCGGCACCACGGCGGACAAACCGCACCTGACCATTGCGCCCTGGCTGATCGTGGTGTTTGGCGAACGCTGGAGCGAGGCCGCAGATGGCACCCGGCGCAAGAACTATTACGTGCCCGAAAGCGTGAACATCGCCACCGGGTTCCTGCTGGCGGCGCTGCATCATGCGGGTCTGTGTACACTGACCCACACCCCGAATCCGATGGCGTTTTTGAACACTGCGCTCGGCCGTCCACGCGGCGAAAAACCCACGATGATCATTGCCGTTGGCCACCCTGCCGACACCGCAACCGTGCCCGCCGCTGCCAAAATCAAAAAGCCGCTCAACGAAATCTCAAGTTTTTTTTGACTAAAAGCGCATTTCTTATGTCGAATTCGTGATCTGATCTGTCGCTCCGCGCGTATTTCCAATAGGAAACACTTTTTTGGGGAGCATACCGATGCCGCAGTATAATGACAGCTTCAAGCTCGACGTCGACGATATCGACCTGATCGAATCCGCCCTGCGCCGCAAGAAGAAAGAGCTGTCTTTAAAGCGGCTTGCCTTGCTGTCAGACACATCAGATTCCGAGACCGAGGCGATGTCGACCCTCGATGAAACGCTGATCAACATCCACGATCTGCTCGGGCGACTGCACAACCAAAAAGTGTTCTACCGCCCCCAGAAAGCCGCCTATATCGGCGGCTAAAGCTGCTCCATAACGGCGTCGCTGGCTTCAAAATTGGTGGTGACGCGTTGGACGTCATCATCATCTTCCAGCGCGTCGACCAGTTTCATCAGCTTTTGCATCGCGTCCAGGTCCATCTCGGTCGTGGTGGTCGGACGCCAGATCAGCTTGGTGCTTTCGCTTTCGCCAAGCTCGGCCTCGAGCGCGCCTGACACATCGTTCAGATCCGTGTCCGCACACCAGATAACGTGGCCCTCTTCGGTGCTTTCCACATCTTCCGCGCCCGCCTCGATGGCGGCCATCATCACCGTGTCCGCGTCGCCCACCTCTGCGCCGTAGGTGACCTCGCCCTTGCGATCAAACATGAACCCAACGCTGCCGGTCTCGCCCAGATTGCCGCCATTCTTGGAAAAGGTCGACCGCACCGTGCTCGCCGTGCGGTTCAGATTGTCGGTCATTGCCTCAACAATCACCGCCACGCCATTGGGCCCATAGCCCTCATAGCGAATTTCCTTGTAGTCATCGCCTTCACCGGCCTGCGACTTCTTGATCGCGCGGTCGATCACATCTTTGGGCAAGGACTGGCTCTTGCCTTCTTTGATCGCCATGCGCAAACGCGGGTTCTTGTCGGGATCCGGGTCGCCCATTTTGGCGGCCACGGTGATTTCTTTGCTGAGCTTGGAAAACAGCTTGGAACGCGCCGCATCCTGGCGCCCTTTGCGATGTTGGATATTTGCCCATTTGGAATGTCCGGCCATGGTTGCCCCCTGAACGTCAACTGCGGATTGGCGCTCATATAGACTGGCCAGCGCCACAGGATCAAGCCATCCGACTTGCCGCCCGCGATCGTTTCGTTAGGGTGCGCGCCATGACACAAGACCAGATCATTCTCTTTGCCCTGTTTGGCGCCGTCTTCGGCATGCTGCTGTGGGGTCGTTTTCGCTACGATTTGGTGGCGTTTTCGGCACTGATGCTGGGGGTGGTGCTTGGCGTCGTGCCCACCAAGGACGCGTTTTCCGGCTTTGGCCACCCCGCCACGCTGGTTGTCGCGCTGGTGCTGATCGTCTCGGCCGGCCTCGTACGCTCGGGCGCTGTGTTCCTGATCACCCGCACATTGGTCGACAGCTCGCGCGCGTTGGGCGGCCATATCGCACTGATGGGCGGCATCGGCGCCGTGCTTTCGGCGTTCATGAACAACGTCGCCGCCCTTGCCTTGCTGATGCCCGTCGACATCCAGACCGCGCGCAAGGCGGGTCGCAGCCCGGGCCTGTCCCTGATGCCGCTCAGCTTTGCGACGATCCTGGGCGGCATGGCGACACTGATCGGCACACCGCCCAACATCATCATCGCCTCGATCCGCCAGGAATCTCTGGGCGAGCCGTTCCGCATGTTCGATTTCGCCCCTGTCGGCGGCATCGCCGCCATCGCAGGTCTCGCCTTTGTGGCGCTGGTGGGCTGGCGTCTGATCCCTGAACGGTCCAACGACACCGGCGGCACTGGCGATCTGGCTCAATACATCGCCGAACTCACCATACCCGAAAACAGCCCGCATATCGGCAAACGCCTGGGCGAGCTGGACGAGGACGCCGAAAAAACCGACGTCGCCATTCTGGGCCTGATCCGTGACGCCAAACGCCGTTACGGGCGCGCCGCCAATTCGGTGTTGAAAGCCGGCGACACCTTGGTGCTCGAGGCCACACCAGACGCGCTGGACGAATTCCGCGCCGCCCTCAACCTCGCCTTTTCCGACAGCGACCGCCAGGACCGCCTAACCGCCGCCGGCGACGGTTTGGAAGTGATCGAAGTCGTGGTCCCCGAAACCGCGCGCATTGCTGGCAAATCCGCCCAGGCCCTGGGCCTCGCCTGGCGTCAAAGCGCGGTGCTGATGGGCATCTCACGCCAAGGCAAACGCATCACCCAGCAAATGCGCAAGACCGAGATTCAGCCCGGCGATATCCTCCTGCTGCTCTGCCCTAAAGGGCGCGGCACTGATGTCACCGACTGGCTCGGCTGCCTGCCGCTCGCCGAACGCGGTCTCGCCGTCACTGCCAATGAAAAGGTCTGGCTCGCCATCGGCCTCTTTGGCGGTGCCGTGATGGCCGCCAGCATCGGTCTGATCTATTTGCCCATCGCTCTGGGCCTTGTGGTCATCGCTTATGTGCTAACCAAAATCATGCCGATCAGCGAAATTTACGACCATATCGAATGGCCCGTGGTGGTCCTTCTCGGCTCTATGATCCCGCTTGGCGCCGCACTGGATAGCTCCGGGGGCACCGAACTGATCGCCGGTGCACTGGTCGGCCTGACCCAAGGGCTGCCCGCCTGGATGATCCTGACCGTGCTGATGGTGGTCACAATGACCTTGTCGGACGTGCTCAATAACACCGCCACAACCATCGTGGCCGCCCCCGTCGGCATCCAAATGGCGCAATCCCTGAACGTCTCACCCGACCCGTTCCTGATGGCCGTCGCTGTGGCCGCCTCTGCCGCCTTCCTCACGCCGATCGGACACAAGAACAACACCCTCATCCTCGGCCCCGGCGGCTACCAGTTCGGCGACTATTGGCGCATCGGTCTGCCACTGGAGATCATCATCGTCGCCGTCTCGATCCCCGCAATCCTCATCTTTTGGCCGCTCTGACCCCCCTTCATCTTTCCAAATAAACTCCGGGGGAGTCCCGCAAGGGACGGGGGCAGCGCCCCCAAACCCCGCTTGTGATCGCACCAACGCTTGCCCTAAACTCATCTCCAAGGGGAGACTTGTTTTGGACATCTTAATCAACATTGTGCTGCCACTGGCTTTGGCCTTCATCATGTTCTCGCTGGGCCTCGGCCTGCGCCTTGACGACTTCGCCCGCGTCGCACGCCAACCGCTGGCCTTTGGCCTCGGCGCCCTCAGCCAAATCATAGTGCTCCCGATCATCGCATTTGCCGTGGCCACCTTGTTCAACCTGCCCGCCGAAATCGCTGTGGGCGTGATGATCCTGTCGTTCTGCCCGGGCGGTGTCACCAGCAACATCCTGTCCAAACTGGCCCGCGGCGATGTCGCCTTGTCGGTCTCCCTCACCGCCGTGATCAGCCTCACCTCGATCCTCACCGTCCCGATCCTGGCGGTCTGGGCCGTCGCGCATTTCCTCGGCGAAAACGCCCCCGAGGTCAGCGTCACCGGTCTCGCCATCGCCATGTTCCTGATCACCACCCTGCCCGTCCTGATTGGCGTCACCCTGCGCCATATCGCCGACACGACCGCATCAAAAATCGAGCCCTGGCTGGCCCGTATCGCGACCGGCCTGTTCATCCTGATCGTCCTGGCAGCGCTGGCCGGCAACTGGTCCATCTTCCTGGAAAACCTGGCCAGCATGGGCGCCGCACTGATCACTCTAAACATCACGCTCCTGCTCATCGGTCTCGCCCTGGCCCATCTCGCCCGCCTCAGCTGGCGCGAGAAAAAAACCATCTCGATCGAAACCGGCATCCAGAACTCGACCCTCGGCATCACCTTGGCCGCCCTGATCAGTGGTGTCAGCGATGGTTTCTCCACCATGGCCTTGCCCTCGGCACTCTATGGCATCACCATGTACGTCGTCACCCTGCCCTTCCTCGCCTATTTCCGCCGCCACTAAAGGACAAAACCCATGCCCAACGCAGACGTCATCATCGTCGGAGGCGGCCTGTCAGGCCTGGTCGCGGCCGCAGAACTGGGCGATCGCAAAAAGAAAGTCATTATCGTCGATCAAGAGCCCGAAGGCTTTCTGGGCGGCCAGGCGTTTTGGTCGCTGGGCGGTCTGTTCATGGTCGACACCCCCGAACAACGCCGCATGGGCATCAAAGACAGCCGCGAACTGGCAATGAACGACTGGATGGGCAGCGCCCAGTTTGACCGCCCCGAAGACGAATGGCCGCGCAAATGGGCCGAGGCTTTCGTCGACTTTGCCGCAGGCGACATGCGCTCCTGGCTGCATCAAATGGGCCTGCGCTGGTTCCCAATTGTCGGCTGGGCCGAACGCGGCGGTTCTTTCGCCGACGGGCACGGCAATTCGGTGCCCCGCTTTCACCTCACCTGGGGCACTGGCCCCGGCGCGATGGAACATTTTGAACGCCGCGTGCGCGAACACGTCGAAAAAGGCTATGTCCGGCTGTTGTTTCGCCACCAGGTCGACCGCATCATCATGGAAAACGGCGCCGCCAAAGGCGTGGCAGGCACCCTTCTGGCCGACGACACCGCCAAACGCGGCTATAAAACCAACCGCGACCCGGTGGGTGATTTCGAACTGACCGCCGCTTCGGTGATTGTTACCTCCGGCGGCATCGGCGGCAATTTCGATCTGGTGCGCAAAGCCTGGCCCACCGACCGACTGGGCCCCGCCCCCAAAGACATGGTCGCAGGTGTGCCGGCGCATGTTGACGGGCGCATGATCGAAATCTCGGAAACCGCCGGCGGCCACGTGATCAATGGCGACCGCATGTGGCACTACACCGAAGGCGTGAAAAACTGGGATCCGATCTGGCCCAGCCACGGCATCCGCATCCTGCCGGGCCCGTCCTCGATGTGGTTTGACGCCACCGGAAAACGCCTCGCACCGCCCTGCCTGCCCGGATTTGACAGCATGACCACCCTGCGCGAAATCCTGAAAACCGGCCATGAATACAGCTGGTTCGTGCTGACCCAAAAGATCATCGAAAAGGAATTTGCGCTGTCAGGGTCCGAACAAAACCCAGATCTGACCTCCAAAAGCTGGATGGAAGTGATCAAAGCGCGCCTGCTCTCGGGCAAAGGCGCCCCGGCCCCGGTTGAAGCGTTCAAAGACAAAGGCGAGGACTTCGTGGTCGCCCAAAACTTGCCCGATCTGGTGCGCGGCATGAACCAGGTTGCCGGCGGCGCTCTGATCGACGAAACCAAACTGCGCGCCCAGATCGAATCCCGTGACATGCAAGTCGACAACCCGTTCTCAAAAGACGCGCAAATCACCGCCATTCTGGCCGCCCGCAACTACCGCGGCGACCGGCTGATCCGCACCGCCAAACCCCACAAGATCCTCGACCCGAAAAACGGCCCGCTGATCGCCGTGCGCCTGCATGTGCTCACCCGCAAAACCTTGGGCGGGCTGCACACCAATCTCGACAGTCAAATGATCGGCGCAGACGGGCAAACCGTGCCGGGCCTCTTTGCCGCAGGCGAGGTCGCAGGCTTTGGCGGCGGCGGCTACCAAGGCTACAACGCACTCGAGGGCACTTTCCTGGGCGGTTGCATCTTTTCCGGGCGCAATGCCGGGCGCTCCAAAACCATCGCCTGAGCGCAGCTTCATCTTTCAAAATAAACTCCGGGGGAGTCGCCAACGGCGACGGGGGCAGCGCCCCCACCCCACCGGCTAAAGCGGCCAAATAAGCGGAATCAAAGCCGACGCCAAAATCCCCACCGACAGATTCAGCGGAATGCCGACCCGGCAAAAATCAGTGAACCGATAGCCACCGGGCCCATAAACCAGCATGTTGGTCTGATACCCGATCGGCGTGGCAAAGCTGGCTGACGCCGCCACCATCACCGCCACCACCAAGGGGCGCGGATCAATGCCCATCGCGCCCGCCAGCCCAATTGCAATCGGAGTGACCACCACAGCCACCGCGTTGTTGCTGACCAGTTCGGTCAACACCGACGTCAAAAGATAGATCGCCCAAACAATCAAGAACGGCGGCAGCACCGACAATCCCGGCGCAATCGCTTCTACAATCAATGCCACAGCCCCGGAACTTTGCAACGCCGCACCAATCGCCAGCATCGCAAAGATCAACGCCAACAAGCGCCCGTCGACAAAGGAAAATGCCTCATCCGCGTCGATGCAACGCGTGATCAGCACCACCGCCACCGCAAGTATCGACAACAACAAGATCGGCGCCACACCAAAGGCCGCCATCCCGACAATTCCGATCAGCGCCACGATGGCAATTGGCGCGTGGCCCCGCCGGAACGCGCGTGCGGACGGGTGGCTGACATCAACCATGTCCATGTCGGCCGCGAGCCGCTGAATGTCGCCCGGCGCGCCCTCCAAAAGCAACGTATCCCCCACCCGCACAATCAGATCATCCAATTGCCGCCCGATGTTCTGGTTGCGCCGATGCACCGCCAGCACGTAAACCCCGTAGCGCCGCCGCAAACGCATCGCGCCCAGCGAGCGACCGATCATCTTGCACCCCGGCGTGATCAAAACCTCGACGGTGCTGGTTTCAACTGCCGACACCTGATCGACGCGTTTGAGCGATTTGGTGGCCTGCAGGCTCAGCAATTCGGTCATCTGGGTGCGCAACACCACCCGGTCGCCAACCTGCAATTCCACACCGGTCAGGTTGCGCCGCAGCGAAACATCACCGCGCACCACGTCAATCAAACGCACGCCGTCCCGTTTGAACAGCTGCACGCCATTCACTTCGCGTCCGATCAGATCACTGTCGGGCGGGATCACGGCCTCGGTGAAGAATTTCATTTTCGAGCGGTCCGACAACATCATCGCCATACTGTCGCGGTCCGGCAGCAAGCGCGGCGCGATATAGCGCAGATAGATCATGCCCCAGGCCACAACGGCGATGCCCAGCGGCGTGACCTCAAAAATCGAAAACGCCGCCAACCCTTCGGCGCGCGCAACCCCGTCCACCAGCAAATTGGTCGACGTGCCAATCAACGTCAACGTGCCGCCCATGATCGCAGCATAGCTGAGCGGAATCAACAACTTGCTGGCCGACAGGTTCAACGTGCGCGCAAGCTGGATAAACACCGGGATCATAACCACCACCACCGGTGTGTTGGACACCACAGCAGACGCCAGCACCACAAACCCAATCAGCAACCCAATGGCAAAGCGCGGGCGCACCTCGGCCTCGCGCTGCGCCAGGGATGTGAACGCGTCCAAAGCCCCCGTACGCACCAACGCGCCCATGATGATAAACATCGCCGCAATCGTCCAGGGCGCCGGGTTTGACAGCACAGGCAGCGCCGCATCATAGGGCAAAACCCCCGTCGCCAACATCACCGCAACACCGGCCAGCGCCACAACTTCGGTCGGGAAAGTCTCGCGCAGGAACAGCACAAACATCGCTGCCACCACGGCCAGTGACAACACCGCCGCCCCGGTTTGCGACAGATAGCCCACCAACATCTAAGTCGACTCCTGCGTCAGGGCGCCATCCGCGGCGCGCGGCTGCACCAAAAACACGCCGCCCAGCACCAGCGCGGCCGCAATCCAGAAATAAGGCGAATAGCTCTCGCCCAGAAACACCATCGCAAACAGCACACCAAAGCCCGTCACCAGATAACTGACCTGAACGGCAAAAACCGGCCCGGCCCGGCCCACCAGCCACACGTATCCTGTGTAAACCAGCACATGGATCAGCGACGCGGCCACAAACGCCCATTCCGGAGCGCCAAACGCACGTACCGGCGAGATGAATTGCCCCGTGCCCAGCGCGATCGGCAAGGACAACAGGGCGCCGAAAATCGACGCACCGCACATCACCTGCAACGGATCCAAGCCCGCCGTGCCCCAGCGCGCCACATAATTGCCTTCGCAAGCATAACACAGCACCGACACCAGCGAGACCGGCACCCACAACAGCATCGCACGGTCCGGCAAGCTGGCCTCGGGAAGAACCAGCAACGACACGCCCGCCAATCCCAGCAAAATCCCCAAAAAGCGCAGCGGCGAAAACCGCTCGAGCCGCAGCAACAACGCCACCGGGAACGCCGCCATCGGGATCAGCGACATCAAAATCGCATGAATGCCCACCGGCAAATGGGTGATCGCCTGATAGGATGCCGAATTGGGCAACACCGTGCCGATGATTGCGATAACGGCGTACGTCCAAAGCGCGCCGGGCGTGCGGGGCAGGCCCTTGCCGCCCAGTATGACCGCTGCCCCGGTCGCCACCGCGCCAATCATCAGCTGCCAGAAAATCAGGCCCATATACTGATAACCGGTGCTGACCGCGACCTTGGTCAACGGTTGCGTCGCGCCCCAACCGGCCCCAAGCGCCACCAAAATCAACAGGTTGATCGCGACAGCGCGCCGTGTCATGGGCCAGCCTGGCTGAGCCGTCCGCCCTGGCGCACCATGTGAATGGCCGTGGTTTTGCCAGTGCGGTCATCGGTTTCCACCATCACACCCGACACTGTCGCCTCGCCGAGCGCTGGCGTGAACCGGCCCTTTGGCATTCCGGTGATAAAGCGGCGCAAAGGCTCGGCTTTGTCCATGCCGATGACCGAATTGTAATCACCGCACATGCCTGCATCACTTTGAAATCCGGTGCCACCGGGCAGGATCTGGGTGTCGGACGTAGGCACATGGGTGTGCGTGCCCACCACCAGGCTGGCGCGTCCATCACAATAATGCCCCATCGCCATCTTTTCCGAAGTCGCCTCGCAATGGACATCAACAATCACCGCCGCCGCCTGCCCGCCCAAAGGGTATGACTTCAACACCGGCTCTACCGCCGAAAACGGATCATCAAACGGGCGTTTCATGAACACCTGTCCCAGCACTTGGGTGACCAGCACCTTGCGCCCCCCCTTGGCCTCAAACAGGCGATGCCCGCGCCCCGGTGCGCCCTTTGCAAAGTTGATCGGACGGATGATGCGCGGCTCACTGTCGATAAACTGAAGCATGTCGCGCTGATCAAAAGCGTGATCCCCCAGCGTCAGACAATCGGCGCCCGCCGCCAGCAAAGCCTTGGCATGATCCCCGCTGAGACCCATGCCACTGGTGGCGTTTTCCCCGTTGACCACAACGAAATCCAGCCGCCATTCATTGCGCAAACGCGGCAGGTGCTCGGCCACCGCCGCACGCCCCGCGCGCCCCATCACATCGCCCAAATACAATATTTTCATGATTCTGTGCTAAGGCGCACGCGCCCTATCCGCAAGAGGGCGCAGGCGTGATCACGCCGTGTTCCGTCACGATCAGATCCAGTGGTTGATCGGTTGGCTCGAGCGGCAGCGCATCGGCCTCTTGATCGGCGTAAGCAAAGCCAACCGCCAACGTGGCGCGCCGCGCGCGTAGCTGTTCCAACGTGCGGTCATAAAAACCGCCACCATAGCCCAGACGCCCCCCCCGGCGATCAAAGGCGACAAGTGGCACGATCAGAATCTCCGGCTCAAAATAGTCCTCATCCGCCGGGATCTGCGCCCCAAACGGACCCTCCACCATTGTGCAATCGGGCTCCCACCTGCTGAACTTCAAAGCGTGCCCAGACGCCTGGATCACTGGCACACCGACAGGGCCATAGGCGCTGGCTTCGGCCATTGCGGGCAACGGATCAATCTCGGTGCGGATCGGCATATACCCCGCCAAAGCCACACCGCGATGGCCAGCCAAAAGGCCCGACAACACGCCCGCCACAGCCCCGCCACGCGCAAAAGCCGCCTTGCGCCGGGCAAACGCCGCTTTGCGGGCTGCGGCTTTGATGTCGGCCAAGGTCACAACAGATACAGCGCGGCAAAGCCTAAAAAGGCAAAGAAACCAACGACATCCGTCACAGTTGTCACAAAAGCCCCCGAGGCCAGCGCAGGGTCGACATTGAGTTTATCCAAAACAATGGGAATCACCGTGCCCGCCAACCCCGCAACCACCAGATTGATCACCATCGCCGCCGCAATCACCAGCGCCAATCCGATAGAGCCAAACCAGATCAGCCCGATCACCCCCATCACCACCGCGAAAAACACGCCATTGGCAAACCCCACCAAGGCCTCGCGACGGATCACCCGCCACACGTTTGACCCGGTCAAATCCTTGGTCGCCAAGGCGCGCACCGCCACCGTCAGGCTTTGAGTGCCCGCATTGCCGCCCATCGAGGCCACAATCGGCATCAAGATCGCCAAAGCCACAAATTGCGTGATCACCTGATCAAATTCGGCAATCACCAAAGACGCCAAAATCGCCGTGACCAAATTGACCGCCAGCCACGGAAAGCGCCCTTTGACCGTTTCGATCACCCGGTCCGCCAGCGAGCTTTCACCCACACCCGCAAGGCGCAGAATGTCCTCTTCATGTTCCTCATCCAGCACAATCATCGCATCATCGATGGTGATCGCCCCGACCAACCGCCCCTCAGAATCCACCACAGGCGCCGAAATCAAGTGATATTGATTGAACGCATAGGCCACATCGCTTTCTTTCTGATCCAGCGGAATGACCTGAAACACAGCCTCGGTGATATCGGCCAAAGCCACCTCACGGCGCGAACTCATCAACTTGCCCAGCGTCACATTGCCCACCGGATGCAGGCGCGGATCCACCAGCACAATGTGGTAGAACTGCTCTGGCAAATGATCAGATTCGCGCATGAAATCAATGGCCTGCCCAACATTCCAATGCTCGGGCGCCATCACCACCTCGCGCTGCATCAAACGGCCAGCTGACTCTTCAGGATAGCTCAGCGCCTGCTCTACCGCGACCCGGTCCGCATCTTCCAACGCCTCCAGAATCGCCTCTTGCTGGGGCTCTTCCAAATCCTCAACCAGATCAACAACATCATCGCTGTCCAGATCGCGCACCGCATCGGCCAAAACCTGCGGCCTCAGAATGCCGATCACCTCTTCGCGCAGGCTTTCATCCAGCTCCGACAGGATCTCGCCATCAAACTGAAGGTCATAAAGACGGATCAATCGGGCCCGGTCAAAGCTGTTGATCTGCTCCAAAAGGTCCGCAATATCGGCCGCATGCAGCGGCTCCATCAACTCGCTCAGTTTGGCGCGATCGTCGATTTCAACAGCGTACAGGATCGCGGACACCGCCGTGCGATCAAGCACATAGGCTGAGTCTTCGGCGCCACTTGGATCCAATTCGATGCTCATTCCTGCCCCCGATTGTTCTGCTCGTAACGTAAAGCCAGCCAGATCCGAAAAACAATGCAAATCGAGCAATCAGACAAGCTCGCCCCATCCACATCACATCCAAGTCCCGCTTTGGCAAACATCACGCCAATCCCCAAAACCCGGATCAGAGCAAAGCCGCCCCCTTCATCTTTCAAAATAAACTCCGGGGGGCCCGAACGGGCGGGGGCAGCGCCCCCTCTAGCCCATCAAAGCCTGCGCCAACCGCCGCTGATCGGCACAAACACGCGCCAAATCTAACGTGGTCATCTGCCCGTCAGCCACAATCTGGCGTGCGTTCACAAACAGATGCTTCACCTGCTGCGGCCCGGCCAAAACCAAAGCGGCCGGATCCCAACTGCCTGCGGTTTCCACGCCGGTGGCATCCCAAATCGCAAGATCAGCGCACGCCCCAACACTCAGCCGGCCACAATCCGCACGTCCCAAAACATCCGCCCCGCCCCGCGTGGCGATCTCAAGCGTTTCCGCAGCACTCATCGCATCTGCCCCGCGTGCCACCCGCTGCAGCAACATCGCCTGGCGCGCCTCGCCCATCATATTGGCCATGTCATTGCTGGCCGATCCATCCACGCCCAGCCCAACAGGCACCCCCGCGTCGCGCATCGCGCGCACCGGCGCAATACCACTGCCAAGACGGCAGTTGGAACATGGACAATGCGCAACCCCCGTGCGCGTGCGCGCAAACAGGTCAACCTCGCCCGCGTCCAATTTGACACAATGCGCATGCCAGACATCCGACCCGCTCCACCCCAGATCCTCGGCATATTGACCGGGCCGACAGCCAAACCGCTCCAGAGAGAACGCCACATCTTCATCGTTTTCGGCCAAATGCGTGTGCAACATCACGCCTTTGTCGCGCGCCAGGATGGCCGCATCGCGCATCAGATCCCGACTGACTGAAAACGGCGAACACGGCGCAATGCCAACCCGACACATCGATCCTTCGCTTGGGTCGTGGAACGCATCGATAACCCGGATACAATCGTCGAGAATAGCGCCCTCGCGCTCAACCAGAGAGTCAGGGGGCAAGCCGCCCAAGCTTTGCCCAATGCTCATGGCGCCGCGGGTTGGCTGAAAGCGCAGGCCAATCTCCTGAGCTGCCGCAATCGTGTCATCCAGCCGCGCGCCATTTGGGTAAAGATACAAATGATCCGCACTGAGGCTGCACCCCGACAGCGCCAGTTCCGCCAATCCGGTCAACGCAGAGACATACATCTCTTGCGGACCAAACCGCGCCCAGATCGGATAAAGCGTTTGAAGCCAACCAAACAACAGCGCATCCTGCCCCCCCGGCACCGCGCGCGTCAGGCTTTGGTACAAATGATGATGCGTGTTCACCAAACCCGGCGTGATCACGCAGCCGCGCACATCCAACCGGGTGCCCGTGGTCGCCAGCCCTGCGCCGATCGCCGCAATCCGTCCGTCGCGCAGCAGGATATCTTCTCCGACCAAGACCCTGCGCGTGTCATCCATGGTCAGGATCACGTCGGCGTTGACAATCAGCGTCTCGGACGTCGCGCTCACGCGGAACCAGTCCGTTTGAGATAGGACAGTGCCGCCTGGTGCAGCTCGGGCGTGGCTGCGGCGACAACACGTCCGCCCATATGCACCGGCGCGCCTTGCCAATCGGTTACCAAACCGCCCGCCGCCTCGATCACCGCAATCGGGGCCTGAATGTCATAGGCGTTCAAACCGCATTCAATCACCAGATCCACCTGTCCGGCCGCCAGCAACGCATAGGCATAGCAGTCCATGCCATAACGCGTCAGCTTACAGCATGCGGCGACCTCCTGGAACGCCGCCCGTTCTGCATTGCTGCCCATTTCCGGGAATGTCGTGAACAAAACTGCCGCGCCCAGATCCCGCGTCGCGCGGGTGCCCAATGCACGCTTGCCCAATGGTCCGGTCATCTCGGCCAGATCCGA
>JBGCDD010000102.1:0-29881 GCA_045105075.1 Sedimentitalea sp. | reverse complement strand
TCGATAGGCGAGGAGGTTACGTATTCTGTTGTGTTAACCTTGCCCGAGATTGCGATGGAGAGCGTTGTTCTGAGCGATTTGCTGCCGACTGGTTTGGTGTTTGTGGGTGCCGAGATCACGGTTAACGGCGTCACGGATCTTGGGGTTATCAACGGGTAGCGGACTTTGATGTGACGGGTCAGGTGTTGACGGTGTCTTTGACGGATGTTGTGAACGCCTATTCTGACGGAGTGATTGACGGTGCTGACACGATCACGGTTGAAATAACCGCGCGTGTTGAGGATGTTGCGAGCAATGTTGCGGGTGTTGAGCTGACCAACACGGCGGGTCTGATCATCGACCCGGAGGGCAGCGATCCGGCACTGAACGAGGTCACCGCGACCGAAACCATCGAGATCATCGAACCCAACCTGACCCTCGTCAAAACTGCGGATACGCAAACGGCCTTGTTGGGCGATACGATCACCTACACGGTCGTGATCGCCAACACAGACGGTGCAACCGGTCCGGCATTCAACAGTGTTGTCACCGATAACTTGCCCCCGGATCTGGAATTGACCGGCGTTATCACGGTTTCGGACCCGACGCTTGGCTCGGTTTCTGCAACCTCGATTGCCGGTGCCACGCAGTTGATGGTAACCATTCCGGTGCTGCAACCGGGCGAGACGTTAACCTTGACCTACGAGGTTTTTGTCGGCTTCACCAGCAGCGTCACAGATCCCGCAATCAACACTGTCGAAGTCACCAGCACCAGTACGCCGGATGGTGATGACATCGACAGCCGCGTCTATGAGGACAGTGACAGCGAAGAGGTTGATCTGATCTTTGTTGATGACGGGGTGGAACAACCTCGTCTTATGGCAACAGAAGGCATTGATGATGAACGCTTTTTGCCGATTTTGCTGATTGATCCGATCTATTCCGGAACGGCCGAGCCGGGATCTAATGTGACCATCAGCCTTTATCGACAGGATGGCGCTTTGGAATATGTGCGCCACATTGTGGCGGATACCGGGGGACACTGGATTGCGATTTTCCTACGGGTCGAGCTGGGCTCGGTACAGGATGACTTCCATGCGTTCCACGCTGGATCGCTGTTGTTTGATGCGCCGGTAACCTTCATTGACAATCAAAACCTGGACACTTTGAACCTGACGACGCAGCAACGCAGCGTGACCACAGGCACCGATCTGACGGATGAGGCCTATTCCATCGGCGTCACGGTCAGCCGTCCATCGACACTGCCCAGTGATGCTGGCCTGTTCAACACGCGGGTTTTCTTTGCGCCCTCACATATCGGCGAGGCTTATGGGTACGGCGAGGTTTTGAATGTTGATCAGATCTTTAACAATATCGCGTTTAACACCGTGCAGGATATGTACGCCTCTTCGACTGATCCGCTTGGCGTCAGTCTGAACAGGTTTAACCATGAATTCCTGGCGTCAGCCACGGCTGTTCCCGGAGCGCAATAGCGCGGCCTAGAGCCAAAGGCGCAGCATGTACCACTGACGGATGTTGCGCCACAGCACCTGCCAGATCGGTCGAAACGTCTGATCAAGCGTGATGACGCCGTTCAGACCCGGACGCAATGTGCCCGGCGCGCCGATCAGTTCCGCGCGGGCCTGCACCAGTGGCGTCTCTTCTGCATTGTCCAACGCCGGCGAAATCCGCGCGATTTCCACATCAAATCGCAAAGAGGGGTCAAAATCGGGCCGGAACACGCCGCTTTGTCCGACATTCACGCGGGCGATCAAGCGTTCGACAATCCCAAGTGAAAGCCGCAATTGGGTTGGATCTGCGATTTCAAACAACGCATCGCCCTGGCGCACGGTCGCACCAACACGTTGATCAAGACCTTGCAGCAACACCTGGCCGGCAATCGGCGCGGTGATCCGGGCGCTGGTTTTGCGCAGATCAAGCAAAGTGGCGCGCGCATCCAGCCGTGCAACTTCAAGCTCGGCATTGCGCAAAAGGGCTGCATTGCGATTGGCGCGGGCGGTTTCGCGTTCCAACACTGCGTTGGCGCGTTCCGCCTCGAGCGAGATCAGCTCGATGTCGAATTCGCGTGTGTCCAGCGATACAAGGGCGGTATCATCTGCGTGCACGGTGGCATTTTCCACCACGTTGACCTGGCGAATGGCCGCCGTAAAGGGCGCGGTGATGATGCGTTTGTTCACCGGTTCAACCTGGGCGGGCAAATCGATGCCATCGGGAATCGGCACAAACCCAATGGCGACAATCAACGCCAGCGCTGTGACGGTTTTTGCCAGAGTTTTCAGCGACAGGCGCCGACCGGGCAGGCGGGTCTGTGCACGGGTGTATAAAAAGGCGGCCAATGTCAGCGTGGCGGCATTTTTGACCGGGCTTGCAAGGTGCAACGCGATCCCGTCGCCTTGGGCAGTACCGGCATAGGCACGGTCATCCTGAAGCAATCGGTTGCGCACGGTCGCGTCCAGATCGCTGGTAAGACGGGCGGGCAGGGCGGCGCGTTTGCCCTGCTGGGTCTGCCCCGAGATCGTGACTTTGCCCACCTGACCATCGCGCACCAGAGCAGCGGCGGCGTAATCGGCGCCGGTCAGCGCGGCCAGCGTATCGCACAACTCGGCCAGACCACTTGCGTCGCCTTGGGCAAGCCGTGTCACCTGCTGGGCCATCTGGGTTTGACCGAGCAAATCATCATTGCGGAACTGTGCAAAGGACAGGCTGGACAGCAACGCGCACCGTTCATAGGCCAGAGATTGCGCAATGTTTCCACTGTTTGGCAGGCCCAGCAGCAACAAACCGGTGCCTTGCCCAGGCAGCGCCACGGTGGCAGCCAGATGATCCGTGACGCGCTGAACACCGGGCACATCCCCGAACAGATGCGCTATGTCGGCGACGTTTGCAGTGGTTTCGGGCGTGCGGGCAACGCAGGTCGGAGTGTCTTCGCCGGCCAGCCAAAACGTCACATCGCGCGACGTGGTCAAAGCGGCGGCCAATTGCACCAGTCGTTCCGGAAAAGGCGGATGCGCCACGCTTGCGGAAAAACACGCCTGAACAGCGCCCATCAGATCGCGGGCCGCCGCCTTTTTGGCCTTTGGGGTCGCATCTGGGGGCGGCTGGTCTTTCATCACGGGTCAGGGCTGGTCGATTTCAATCGCAGAACCGGCCAAAAGCAGACCATCGCGATTGTCAATTTCAAGGGTCACCCGCACACTGAGGCTGGCGGGATCAATGCGCGGATCGATCGAGCGCACGGTGGCCACAACGGATCCGCCACGCGCAATCCGCGCGGACAGGCGCGCGCCAACATCGAGATCAGCCAGCCAGTCCACCGGGACAAAAGCTGTGGCAATCAGGTGGTCCAGCTTGGCCACGTCCATCACGGTTGTTTCTGGCTCAACAATGGCGCCGGGGTCGACATGAATTTGCAAAACCGTGCCAGCGTACGGGGCAACCATCGAAAATTCGCTGAGCGTGGCCCGTTCCAGAGCCAATTGGCTTTGGTTGCGCGCGATGCTTTCCAGGGTGACATTGCGATCTGCTTCGGCCAGCTCAACGGCCAGTTCCGATTGCGTGACCTCCCATTTTTGGGCCGCCCCTTTGGCCCGCGCCGAGGCCACGCGTTTGCGCAAATCGGCCGCCTGACGAATGGCGATATCGGCGCGTTCGGTGGCCGCCGTCGACGCGGCGACGATTTCGGCCAGTTCCACGCGGGCCTGTTGCACCCGTGAATCGATTGTCGCGAGCAAATCGCCCTCGCGCACAATCGCACCTTCTTGCACGACGATCTGCGCGATGCGCCCGGTCACCGTGGTGCGGATCTCAGTAAACGCGCCCGGCTCAAGAATGGCCGAAACCGATTGCGCCGCGACCGGTAAGGGCAACAGCGCCGCGATCAGGGTCAGAGCCAGACGCATGGCTCAAACCTGCCCGAAACCGGCGAAATTGGTCATCGAAAGATGGTGTGCGGTGAACAGCGGCAACACGCCACGACGGGTCAAACCGGCAAGGGTCTCATCAGGCAGTTCGCGCAATTTCTGCTCGGAAATGATGTTGAACCCTTCCACCTTCAGATTCTGGCCTTTGCGCGAAATCGTGACCTCGGAGGGATCGATCAGGCCCAGTTTTACAGCCTCTTTAATAACGGCCTGCGTGCGCTGCACCGATTGATCATAGCGGGTGCAGAAATCCATCACATCGTTCAGCACTTTTGCCGGTTTGCCCTCGGCATCAAACAGCGCGCGCGCGTCCGTCCCCGAGGTTGAAAACAGGGTCGAAGACAGATCGGCGCACAGGATATGGCGCTCGGCTTCCTGGGATTCGCGAATGTAGGCAAAGGGATAGCGGCGCAGATAGGCAGGAATATAGGTGCCGTCGCTCCATTTGCCGTCCTTGTCCACATGATCGTTCACGCCGGGTTTATAGCCGACCAAAGCGACCGGGGTGGGGGTCGCGCCGCCAGCCAAAACAATCGGATAGTGGCGCATCACCTGTGGAAACTCGTCAACCGTGACGGGAATGGCGTTGGCCATCGACACGAAATCATAGTTGCGGTCTTGCGACAGAAAATACCCCTGATGGCGGTCCGGTGTCAGCGGGATCAGGGTTTTGTACAGCGTTGGCAGTGAATCGGGCTGAAGTGCTTTGTCTTCTTTGGTTACTGCGCGTCTCTGGACCATTTGCGTCTCCGGGTTTTGGGCCTATTGCCCAGGGTTAATATCGATGGGCAACCTGTCCTGTAACAGGCAGGACCCCCAAAGGTTAAGCCGCTGGATCAGCGACCGGTCTTTTGTCTCAAGCCGCGCCACAACGGCGCTGCCGGTTTTCAAATCATCCACGCAGGCGGCACAGGCGCGACCAGATCGGCGTCGATCAACAGCGTCTCTTTGCTGACACTGCGTCCATCACTTGCGCGCGAGATCACCGCCTCAAAACCACAATCGGGCGCATGCGCCGCGCGCACCGCAACTGTGCGCCCAGAGGCCACATTCATGTCCCGCTCGATCAGGTTTTGCGCCATGCGCAACCTTAGCCGGGGCTCGGTCGGGCGCGATACCGCGGCCAGTTGTGCCATCTTTGCCGGACCAACCCAGCTGCCTCGAAGGGTTTCGGCCTGAATTAGGGTCCAAACCGCACCGGGATCGGGGGCAATGATCAACCCCGCCTGTCGCTGTGCCAATTGTGTGGCGGTTTGATCCAGCCCGGCCAATTCGGCGCCCAACCTTGCCTCTTCGCTGGCAACATTTGTATTGGCGCGGCGCAGGTTTTCCAGCATCGAACGGCGCAGATCCAGATCAGTGAGTTGTTGCGCCAAGGCTGGCTGATCCAGGGTGATGCCGCTTTCGTCCACGGTAATAAGACGGGCCTGTTCGGGTGGTGCGATAAACTGTGTTTCATGGCGCAGCATCTGGCCTGACAACAAAACCCGATCGGGAAACGGCACCATAAATGCAGCACCCAGCCCGACCAGCGCAAGGCCAACAACAGCGCTGCGCACGGGCCGAATGCCGGCGCCATAAGCATGGCGCAACGTGACCAAAGCAGGGCGCACCACAAGGGTCATCACCACAATAATCACTGCCAGCGGCCCCAGCCGTTTATCGAACTGATAGATCAGCCAGAAAATGCCGGCAAAAATGGTCCAACGATAAAGATAGGACACGACCCAGTAACTCAGATCGAACCGGTTGGGCGGCGGAATTGTGGCGCCCATGGCGCGCGCGACGAAGTTCCGCGCCGCAATCGAGGCACGCCCAGACAGGTTGGGCCGACGCAAATAGTCGGTCAGGATGAAGTATCCATCCAGTTTCACCGCTGGGTTGAGATTGAACGCAAGGGTCAAAAGCCCTGCAATAACAGCGATTTGCAAAACCAACGTCTGCACCATACCGCTTTGGGTCTGGGCCCAGAACAGGGTCAGCAAGCCCACCGCCCAAAGTTCAAAATACATCCCGCCTGCGCCGATCATCATCCGACGCCATCGGCTGCGCAAGCGCCAGGCCCCGGTGACATCGGTGAACGGAAACGGCGTGAAGGCAAAGATTGACAGGCCCATACGGATCGGTCCGGGATCAAGGTTTTCGTGGCGGCACATCGTCTGATATGCCAGCGAATGGCCAAATTCGTGAACCAGTTTCAGCAAAACGAACAGCGCCGCCAGAACCAACATTTTCTGCCAACCGGACTGGAACACCTGGCGCAGGCTAAGAGCAACCTTGTCTGCGTTTTCCAGCAGCGCCAAAACCATCGCACCCATCAAAACCGCAAAGGCAAGATAGCCCAACGGAGAATAGGCGAACCGCCCTAGCGCAGCCAGACGTCAGGTTGCGCCGGTTGCATTAACCAGATCCCACCGCAACGAGATCAAGCGCGATTCAATCGGTGTTGATTGTGCTTTGTCAGGGGTTTCGGTTTGGCCCGGACGCACGATCACGCCAGATTTTAAAAACCGCTCGATCAACCGGTGACCCATTGCTTCGGGCAGGCGGCATTTGGCAATGGCCGCATGGGCCGAGCCGGTTTCCTTCAACGCAATGAACAGCTGGACCGCGCTTTGATTGGCGCCAAAATACTTGCCGGTTGCTTCGTTTGCGATCACGAATTCGGGCTCTTGCGCGCCGGGCTGGGTGACATCGGTGATCGTGACAAATCCCGGGGCTGCAAACACGCATGACAGCTCATCGGTGCTTTCCTTCACACCCCAGACCCTTTTGTCATGTTTGCAGCACTGCCCATGCCAATTTCTAGCACACCACCCCTAGGGGTTGAAGTGAGAATAGGCGGCGGAACTTCCCCGCAAACGTGAGGTCGCACTTGGGTTTATGTGTGCGGGATCAGCTTGCGCGTCAGGTGTTGCTTGGCCAAAAACGGGCGCGCTGTTTCGCCATAGTGCCGGACCGTCCAAGGGCGCTGCGCCACTGGGGTGCGCAGTTGTGGGAAAACTGAAAACAACTCAACACAGCTTTGACAGGTCAGCGTGCGCAGGCTCATCGGGCCGGGATAGAAGCTTTCGGTTGGAGTGCCTTGAGCGAATATAATCTGATGCGCGTCAAACATCAAATGAACATAGGTCAGCGATCTGACACCCCGTGCGATGCGCACGCCAGGCATGATCGCGGCCAAATGCTTGGCCCGCACCAGACCCACGTCACCCAGCATCAACCCGTGCTGTTGGGACACCAGCAAGGGGCGGGTGTTGCCCACAACGTTGGCTTTGAACAAAACTGGGTTGAGCTTGGATTGTGCGCGCAATGCATCTGGTCCAAGGGTCTGTGTGCCGATCCAGCGGATCGGCTGGGGTCCGTTGTCGGCGGTTTGCACCAGATCGCCGATGGTCAGCTGTTCGATCAACGTCTCGCCTTGTGGCGTGCGGATGGCTGTTCCTGCGGTGAAACAGGTCACGCCGGTGTTTTCCGCTGTAAAGCTCGCAGCATTGGCACCTGACATCGTAATCGAGCCTGAACCGAAGGCGTCGTTGTCCGAATAATCAACCCCGTTGTCGCCCTGGTTGGATTGATTGAGCACGCCGTCATCGGCCTGATCCGCACGAAGCTGGAAAATATGGTCATAAAAGCCGTTGAGATCGATAAAGTCGTTGTTGGTGCTGTCGCCATCATTCAGCGTGCCGGTGTTGCCAAAGTTGAAATCTGTGATCGTGTCGTCGCCGTCGCCCGCCGCATAGACAAAAACGTCATCGCCCGCCCCCCCGGTAAGGGAATCGTCGCCGCTGCCGCCGGTGATTGTGTCATCGCCGCTGCCCGATTGGATGGTGTCCGCGCCGTCGCCGCCATCAACCCGGTCGTCGCCATCATTTGACACGATGGAATCGCGCCCGTCGCCACCGTCGATGGTGTCGTCGTTGCCGGCTCCGTCATAGGTTGAAAGGGTGTCATTGCCTGCCCCGCCATCGATATCGGACGCGCCAGAGGCACCCGAGTTGGTGATCAGGTCGTCGCCATCGCCGCCAGACGCGCTGTTTGCGCCGCCTGACAGGTAGATCGTGTCGTTTCCTTCGCCGCCATCGACCGTATCGTCACCGCTGCCGGTGTAAACGGTGTCGTTCCCGTCGCCGCCGATAATCGTGTCGTTGCCGCTGTCAATATTCGAGCTTTGGATGTAGTCATCGCCGTCGCCACCCGACAGGCGATCGTTGCCCGTCCCGCCATCGAGCTTGTCATCACCTTGCCCGCCCAAAAGCGCATCGTTGCCGGCTTCGCCGTAGAGCGTGTCGTTGCCCGCGCCCCCTTCCAATTGGTCACTGTCATCGCCGCCGTAAATTGTGTCGTCGCCGGACCCGCCTTCAATGGTGTCCTCGCCCGCGCCGCCCAACAAACTGTCGCCGCCGTCGCCACCGGACAAGCTGTCCGCGCCCGCGCCCCCCTCCAGCGTGTCTGATCCGCTGTCGATCGCATCTGGCATGCCTTCGGAGTTGAGCCGTTCGACGTCCTCGGGGGCCAGTTGTGAGCCGATAAGCGCAAATTCACCCAAGCTGCCATCAAAATGGTCTTGCAGCTTGTTCGCGACGCCATCGTCCGACTTTTGCTGGTTGGCGCCCAGCGTCCAAGGTTCGGAATTGCCAGCGATGCCACCGGTATATGAGCCGGAAGCCACCTCGACACCATCGAGGTAAATATACGTTCCTTCGCTGCCAAAGGTGACCGCCACATGGTGCCAATCGCCCGGAGCCACAAGACCGCTGGCGGAGGTGATTGTATGGCTGGAACTGTCGGACTGGATGCGAAGCTCAAGCGAACCGTTGCTGTTCAGCTTCAGGCCAATATGGCCGCCACCGTCGAAATTGTTGCTGTCGCGCGAAAACAGAAACCCACTTGTGGAGGCATCTGCGTTGACGCGCAGCGAAACTGTGCCTTCGTCCAGCTCAAAGCTGGGGTCATTGGGGATTTCGATATAGTCATCAACGCCGTCAAAGCGCGCGGAGTCTTCGCTGGGGTCTTGCCAACCTGTGCCGTTGTCGTTGGCACCGTTTTCATAGGTCCCATCATGTCCGTTGCCGCTTTGATCGGTGGCAATGCCGGTTCCACCATCCTGGAACGTCATGTGGATCAGAGTGCTGTCCGCCAGCGGGTCGCCGCCATGCAGCGTGTCGTTGCCGGTGCCACCCAAAATCGTGTCATCATCGGCGCCGCCATAAATGCGGTCATCGCCAAGATCGCCATCAACGCTGTCGACACCATCACCGGCAAAAATCGTGTCGTTCCCGGTGCCGCCATCGATCTTGTCGTTGCCACCACCCGCATCCAGGTTGATGCCAACACTGTCAGCAGTGGCATCAACCACGTCCGCCTGATCGGACAGGATCAGGTTTTCGATCTGCGAAAAGGTGATGGAGTCGGTGCCATCGGTGATGGTTCCGGCCTCGTCTCCGGTGTAGGTGACAGTAAAGGATCCGGCTTGCCCGCTCAGATCAAGGGTATCGTCATCATTGCCGCCTTCGCCGCCAATGACCGTCGCGTTGCCCATGCCCGAGGTGAAGGTGAACAAATCCGCGTCATCGCCGCCATCAACGGTGTCGTCGTTGCGCCCGCCATCCAAGGTGTCGTTGCCCACGCCGCCAAACAGGACGTCATCGCCGTAACCGCCATAAAGATAGTCATCGCCGGTTTCGCCAAGCAGTTTGTCGTCGTCAAAGCCGCCCCAAAGCGTGTCGTTTCCCGTGCCACCTTCGAGAGTGTCGCTGCCATAGTCGCCGTTCAGAGTGTCATCACCGGCCCCGCCGCTGATCTGGTCGTCACCGTGGCTGGTCGTGATGTTGTCATTGCCTTCGCCGCCAAGGACCGTGTCGTTGCCCATGCCGCCCCAAAGCTTGTCATTGCCATCGCCCAGATCGATGTAATGGTCGTCGTTGTTGGCCCCGCCAACCACGCTGTCATTGCCGTCGGTCAGGATCAGGTTTTCGATGCCAGCAAACGAGATCGTGTCGACTCCGTCGGAAATCGATCCTTCGCCGTCGCCAGTATAGGTGACGGTGACCTTACCCGCCAAGGCACTGAAATCGAGCGTATCGTCGCCGGACCCGCCCTCAAAATGCTCGATGTTGGTAAAGGTGCCCGAGGCGCCACCCGGGCCGGCAAATTCATAGCTGCCGGTTTCCAGATCGGTGAAAGACACAGCAACGGATTCCGAGCTGACAAAGCGCAATTCGTCCTTGTCACCGGCGGATTCGCCACCATCGATCGCGTCCTTTTCGGCCAATTCGGACACATTGATCGTATCGCTGCCGGCGCCGCCATCAATGATGTCTTTGCCTTCTTCGCCCTGAAGAATGTCATCGCCGGCGCCACCGCTCAGTTGGTCGTCGCCGCGCCCGCCATAGAGCTCGTCATTCCCGTCGCCACCTTCAAGATTGTCCTTGCCGTCATTGCCTATCAGCGTGTCATTGCCATCGCCGCCTTGGATCGTGCTGTCGCTTGAACCAGATCCAACCGTGTCGTCACCCTGGGTGCCGATCACAGTGGTGAAATACTCAAGCTGGGTTGGGTTGCCCATCTTGATGTTCTGTGCGCCGGGGTCGTCGCTGTCCCCGATCACATAGGTTGTCGCGCCATCATCAATGATGATCTGGTCGTTATCTGGCCAGAAGTCGACCGAATAGGTTGAAGGAAGCGCCGAGAAATCAAGCGTGTGGCCGGGCCCTGCTTCGCTGATCGCGGACCAAAAGCTGGGATCGTTCCAGTTCGTCGTCGTAACGATATAGGTGGCCATTCATCCGCTCCGCAGGGTTGCAAAATCAAGACCCTTCCAAAAGCAAACCACTGACGGGTTCGGGTGGGCCTAAACCCAAGGGAAATAGCAATGGAGGGGTTGAAAAGAAGTGAATTTGGCCGAACAGAACAGTCTTTAACCGACTGTTTAGGCTGAAAAATATCAATAATAAGGCGCTCTTTTTAATCGAAACCCGCAGGATCTGTGTCTCAAAAAAAGATCCTCTAACAGGACCGCTGCACCAGCGATAGATCGCCATGTGACACCTTGTTGGCGGGCGTTTTAACACATCGCGCTATCGCTTTTGAGGGACCGGACCCCCGCAAACCCGAGCAACCAGCCCACGTGCAGATCCATGCGGCGACGTGCTGAAGAAACGATCTAAGGGGCTTCGATCAGGGGGTGACGTGTTTGGCCAGACTGGCGCGGTTGGCGATGCCCAGCTTGCCATAGATCGATTGCGTTTGGTTGCGAATGGTTGAGGGCGCCACGCCCAGCAGCCGGGCGGTTTCTTTGTGGCTTTTGCCGCTGGCCAGCGCCCGGGCCACATCGCGCTCGCGCCGGGTCAGCAGATCGAATTTGCGAAACGGGCGCAGCGAGACTTTGTGCATCAACAACCCGTCCATCAAAGGTACGGGTTCGCAATTGGCCACCAATCCCTGATCCACCAGCAAATGCTCACCGGGTTGATCGACATAATCCGCCAGCCACCGCGGCACCGTGTCGCCGTCATGGCGCGACCACAGATGACCAAAGCGTTCACGCATTTTATTCAACCCAATCAAGGTTGTACCATGGCGGCTGAGGAACACGGTGGCGGTGTGGGCGTCACTGGTGGCCAGATCATTTGTGGCGGCCAGACCGGCAGCGGCTGAAATATTGTCGACCGCGCATTGCAAAAATTCGCACTGATCTCTGGTCCAGTTCTGCGCCTGTGATCCGCCGCGATAGGCCGACACAAACAGGGACGCCGTCCGGTCGGTGCGCAAACACATTGCTGTGGCCATTTTCTTGATCCCATAGGAATCCGAAAGCGCCTCCATCCCGTCGGTCTGGGTCAGACCGAACCGGTCATAGGTTGGTACGCGGTGTGGGTTTTCGATGAACTGTTCGACCAGCACATCCTGATCGGCCATGTCGCTCCAGGCTGAAAAATAGTGTTTGGGCAAATTGTACATGGCACTGGCGTGAATGACCGTGCCTTTGGGCTGAACCTGGGCCCATCCGTACCACGCACAATCATAGCGGATCAGATCAGCCAGATACGCCACCGCCCAGTTCACCAGTTCGTTCATTCCGCGTGTGTTCGCCTGAGCGTTAAGCTCAAGAACAAAGGCAGACAGATCGCTTAGATTGGTCTTCATCCTGTGACTATGACCTTGTCGGGGGTCTTATCGCCAGTGTTTTTCCGTGCCAGTGAATTCAGCTCCCGGTAATGCGCCGTCTTTGACAAACGCATCAAGCAGATTGCGCATTATTGTGGCGACGTTGTTTTCACCGCCAAAACAAGGCAGCGCCTGGCTCCAGGCGATGGACCCTGCAGCAAAAACTGCGCCGTGATTGGCGGTGGTGAAATAGATCATGTCGCTGCGCACCTGCGGATCCTGGCTGCCTCCGCGCCCGGGAAACGCATAGCTGATTTCTTCGGACACCAGCGGATAGTTGTCAGTGTGATTGATCGAGGCGCCCACCAACAACGTGTGCGGCGGCGTGCCAAGCGCCAGATCATAGCGGTCAACCTCGACCCCTGCAGCGCCGCCCAAGGCCAGTCCAAAATCGCCGATCAGCTCTTCGTCGCCAATGCCGTTGAACATCCACGCCGCACGTTTGTGAAAGCTGTCGGGCATGCGCTCAAACGGTTCCGCGCGGTCCATGCCTTCGGCGGTAAAGCCAAGCCCCACCAGCTTTTGTGGGGCCCGCCCGCGCGAGCGCCAGAGCCCCGAACGTTCGCCACTGGACGCCAGATACCCCTCGCCAGCCTCGGCCTGCCAGGCGCGTGACCCGGCATCCAGTTTGCGCACTTCGATACAGGACGGATCATCCGGGCAGGCAGCGGTGACCCAATAATAGCCGTTGCCGCCCAGATACATCACCCGCCCGCCATTGCGCAGATAGCTTTCGGTGGCATCCAGCATGCCTTCGGAATAATATTCCGGGTGGGTGACGTTGATCACGACCTTATAGGGCGACAAAGCGCTTTCGCCTTCACGGTCAAGGTCATGATCGCTGATCAGATCATAGTCGTATCCGGCATGTTCAAGCCACCACAGCAGCGACAGATCCGCCGGCAACGCCCAGGGAAAGTTCATGCCCGCCATTCGATACCCGGGGCGAATGTTGATGATCGGGCGCTTCCAGCTGGTGTCACAAACCCCGGCGCCATCGGTGTGATGGTCATAGGTCGACAGGCCAAATTCCTGCAATTTGTTATATTCCAGATCATCGCCCGAAATCACCGGCGTGTGGGCGACAATGGCCTGCGCGATCTGTGCCTCAAAACTGAGATGTTCGTTGGCATAGGCCAGATAGGTGAAGGTCGACATCAGCACCGCGATTTTGGCGCGCGGTTTGTCGGGCCGGATGATCACCGGGATACGGTCAACAGCGTCGCCAGCACTGATTTTGAGCGCATAAACCCCCGAGCGCAGATCGGCCGGTGGAGTCCAGTTGAGGCTGGGCGTCCAGTTGCAATCGGTCAGCGCGTCATCATGAAACGACACACCGCCATATTGCGACGGGTTCAGGCGAAAACTGTCGTCGCGACCGGTCCAGTTCCAGCCAGTCATGGCGCGAATGGGCCGATTGACCCCAACCGCGTGCAACCCGTGCGGGCCGGTGTCCTGGATATCGGGCGCGATGCCGCGATCATGATAACCGGCTGTGGTGTCCCAATAGGCTAGCGGGTCGGCGGGCGGTTGCCCATGGGCAATTTCGTCCATCTCATCAGGGCCAAGAACCCGTGCCACCATCCCGCAGCGGTCGATTTTGCCGTTGTACAGGGTCGAAACAAAAGCACCGCGCTTGGGGTTTTGCTCGTGTGCGCCGGCGATCAGAAATGGCGCGTTGGCCTTGTTTGGGGCGCAGCGCAGCGTTTCAACCACGTGGCTGTTGTGATCATAGGGCGTGACCGGTCCGATATGGGAATTCCACGCGTTTTGCACGCTGATCTGGCGCAATCGGGCCTGACCTGTGGCCGGGTCAAAACTGGCGCAGGCCAAGACCCAGACCTTGGGCACCAGCGGCGCATCGGCTGTCACCTGATCCACGGTTTTGCCATCGCCGACCCAGAATTCCAGCTTGCCATCTGGGTTGATCCCGAGGGCGAAACCGTCGGAGTCGTTGACCGACCATCGCCCTAATACGGTCTGACGCTGGCCTTTGGGCAAAGAGGGCCAGATGAAGGCATGCACAGTAAACGCGCCGGATGGGGCCAGATGATCGTTTGGGTCCTGAACCCGCGCAAAGCTGCCGTTTTGGGTGTATTGACGCGCCACATCCAGGGTTTCGGGGATGTCTGTGGTGATGGTTTCTTCGATAAAGCCGGGACCATCGGGGTTGAAATCGCCGTGCACCAGGCGCACCAGCTCGGCTTTGACCCGTGATGTTCCTTCGGCGGAGACCATGAAATCAATCGGGTGTCCGGCGCGTGCGGCAAGCGGGTCGCAGTAGCCGAAAAGGCGAATGTCAGTCATTGTTAGCTTTCCAACAGATCGTTCACGCGCAGCAGGAACACGGCGTGATAGGCATCTTTGATGTTTGTATATTCGCGGTCATCAACCACGCGCGGCGGCATCCCGCGCTGGCCCGACACGGCCATAATGCGAAACCGTTCCTGCGTCGGGATCATCCGGTGGATCACGTATTTGTCGGCCATCTCGCCGCGTCGGAAATAGTTCAGCACCCGCGCGAGAGCGTCCGAATGGTGGCCCAGCGGGTCATGTTTGTGCTCCTGGATCAGTTCGGGGGTGATCATGAGTTTCAGGCGGTCGCGCAGACGTTTGTTGAACCGGCGGTAGTAAAGCTCTTGTTTGTCATGCACTTCGGTTGCTTCTTCCGGCATGGCTTCTCCTCCCTTTTCGGTGCGACGCGCGCGCGCTTCGCCTGACTTTCGTTTGCGGAAATCGCGGAATTGGTCGCGCGCGCCGGTCAGCCCTTCGCGGGCAAAAATCGTCACGCCGATCATGATCAGAGCCACCAGAATGATGCGCGGCGGCCCCAGCGAAATCAGACCCTTGTCGATGACCGTCACCAACGCCGCGCCAATCACAGCGCCCTCGGCCCGGCCCAAACCGCCGATGACCATCATCGCAAACAGCAACAACAGCTGATCGAGCGAGAAAATCTGGGGCGAAATGGATCGGAAATACATCGCATAAAACGCGCCCACCACGCCCAATGCCGCCGATGAGATGACGAAAACCAGCAATCGTGCGCGGCGGAAATCAATGCCGATGGCTTCGGCAAAAGCTTCGTCTTCGCGGCTGGTTTTGGCCACGCGCAGCAACATGCCCAACCGTTCGGAATTGACCAATCGCCAGACCAACAGCGCGCCCAGCAGCAACAAAAACGCGCCGGCAAAGCCCAAAAGCAGGCCGGGGCGTTGCAGGAACCAGTCTTTTGGATGAAACTGTCGACGTTGGTGATCGCGCCGCCAGACGGCGTCAGCGGGCGCAACTGCATCACAAACACCCGGCAAATTTCGGCAACACCCATAGTCAAAAGCGCATAATAGAGACCATCCAGCCGGGTCGAGGGTGCGGCCAGCAGCGCGCCGAAAATCAGCCCTGCAAGCGGCCCGATCAGCAACATGAACGGCCAGGGCACCCCCAGATAAACGTTGGCCGCCGCCGCGATGTAACCCGACACGCCGACTACAGCCAAAGTGGCCAGCGAAAAGATGCCCGCGGTGCCGATGATCAGCGTCCACAGCACATTGATCGAGGCATAGACACAAAAGATCGACGCCACCGAGATCATCGAGTTGGGCAGAAACGGGGTGATGATGGCAAACAGGGCCAGCCCGATCACCCACCAAAGCGGTTTTTTGTCGACCAGAATCCGCTCGCGGCGCAGCGATTTCGGGTTGTTGACATCGCGCCATTGCAGCCAGTGGCGTTTGGTGCCTGGCAACCTGGCGCGCACCCGTTCGGCGGCTCCGGACGGTGTCAGGCGCAGCTCGTACGGGCGACGGCCAACTTTGAAGTATCGCTTGGTGCTCATTCGCGGGTGTCATCCAGCAGGCCGCCGATGCCGCGCGGGCGGATGATCAAAACGGCGATGATAAAGAGGAAGGTGGCGAACATCACATAACGTTGGCCCAAGAACGGGATCGCGCCGACGATGGCCTCGAGGAAGCCGACCAGCAAGGCGCCGACCATCGCGCCCGGAACCGAGCCTAATCCGCCCAACAGAGCAATTGTCAGACCTTTGACCAGCGGGATCACCCCGGAAGTTGGGCTGACGAAAATCGTCTGGCTGAGCAACGCCGCCGCCATGCCCGCCAGCGCGCCGGTCAGCATCAGCACTGGCAGCGCTGTGACCTGACGTGAGATCCCGGAATAGGCGGCGCCTTCGGCGTTTTGCATCATCGCGCGCACTTCGAGGCCGCGGCGGGAATAGCGCAGCCAGCCCAGCGTTAGGGCCATAATCAGCGCCGCGCCGATGATGGTGCCGGCCTGATCGTAACGGATTTTGGTGCCCCAGACCTCCCAGCGTCCAAAGCCGAAAATCTTGGGCAAACCCTGATTTCGCGGCCCAAAGGTCCACAACAGACCCTGAACTGCGGCGATGTTCAGACCCAGCGTGACGATCAGCGCGCGCACCTGAAAATTGGGTTTGTCATGGATCGGCAGGAAGGCCAGCAGATAAATAATCACGCCGCAAAGCGCCCCGGCCACCAGCGCCGAGCCGACCAAAGTGCTGGCCATTGCAAAAGTTGCCAAGGCCGATTTGCCAAACGCGGCCGCGATCACGGGTTTCATCGCGCCAGTGACCAGCCACGCAGCATAGCCCGACACCGCAAATGTCGCGCCGTGGGCCATGTTGATGATGCCGACCGATGACCACAGGATCGAAATTCCGATCGCCATCAGCGCGTAGATCGCCGACAGGTTCAGCGCGTAAATGATCAGTCCCAGATCCATCAGTTCAGCTCCACATGACCAACATCGCCGCGCAAACGGCCGCCGTGCATGCCGATCATCCGGTCCGCGCGCCCGGTCAGCAACGCCACGTTTTGTTCGGCAATGATCATCGCGCCAGTGACGGGCAGATCCCAAAGCGCGTCCATCACCCGGTGCGAGATTTTGGGCGCCAGGCCCAGCGATGGTTCGTCGATCAGGTAAAGCCGAGCTTCGGTCATCAGCATTCGTCCGATCGACACCATGCGCCGTTCGCCCCCTGACAATTTGCCCACCAGAGCATGTTCGAGCGGGCGCAATGGCGGGAATATGTCAAACACACGCTCGATCCGCTGACGCCGTTCGCGCCAAGCCACGCGCGAAAAGGCACCGCATTCCAGATGTTTGCGCACCGACAGACCGGGGAAAATCGCATCGCCTTGAGGCGCGACACCAATGCCCATGCGCACCAGCCCCGGTGTGCGCCGCCCCGCCCCAAGCGAGCGCGCACCGCCGATTTCTTTGCCGTCCAGCGTGATCGAACCCTGCTGCCAGCCCGCCATATGCGTGAGCGCGCGGATCAACGTGGTTTTGCCGTGCCCGTTCAGCCCGACAAGCCCAATGCGCTGGCCTTCGCCCACGCTCATGTCGATTTCGTGCAGCACACGCAGCGGGCCATACCCGGCTGACAGTTTTTTGAGTTCCAGCAGTTCAGGCATCGGCACCCTCGAAATATGCGGCTCTGACACGGGGGTTTTCGAACACATCGCTCGGTTTGCCAGTGGCGATCACCTCGCCCAGATCCAGCACCACACACCCATCAGCCACCGCCGAGAGCAATTCGAGCCGGTGTTCGATCAGCACCAGCGCGATGGCGTATTCATCCACCAAGGTGCGCATGATCAGATCCAGTTCGTCGATTTCGGCGTTGATCAGCCCCGAGGCCGGTTCGTCCATCAAGATCACTTGCGGTCGGCGCATCATCAGGCAGGCCAACAGCAATTTGCGCCGCTCGAATGCACCAAGTGCAGCCGCGGGCGTGTCCCAAGGGCTGTGCAGATGCACCAGTCGCGCGGCCCATTCCGCATCGTGTCGACTGAGGTGGGGGGCATAGGCCTTGCGCGCGGCGCGGAACGTCTCGCCCACGGTCAGGGACGCAGGCACGACAGGGCTTTGATAGGTGCGCCCCAGACCCAGCCGAGTGCGTTTGTGAAAGGGCAGGGCGGTGATGTCCTGCCCGTTCAGCGTGACGGAGCCCGCATCGGCAGTGTAACGCCCGCAAAGCACTTCAAACAGCGAGGTTTTGCCCGCACCGTTTGGCCCCACAAGGCCCAGAATTTCTCCGGGCCTTGCGGACAATGACACGTCTTTCAGGATCGTGCGCCCGCCCAAAGACAGGGTGATCCCGTCGCATCCAAACATCGCCGCGCTTACCACCAGGGCGGCGCGGTGAACGCGACTTCGGCAAAGGGCGCGGGGGCTATGATGCGGTGTTCGTTGTCTTGCACCTGAAAGAACAGATGTGCCTGACCGGCTTCGGGGTCATCGGTCATGTTGGGATAGGAAATCCCGGAATTGGTTTCAGGATCAAAGCGGTAAAACCCGTTCACGCCGCGATATTCCATCACGCGGATCGCATCGCCCACGGCAGCAAAATCGCTGGGATCACCGGTTTGCTCCCATGCCATTTTCAGCATTTGAACGGCGTCATAGCCACCGCCGGTGTAAACCATGCCCATGGTGCCGGGAAATTTCGCGCGGTACTTTTCGCGAAACGCGGCGCCCTGTTCATCGGCGTAGACACCGTAAACCGTGCCCCAGACCATGCCTTCGCCAGCGCCTTGTGCGAGGTCCAGGAATTCGGGTTGCGACGGTCCATATTGCAGATAAACCAGCGAGCCAGGCACCGGATCAAAGGCGTATTGCTGGGCAAAAGCGGCCAGTTCGGCGGCGACCCAGTGATCAATCATGATGGCGGCCGCATCAACGTCTTGCAAGGCCCGGATCACCGGCGCCCAATCCTGAACCGGGAACTGAATGTCGGTCACGGCGGCGATTTCCCATTCGCCATTGGTTGCAGCGGCGGCCTCTTGCGTGGCCTTTGAGATCAACTGGGTATAGCTGATCTGACCCTGAACGATGTGGATCTTGTTGTTTTTCGGCGCGAATTGACCAGAGGCTGTCATGTCCTGCAGGAATTTCACAAAGCCTGAGCCGTACCAGACCTCGGGCACGTCGAGCTGGAACACGTTTTTGTATTTCTCCGGATCGCCCTGAAACAGATCTACATTCAGGGACGACGTGTTGCCGTGCAGATAGGGAATGCCGGACGGTGCGGCCGTGTCCATCGCGGGGGGCGGGATGATGGTGAAGGCCGAGGCAATGGCGTGACTGCCACCTTCGATCAGTGCCTGAAATCCGGCCACGTTGCCCTCGGGCGAGAGCATATCCAGATCGATGGTTTTGACCTCAAGTTCGCGTCCCAGCACACCTCCGGCGGCGTTGATTTCCTCGACCGCCAGCGCGATGCCGTTGGACCAATCCTGATGATCGGCCACGCCCACGGGCCCGGACTGCGCTGCCGGAACCCCGATGATGATGTTTTCGGCCGAAGCGGCGAAAGTGCTGAGTGCGCCGGCGATCAGCGCGCCCGCCATGGTTAAGGTGAAATTCCGTCTGGATGCTTCCAACATTGCGTTCTCCCTGCTTTTGGAGAAGTAGACGACAGGGATTTTGCCTGAGTCTATGATGCAATTGCACTAGTTTGGCGCATTCTGTCGGATCCGGGGCTTCTTGAAAGCTGTGCTGAGGTAGACTAAGTTGGATGGACTAAGTTGGAGGCCGCGATGAAGACTGTCAATATGCACGAAGCCAAGACCCATCTGTCAAAGTTGGTCGAGGCCGCAACCCAGGGTGAGCCCTTTGTGATCGCGCGTGCCGGAAAACCACTGGTCAAGGTTGTGATGATCGAAACCGAAGCGCCGCGCCGCACCGGTTTCCTGAAGGGTCAGGTTGATGTGCCCGAGGATTTTGACGACATGGGCGCCGACGATATTGAGACGATGTTTGCCGGTCAAGCCGATTGAACCTGTTGCTGGACACGCATCTGCTGCTTTGGGTGGCAGCGCGCGATGATCTGATGTCGCCGCGCGCGGATGGGTTGATCAAAGACAGCGGCAACACGCTGTGGTTCAGCGTCGCCAGCCTGTGGGAAATCACCATCAAAAGGGCGCTCAACCGGCCCGACTTTCAGACCGATGCCAACGTCTTGCGGGCCGGATTGCTGAACAATGACTACCGCGAATTGGCCATTGAAGGGCGTCATTGTCTGGCGCTGACCACGCTGCCGACGCTGCACAATGATCCGTTTGACCGCATGTTGCTGGCGCAGGCGATGGGCGAGGGGCTGCAATTGGTCACTGCGGATGCCAAATTGGCGCGTTATCCGGGCCCGATCCTGAAGGTTTAAAGGCACATCGGCTGAGATAAGCTATGCTCCTACTGGCAAGCGGCTATGTGCCAAGCTATCTATGCTGAGATGCAAATATGGGGTAGCGACCTTCTGTTAGCGCTAACTGAAACTGTAAACTCGCCGGGATTCTCATGAAAGAAGTCATTCTAGATCGCCTCCGCTTTTCACTGGGCAAGCAGCAGGGTTCAGCCAGCGTTTATGATTGGCGCATGGCGTTGTCGCTGGCGCTGCGCGATGAAATGATCGGGCCCTGGCACGAAAGCCTGAAACAGTCGCGCGCCGAGCAGAAGAAGCGGGTTTATTATCTGTCGATGGAATTCCTGATGGGGCGTTTGATCGAAGATGTCGCGGCCAATCTGGGGCTTGTCGACAAGGCGCGCGCGGCGCTGAGCGAACTGGGCCAGGATTACGATGAGATCGTGCATGACGAACCAGATGCGGCCCTTGGCAATGGCGGGTTGGGGCGGCTTGCGGCTTGTTTCATGGACAGCCTTTCGACGCTGCGTCTGCCGGCGCATGGTTATGGCATCCGGTACGAACACGGGCTGTTCGAACAGGATTTTGTCAACGGTCAGCAGATCGAAACCGCTGAAACCTGGCTGAACCAGCGCCACGCCTGGGAGTTTGAACGCCCCGAGCTGCAATACCGTATCCATTTTGGCGGCCATGTTGATCATCATGACGGGCGCGCAACCTGGCATCCGGGCGAAACTGTGCTGGCGACGGCTTTTGACACGCCGGTGATCGGTTGGCAGGGCACCTGGTGCAACACGCTGCGGCTTTGGTCGGCGCGCCCGCTCAGCCATTTTGATCTGGCCAGCTTCAACTCAGGCGATTTTCTGGCCGCCAGCCGGTCCGAGGCATTGGCGCGCACGATTTCGCGTGTGCTTTACCCTGATGACACCACCGAGCCGGGCAAGGAACTGCGCCTCAAGCAGGAGTACTTCTTTACATCGGCCTCGCTTCAGGACCTGTTGCGCCGTTTCTTCCGCGATTGCTCGGATCTGGCGGAACTGCCTGACCGCGTCGCCATTCAGCTGAACGACACCCACCCGGCGATTGCGGGGCCGGAATTGGTGCGCATTCTGGTGCATGATCACGATATGGAAATGGGTGCGGCGATTGCTCTGGCGCGCCGTTGTTTGGCCTATACCAACCACACTTTGCTGCCCGAAGCGTTGGAGCGTTGGAGCGAGCATCTGATGGGGCGCACCCTGCCGATGCATCTTGAGATCATCCGCGCGATTGACGCCGCCCAACAGGCCGATCATCCCGGCAGCCCCCGCATCATTGATCATGGCGAGGTTCGCATGGGCGAACTGGCGTTCATCATGGCGCACAAGGTCAACGGCGTGTCGGCGCTGCACAGTGATCTGGTCAAGGAAACCGTGTTTGCCGATCTCAACCGCATCCATCCCACACGCATCATCAACCAGACCAATGGCATCACGCCGCGCCGCTGGTTGCACGGATGCAACCCGGCGTTAAGTGGGCTGATCACATCTGAGCTCGGCGATCGTTGGGTGAGCGACCTGGAACAGCTGATCCAGCTCAAATCCAAAACCGAAGACAGCGTATTCCTCGATGCGTTTCAGGCCACCAAACGCACCAACAAGGTGCAACTGTCCAATTGGCTGCACCAGACCTGCGGTGTGACAGTTGACCCCGATGCCATGTTTGACGTGCAGATCAAGCGCATTCACGAATACAAACGCCAGTTGATGAACCTGCTGGAAACCGTGGCCCTTTGGAACGAAATGCGCGACGCTCCTGATCGCGATTGGACCCCGCGCGTCAAGATCTTTGGCGGCAAAGCGGCGCCGGGCTATTATGTGGCCAAGGACATTATCCGTTTGATCAATGATGTGGCGCAGGTGATCAACACAGACCCCGTCACCAAGGGTCGCCTCAGCATCGTGTTTCCGGCTAATTACAACGTCACCATGGCCGAACGGCTGATCCCTGCGGCGGATCTGTCCGAACAGATTTCGACCGCGGGCAAGGAAGCGTCGGGCACCGGCAACATGAAGTTCGCGCTGAACGGCGCGCTGACCATCGGCACGCTGGACGGGGCCAATGTGGAAATCCGCGATCATGTGGGGGCCGAGAATTTCTTTTTGTTTGGCCTGACCGCCGCCGAAGTGACCGAGCGGCGTCATCAGCATGGCTATGCCCGCGCCGCGATCGAGGCCAGTGCGCGTCTGCAACGGGTGCTGGGTCAAATATTCGAAGGGCGGTTCTGCCCGCAGGATCCGCATCGCTATCATGGGCTGGTGGGCATGCTTTACGATCACGACCACTTCCTGGTGACCTGCGATTTTGACAGCTATTTCGAGGCCCAACGCCGCGCTGATCAGGCGTTCCAGAACCCGCGTGACTGGGCCGCAATGGCGCTGCGCAACACCGCGCAAATGGGCTGGTTTTCGTCCGATCGCACCATCACTGGCTATGCGCGCGACATCTGGCACATCAGCCCGTCGGGCCCCGCATTGGAGAAATCGGCGTGAGCACGCAGGCCCTGATTGACCCTGCCGACGCCGCCGCGCTGATCCGGGGGCACCACAGTGACCCGTTTGCGGTTCTGGGGCTGCATGCGCTAAGGGATGGCGCGCTGGTGGTGCGGGTGATGCGTCCGGATGCCGACAGGGTCGATGTGATTGCCACCAAAACCGGCAAGCTGATCAAAACGCTCGATCCGATGGGGGATGGTCTGTTTGTGGCGCGCATTCCGCGGCGCAAGAACCGGTTTGACTATCGTCTGCGCATGACGCGCGGCGCCGACACATGGCAGATCGCTGACCCCTACAGCTTTGGCCCGCGTCTTGGCGATCTGGACGAATATTTGCTGGCCGAGGGCACCCACGGGCAGTTGTGGAAAGCGCTTGGCGCGCATGTGGCGGATCACGAAGGCGCCCAAGGCACGCATTTTGCACTTTGGGCGCCGAATGCGGCGCGGGTGTCGGTTGTCGGGGATTTCAATGGCTGGGACGGGCGTGCCCACGTGATGCGCCGACGTGGCGCCACCGGCGTGCACGAGATTTTCCTGCCCGATCTGGGCGATGGCACAGTTTACAAATACGAACTGCTGACCGGCGATCACACGCTGCTGCCGCTCAAGGCTGATCCGGTGGGATTTGGCGCCGAACTGCCGCCGCGCACGGCGTCGGTTGTGCGCGATCTGGCCGGGTATGAGTGGTCCGATGGCGATTGGATGCAAACGCGCGGGGCCCGGCACAAGATCGACCAACCGATTTCGATCTACGAAGTGCATCTGGAAAGCTGGCGCCGGGTGCCCGAAGAGGCCGGGCGCTCGCTCAGCTACCGTGAACACGCCGAGCAACTGGTTGAATATGCGCAAGGCATGGGGTTCACCCATATCGAGCTGACGCCGATTTCCGAATATCCGTTTGGCGGCTCGTGGGGTTATCAGCCGGTGGGTCTGTTTGCGCCGACCTCGCGCTTTGGCACGCCCAATGATCTGCGCGCGCTGGTTCAGGCCTGCCACGCTGCCGATCTGGGCGTGATCATCGACTGGGTGCCCGGACATTTCCCGTCGGATCAGCACGGTTTGGGCCAGTTTGATGGCACAGCACTTTATGAACATTCCGACCCCAAGGAAGGCTTTCACCCCGATTGGAACACGCTGGTCTATAACTATGGCCGCACCGAAGTTCAAAATTTCCTGATTGCCAACGCCAAATTCTGGTTTGAAGAATTTCACATCGACGGGCTGCGCGTGGATGCCGTTGCCTCGATGCTCTACCGCGATTATTCGCGCAAGGACGGCGAATGGGTGCCCAACAAAGAGGGCGGGCGCGAAAACCTGGAAGCCATCGCGTTCCTGCAAAAGATGAACGAAGCGGTCTACGGCGCCGATGACAGCATTCTGACCGCGGCCGAGGAATCCACCGCTTTTCCCGGCGTCAGCGCGCCAACCTCGTCAGGGGGTTTGGGCTTTGGTTTCAAGTGGAACATGGGCTGGATGAACGACACCCTGCGCTATATTGGCGAGGACCCGATCAACCGCAAATACCACCACGACAAGATCACCTTCGGGCTGCATTACGCGTTTTCAGAAAACTTCATTCTGCCGCTCAGCCATGACGAGGTTGTGCATGGCAAAGGCTCGCTGTTGGCGCGCATGCCGGGCGATGATTTTCAACGCTTTGCCAATCTGCGCGCCTATTACGGGTTCATGTGGGGGCATCCGGGTAAAAAGCTGCTGTTCATGGGCTGTGAATTTGCCCAATCCGAGGAATGGAACAATGAATCCAGCCTCGATTGGCACCTGCTGGAACACGCGCCGCACAAGGGCATGCAGCGGCTGGTTCGCGATCTGAACACGCTCTATCGCGCCACGCCCGCACTCTATCAGCGTGACAGTTCGCCCAAAGGGTTCGACTGGATCGATGGCGGCAATGTTGCCGATTCCGTGCTGGCCTGGGTGCGCCATGGCGACGACGGTGCGGCGCCGGTTCTGGTGGTGTGCAACTTTACGCCGGTGGTGCGCGAGGGCTATCGCCTGGGCGTGCCGCGCGCCGGACATTGGGGCGAAGTGCTGAATTCTGACGCAGCGATTTACGGCGGTTCCAACACCGGCAACGCGGGCGGCGCACACAGCCAGCCCATCGCGGCCCATGGATGCGACGCCTCGATCGAAATCACATTGCCGCCGCTGGCAACGGTGTTTTTCAAATTGAACGATATCTGAGAAGAAACCTGGGGGGATACAATGGAAGAAGATCGTTTCGCACTGGCGCAGCAATCCATGGCTTTTGTGCTGGCCGGTGGGCGTGGCAGCCGCCTGATGGAGATGACAGACATCCGGGCCAAACCCGCCGTCTATTTCGGTGGCAAGACCCGGATCATCGACTTTGCCTTGTCCAATGCGGTCAATTCCGGGATCCGGCGCATCGGCGTGGCCACGCAATACAAAGCCCACAGCCTGATCCGCCACATCCAGCGCGGCTGGAGCTTTTTTCGCGCGGAACGCAACGAGTCGCTCGATATTCTGCCCGCGTCGCAACAGCTGAACAACGACAACTGGTACAAGGGCACCGCAGATGCGGTGGCCCAGAACATCGATATCATTCGCGGTTACGGCCCCAAATACGTGGTCATTCTGGCCGGGGATCACATTTATAAACAGGACTATTCCTTCATGATCGAGGAACACGTCCGCTCGGGGGCCAAGGTTACGGTGGGCTGCATCGCAGTGCCGCGCGCCGAGGCCAAAGGCTTTGGGGTGATGGCTGTTGATGGCGATGACAAGATCCTGGAATTTGTCGAAAAGCCCAGCGATCCACCCGCCATGCCCGACAACCCGGATCAGTCGCTGGCCAGCATGGGCATCTATGTGTTCGAGGCGGAATATTTGTACAATGTGCTGGAACAGGACGCCGCCAACCCAAAATCGAGCAATGATTTCGGCAAGGATATTATCCCCGGTATCGTTGCCAAAGGTGGGGCGCGTGCGCATCCGTTCAGCCGCTCCTGTGTGATGAGCGGGATGGAAACCGAGCCCTATTGGCGCGATGTCGGGACGATTGACGCCTATTGGCAGGCCAATATCGATCTGACCGATTTCAAGCCCGAACTTGATATTTACAACAGCGACTGGCCGATCTGGACCTATTCGGAACTGACGCCCCCGGCCAAGTTCATTCACAACGAAGAGGGGCGGCGCGGCCAGGCGGTGTCGTCGATGGTGTCGGGGGGCTGCATCATCTCGGGCTCGTCGCTTTATCGGTGTATGTTGTTCACCGGCGTCAAAACCCATTCGTTTTCGCAATTGGAAGGCGTGATCGCTTTGCCCTATTGCGAGGTCGGGCGGCGTGCGTTTTTGAAGAACGTGGTGATTGATCGGGGCGTGAAAATTCCCGAAGGGCTGATTGTGGGCGAAGACCCGGCGCTGGATGCGAAACGGTTTCGGCGCACAGAAAACGGGATCTGCCTGATCACCCAAGATATGATCGACAAGCTGGAGGCCTGACATGCAGGTTTTGATGGTCGCCTCGGAATGCGCGCCCTTTGCCAAGACCGGTGGGCTGGCCGATGTGGTCGGCGCATTGCCATCCGCCCTGGCGGGGCTGGACATCAAAGTGCGAGTGCTGATGCCGGCCTATTCCGCGCTTTTTGCCCTGTTGCCCAAGGGCAAAGAGGTGGCGCGTTTTGAGGACCTGCCCGGTGGGCCGGGGCGTCTGGTGGCGGTGAAGGCCAAGGGGGTCGATCTGTTGCTGCTGGACGCGCCGCAGTTGTTTGACCGCCCCGGTGGGCTGTACCTTGATGACTCTGGTGTTGATTGGCCTGACAACGCCGTGCGCTTCGCCGCTTTGGCGCAGGCCGGCGCGCGGGTCGCGATGGGCGCCATCCCTGACTATAATCCCGATGTGTTGCACGCCCATGATTGGCAGGCCGCGCTGGCGCCGGTCTATCTAAAGATGGCAGGTTCCACGACACCATCGGTGATCACCATCCACAACATCGCGTTTCAGGGTCGCTTTGGCGCCGATCAGATTGGTGCACTTGGGCTGAACGCCGATTGGTTTCACCCCGAAGGCTTGGAATATCACGGCGATCTGGGGTTCCTGAAGGGCGCGCTGGTCTACGCCGATCGCATCACCACCGTCAGCCCGACCTATGCGCGCGAAATCCTGACACCGGACTTTGGCATGGGACTCGAAGGTGTCCTGCAGGCCCGTGGTGGCGCGCTGTCGGGGTTGCTGAACGGCATTGATGTTGATGTCTGGAATCCAGAGACGGACACCGCACTGGCACAAACCTATGATGCGCGCAGTCTGAAACGCAAAGCCGCAAACCGCGCAGCTCTTGGCGAGACATTCGGGCTTGCCCCAAACAGCGCAGGCCCGCTGTTTTGTGTGATCAGCCGATTGTCGGAACAAAAAGGTCTGGATGCACTGTTGGGCGCGCTGCCGCATTTGGTGCAACAAGGCGCACAGCTGGCGCTGCTGGGCAGTGGCGACCGCGCGCTGGAACAGGGGTTCTCGGACGCCGCGCACAGCTATCCCGGTGCCGTTGGGGTCAAGATTGGCTATGATGAACCCCTGTCGCACCAGATACAGGCGGGCAGCGACGCCATCGTGATCCCGTCGCGATTTGAACCTTGCGGGCTGACGCAACTTTATGCGCTGCGCTATGGCACGCTGCCGGTGGTGGCGCGCACTGGCGGGCTGGCTGATACGGTGATTGATGCCAATGTCGCCGCACTGGATGCCAAGGCCGCCACGGGTTTCGTGTTTGATGGCGTCACCCCCGGCGCGCTGACCAGCGCGGTTGACCGGGTGATCGCGGCGTACAAAGATCCCAAACAGTGGCAAAACATGCAACGCGCAGCCATGCGCCAACCCGTCAGCTGGGATCGTTCTGCTGCAGGCTACAGCGCGCTTTACAGCGATCTGACCGAATGAGCGCAGGTCCGGTTGCTTCTGCGGGCATCGAGCCCGGCACCCCCACACGGCTGGGCGCGCACTTTGACGGGCATGGCACCAATTTCGCGGTGTTTTCTGAGAACGGCGATCAGGTTTATTTGTGTCTCTACGGCGACGATGGGCAAAGCGCGGAACACCGGCTGGCTCTGCCTGAACGCACCGGTGCGATCTGGCATGGTTATGTGCCCGGCCTGCGCCCCGGCGCGCATTATGGCTACCGCGTGGCCGGACCGTATCAGCCCGCGCGCGGGCACCGTTTTAATGTCAACAAACTGCTGATTGACCCCTACACCCGCGCGCTTTCCGGCCCGTTCAGCGAACACAGCGCCACCTTTGGGTATCGCCAGGGCACGCTTGAGGCGGATCTGTCCTTTGATGCCCGCGACAGCGCGCCTTTTGTGCCCAAATCGGTGGTGCCAGATCCGGCGCTGTTTGTGCCCGATGCGCAAACCCTGGGGCGTGGCTGGGACAATGCGCTGATCTACGAGGCCCATGTCAAAGGCGCCACGATCTCTCATCCAGATGTGCCCGAGGCGCTGCGTGGCACCTATGACGGCATGGCCACACCCGCGATGCTGGATCATCTGAGCCGTCTGGGCGTCACGGCGGTGGAACTGCTGCCGGTTCAGGCGCTCAAATCCGAGGCGGCGCTGGTTGGGCGCGGGCTGGTGAACTATTGGGGCTACAACACCATCGGCTTTTTTGCGCCCGAGCCGCGCTATGCGGGTCCTGCCGGCGTGTCTGGGTTTCGCGCCATGGTGGATCGGTTTCACAGCGCCGGGATCGAAGTCATTCTGGATGTGGTCTATAATCACTCGGCTGAAAGCGACCATCTGGGCCCGACGCTGTGTTTTCGCGGGCTGGACAACGCGTCCTATTACCGCCTGCAAGACGCGCAGCCGCGCTATTACGTGAACGATACCGGCTGCGGCAACACGCTGGATGCGAGCCATCCGTTTGTGATCCGCATGATTTTGGACAGCCTGCGGTTTTGGGTTCAGGTGATGGGCGTTGATGGCTTCCGGTTTGATCTGGCCACCACCCTGTGCCGCGAAAACCATGGCTTTGACCGAAGCGGTGGCTTTCTGGATGCGCTGCGCCAAGACCCGGTGCTGGCGGGGGTTAAAATGATTGCGGAACCCTGGGACATCGGCCCCGGTGGCTATCAGCTGGGAGGGTTTCCGGCAGAATTCGCCGAATGGAACGATCAATACCGCGACACGGTGCGCCGGTTCTGGCGCGGCGATTCAGGCAGCACCCAAGGATTGGGACGCGCGCTTTTAGGTTCGGCCGATATCTTTGATGCTGGTGGGCGGCGGGTTTGGTCGTCGGTGAATTACGTCGCCTCACATGATGGATTCACGCTGGCCGACACCACGCGCTATGAAGAGCGCCACAATCAGGCCAATGGCGAAAACAACCGCGATGGTCACCATGACAACCTCAGCCAGAATTTCGGCACCGAGGGCGACAGTACTGACCCGGACATCATCGCCAAACGCGCCCTGCGCACGCGCAATCTGCTGGCCACGCAGTTCTTGTCTCAGGGTACACCGATGCTGTTGTGCGGCGATGAAGGCGGCAATTCGCAGGCCGGCAACAACAACAGTTATTGCCAGGACAACGACATCAGTTGGGTCGATTGGTCCGCATTAGACCCTGATCTGATCGCGTTCACGGCCGCCTTATCGCAATTTCGCCGCGACCATCCGGTGCTGCGCCAGCCCGATTTCCTGCACGGGGCAGCGCGTGATTGTGATGCGCAGCCTGATGTGGAATGGCGCGCCTTTGACGGTGGCGTGCTGGACTGGCGCGACCCTGATCTTGCCAGCCTGTGTCTGCTGGTGCGTGGTCGCGCGGGGGGCGCGCGCGGCGACGCGAGCAGCGATCAGGTGCTGCTCGCGCTGAACCGGGGCAGCAAAGCACTGACACTGACGCTGCCCGATGTTGCACCGGGCGTATGGGTGCGCAAGATTGACACGCAACAGATGCACCAGTCGCCTGTGAAGATCGAACCGAGCAAGCTCACAGTATCTGGCCAAACGATATGTGCCTTCGCGCGGGCATGTGAGCCATGAGCAATCCGGATGCGCAGCTTGCTGACCTGGCCGCGGCGCATGGGGTTCATGCGGATTTTC
>JBGCDD010000101.1:0-31908 GCA_045105075.1 Sedimentitalea sp. | reverse complement strand
GGCCGCGTTAAGCCGCTGGTGGGTGCGATGCGCACAGCATCACGCCGAAACCCGTCTGTGTACCTCGTTGCCAGTCTTTCGCTCCTTCATAGCAAACATTGCTCGAAAGAGACCGGAACTAATCCGCGACAAGACCAGTTGCAGCAACCGTGAAATGGTGGAGCCTAGCGGGATCGAACCGCTGACCTCCTGCATGCCATGCAGGCGCTCTCCCAGCTGAGCTAAGGCCCCATTGTGACGCGCTGTCTAGGCGCTTGGCCGGGCGGGATCTAGCGAAAAATCCGCCCAAATGACCACGGTTTTGCGATTCAGATGTCAGTCGTCATCATTGGCTGCAACGTCGGCGATTTCGTCCAGCGAGACATCATCATCTTCGTCGTCGTCTTCAAGAACATCATCGCCCAGATCAACATCCAGCGAGTCATCATCATCTTCCAGAACTGTTTCTTCTTCCGCTTCGGTGGCCTGTTTGGCCTTCAGCGTTGCCGCGTCTTCGGCGTCAGCGGCGATCATGCGGCTTTTGGATGTGTCCAGTTCGACCACGTCGCCAGTGTACGGGCTGACGATCGGATTGCGGTTCAGGTCGTAAAACCGTTTGCCAGTTGTCGGGCAAACGCGCTTCACACCCCATTCTTCTTTGGGCATGTAGTTCCCCTTGTTGGTGAGACGACTCGTATCGACGATTCCGGTCACGTGCCATATGACACAAGGACTGTCAAACCCTGTAACCATGGAGCGCGCACAATGTCTCAGCATAACCTGCCCGGCGACCCATCGGTAGAACTGATTTTGCGCCGCTCCGGTCGGGCGCGGCGCATCAGTTTGCGGATCTCTCAGCTTGATGGTCGCGTGACCTTGACATTGCCCACCGGCGTGCCGGAACGCGAAGCCTTAGATTTTGCAGCGTCCAAATCCGACTGGATCCGCGGTCACCTGGCCGCGCGTGGCACCGACACTTTGGTCGATTTCGGCTCGCAAGTCCCAGTGGCAGGCGTGTTGCGCGAAATTGTGCCGGGTTCTGGGCGGCGTGTGACGCTGGCTGGCAATACCATTTGTGTGCCCGGGACAAGCGCTGGCCCCAAGGTTCAGGCGTTCCTGCGCAACCTTGCACGCGAAAAGCTGGCCGGCGCCTCCGATCATTATGCTGCGGCGCTGGGTCTGCCCTATGCGCGTTTGACATTGCGCGACACGCGGTCGCGGTGGGGGTCGTGCACATCGCAAGGCGGGTTGATGTATTCTTGGCGTTTGGTGATGGCAGACCCGTCGGTGTTGAATTACGTCGCGGCCCATGAGGTCGCGCATCTGCGCGAAATGAACCATTCGGCCGCGTTCTGGGCGGTGGTTGAGCGGCTCTATGGGTCTTATAAGGCGCCTCGGTCCTGGCTGCGCACCCATGGCGCCAGTCTGCATCACTATCGCTTCGACTAGGGCTCTGGTTTGACCAAGCGCGCGACAATGCGCCGGGCCAACGGTGCGACCAACAGCACGGCGGGAAACGCGACAACCCAGCTATAGGCCCAGGCCTGCATCCATTCCCAGGGCACGAACCCGGCGAAACCCAGCACCCTCAGCGTCGAAATGCCCGAGACCAGACAAGACATCAGCCCGGAAAGGAAAAAACCGAACAGAACAGAGCTGTATCGCGCAGGAATCATGACGTGCCTTGGGTTTGCTGCAAAAGCGTCGGGCTACGCCATCCAATGCAGGCTGTCTTGGGTGCGCAACGTTGTCGGCCGATACTCGGCGCTGACCCAGCCCTTGTACCCGCTTGCATCAATCGCCGCAAACAATGCGGGAAAATCGGTGTCGCCTTGCCCCGGTTCTGCCCGGTCTGGCGCGGCTCCAATCTGAACATGAGTGGTGCGGTCCTTGTACTCTTCCCACACCTGCAACGCATCACCGTGGATGACAGCAGCATGATAGCTGTCATATTGCAGACCCACATTCGGGCGGTCCACTGCATCCAGCACACGGGCTGCAATCGTATAGTTATCCAGGAAATACCCCGGTTGATCGCCCGAATTGAGCGGTTCTATGGTGAATTTCTGGATCGGCGCGTAATCAGCGGCCCATTGCAGATTGCGCACGAAGGTCGCCTCTGCGTCGGCATCTTTTGTGTAGCCCGACATCACATGGATCAACTTAGGTTTCAGCTCTTGGGCATAGCGCAATGTGCGTTTGATATCATACTGAAACCGCGCCTCGCCCCCCGGCACGGCGCCATAGCCCGGTGTTCCACCAGTGTAATTGGGCGGTGGCGCATTGATCAACACAAGATCAAGCCCATTGGCCAGCAGCGCGCGCGAGATGTCTTTGGCCGCCACATCATAGGGAAACAGGATTTCAACAGCTGGAAAGCCAGCCTGTTCTGCAGCTGCAAACCGCTCAACAAAGGGGAGTTCGGGAAAAAGATGGGTCAGGTTGGCGGCAAACTTTGGCATGGCGTGTCCCTTGTGCGAACGGCTTACGAAGCTAGACCCGCCCAATGGTTTCGCCAAGTCCCATTGTTGTCGCAGGGATGCGCTTAGGCGGCGTCCAGCTCATCGGATGGGATGATCTGGAAAAATGCGCCCCCCGACCAAAGCCCGAACCAACCTTCGTGATGCGCGCCCAGTTCGACCAGCCGGTAAAAACTTTTGCGGTCAATAAGCGCCTCGAGATTGTCGCGAATCAACACATAAGGCGACGGTTCACCGGTTTTTGCATCACGTTCAACCCGGATCGGGCAGCTGGGGCCGGCAACCGCGTGATCACCCACCGCAGTGACGAATCGCAAGGTTTGATCGCCTGCCGCGCCTGCGGCTTCAAAATCGACGGCGACGAAGGGCGCGTCATCAACAACTATTCCAACCTTTTCAACAGGTGTCACCAGAAAGTACTTATCATCTTCTTTTTTAAGAATTGTTGAAAACAAGCGTACCAATTCTGGTCGCCCGATGGGCGTTCCAAGATAAAACCAGGTGCCATCACGGGCGATGCGAATATCAAGATCGCCACAAAAAGGCGGATTCCACAGGTGAACCGGCGGCAAACCCCGTGTTTTGGTGGCTTGAATCGAGGCAGCGATCCCCTCAGCGGAGGGAGTAACAGCTTTTTGTCCACTCATTGCTTTTGCCATTTCCTCTGGGCGCGATAGACTTACATTGGAACAATATACGTCTCCCGAAAGGAAAGTCATGTCCGATCCCGCCGATCTGGTCGCTGATATCGAAGCGCTTGAAAGCAAACTGGCAGAAGCCAAAGCGTCGATCACCCGTCGTTTCATTGGACAAGAGCAGGTTGTGAACCTGACCCTGACCGCGTTGTTATGTGGCGGCCACGCGCTGCTGATCGGTCTGCCAGGCCTGGGCAAGACCCGGTTGGTCGAAACGCTCAGCACTGTCATGGGCTTGAATGGCAACCGCATTCAGTTCACGCCCGATCTGATGCCCGCCGATATTCTGGGCTCTGAGGTGCTGGACACTGCCGAAGACGGCACTCGCAGTTTCCGCTTTCTGCCGGGCCCGATTTTTTGCGAACTGCTGATGGCGGACGAAATCAACCGTGCCAGCCCGCGCACGCAGTCTGCCTTGCTGCAGGCGATGCAGGAACGCATGGTCACCGTCGCAGGCGAAGATCGCCCGTTGGGGTCCGCGTTCAGCGTGCTGGCCACACAAAACCCGATCGAACAGGAAGGCACCTATCCGCTGCCCGAAGCCCAGCTTGACCGGTTCCTGGTGCAGATCGATGTGCATTACCCGGATCGCAAGACCGAGCGTGATATTCTGCTGGCAACCACAGGCACCAGCGAAGATCACGCCAGCGAAGTGTTCACCCGCGCCGAACTGTTGGCCGCGCAAACCCTTCTGCGCCGGATGCCGGTGGGTGAGTCGGTGGTCGAGATGATCCTCGATCTGGTCCGCGCCTTCCGCCCGAACGAGCCTGACGTCAGCGACCGTGTGCGCGACACTGTGGCCTGGGGCCCAGGCCCGCGTGCGGCACAGGCGCTGATGATGACCGTGCGCGCAAATGCGATGCTGCAAGGACGTTTGGCCCCCAACGCCGATGATGTGATCGAAATGGCCCGCCCTGTGCTGAGCCACCGGATGGCGCTGAATTTCGCCGCCCGGGCACGTGGTGACAGTCTTGCCGATCTGATTGAAACAACGGCGGCAGGCTTGACGCGGACTGAGGCAGCCGCGTGAACCAATCCAACCCCGCGACGTCGCCCCTTGAACTGCGCGGCCGCGCAGAGACCGAAGCCGGTCGCTTGCCTCCGCTATTGGCGCGTGCCGAACATTTGGCCGGTACCGTGCTGTTGGGCGATCATGGGCGGCGACGTGCGGGTTTGGGCGACGATTTCTGGCAATACCGCCCGGTTCAGTTGGGCGACAGCAAACGGCTGATCGATCATCGTCGCTCGGCACGCGGCGATCAGCAATTTGTGCGCGAACGCGAGTGGCAAATCGCACAATCAGTGATGCTCTGGGTTGATCAGGGAGCCTCCATGCGGTTCGCCTCTGATGCGAAATTGCCCGACAAGGCGGAACGTGCCCGGCTTTTAACGCTTGCAGTGGCCATATTGCTGGTGCGCGGCGGCGAACGCGTCGGGTTGACAGGTACGACCTTGCCGCCACGCCGTGGCAACGCACAGATCCTGCGCCTGGCCGAGGCATTCTCAACCGATGACACCTCTGATTATGCAGCACCCGAACACCGCGCCATGATCCCGCATGCGCGCGCGGTTTTTGTGTCTGATTTCCTGGGCGACATGGACGAAGTGCGTCTTGCCTTGACCAAAGCCGCCGACCGTGGCGTGCGCGGCGCAGTGCTACAGGTTTTGGACCCGTCCGAAGAACTGTTTCCGTTCCAGGGGCGCACCATTTTTGAAAGCATCGGTGGCACGCTCAGCCACGAGACCTTAAAGGCCGGTGATTTGCGCAGTCGTTACCTTGATCGCATGGCCGCGCGCAAAGACGAATTGACCCAGCTGTGTCGCGCGACCGGCTGGCATCTTGGCCTGCACCACACGGACGATTCGGCGCAGTCGGCGCTATTGTGGCTTTATCGCGCGTTGGATGGGGGAACCTCATGACCGTTTTGGCTGGGATTGGATTTGCGACGCCGTGGCTTTTGCTGGGCCTGTTGGTTCTGCCGCTGTTGTGGATCATTCTGCGCGCTGTTCCACCCGCGCCCATCCGCCGTCGGTTTCCCGGCGTGGCGCTGTTGCTTGGCTTGCGCGATGACGAATCGGTCTCGGACCGCACGCCTTGGTGGCTGTTGATACTGCGCATGCTGGCTGTTGCTGCGGTGATCATCGGGCTGGCGGGGCCTGTGCTGAACCCCAAATCGGGGCAAACCGGTTCGGGCCCGCTGTTGATTTTGCTCGATGCCAGTTGGGCCGGGGCTGCGGCCTGGCCAAACAAGACCGAACTGCTGGCCGAACAGCTGACCGATGCTGGTCGCGCCGGCCGCCCTGTGGCCGTGATGGCGTTGGGTCAGCCCGAAACTCCGACGTTTCAGGCCGCAGACATGTGGCGCACCCGTCTGCCCGGCCTGTTGCCGTCACCGTGGCAACCCGGCGAGACACAAATCGAAACCGCGCTGGCCGCGCTTGAGGCCGCAGAGGGCGATTTTGACACTCATTGGTTTGGCGATGGGCTTGATTATGCCGGGCGGTCCGATGTGCTTGACCTGCTGGACGCGCGCGGCGACGTGACGGTGTTTCAAACCGGCACGTCTGTTCTGGGCCTCGCTCCGGCGCGCTTTGAAGACGGCGATGTCGTCTTAAGCGTTTTGCGCAGCCAGCCCGGCCCGGAGCGCGAGGTCACTGTTCTGGCGCAAGGGCGTGATCCGGCTGGCACGGCGCGGGTTTTGGCCAGCACAGTTGCCACTTTTGAAGCCGGCGCCACCAGCGCTGAAACGGCGCTGTCGCTGCCTGCCGAATTGCGTGCCCGCATCACTCGCTTTGAACTGCAGGGCCAACGCTCAGCCGGTGCGCTGAGCTTGGCGGATGATGCGCTCAGACGGCGCGAAGTTGCGCTGATTGCAGGGCGCGAAGACCGCGAAGGGCTCGAACTGCTGTCGCCGCTGCACTATCTCAACCAAGCCTTGCTGCCGACCGCCGATCTGCTCGATGGCGCACTGCTTGATATCTTGCCGGCCAATCCAGATGTGATTGTGCTGGCTGATGTGGCCACGCTGTCGTCGGGCGAAGAAGCAGCGCTGAGCGAATGGATCGAAAAAGGCGGCATGCTGCTGCGCTTTGCCGGGCCGCGCCTGGCCGCCAGTGACATCAGCCGCAGCGAAGAACACCCGTTGATGCCGGTTCGCCTTCGCGCGGGCGGCCGCAGCGTTGGCGGCGCGATGAGCTGGGGACAACCCAAAGCGCTGGCGCCTTTCCCCGACGGCTCGCCTTTCTTTGGGCTTGGCATTCCACCCGACGTGACCGTCACGGCGCAGGTTATGGCACAACCGGACCCAACGCTGGCGGATCGGGTGATTGCAGCGCTGTCCGATGGCACACCGCTGGTGACGCAAAAGACGATGGGGCAGGGCCGGGTGGTGTTGTTTCACGTCACGGCCAATGCCGAATGGTCCAGCCTGCCGCTGTCAGGTCTGTTCGTCGAAATGCTCGAACGCCTTGCAGTGTCTTCTGCGGCCAAGTCGCCGGAAGCAGGCGATCTGGAGGGCACAACCTGGACGCCCGTGCAGGTTATGGACGGATTTGGCACGCTGAGCGACGCGGGCACATTGCCCGGCGTCGATGGTCCAGAACTGGTCGCCGCCGAAGTCGGCCCCGACCTGCGCCCCGGTCTCTATCAAAGCGGCGACCGACGCCTGGCGCGCAATGTGATCGCATCGGATGTGACCTTGGCCCCGGCCACCTGGCCTGCCAGCGTGCCGGTCGAAGGGCTGAGCGTGCGCGCCGAAACACCCCTTGGAGGCATTTTGCTCAGCCTCGCGTTGATCTTGCTGGTGGTCGATGTGGTAGCCTCGCTGGCTCTGAGCGGTCGGCTTGGTCTGCCTCAGATGGGCCGCGCCGCTATGATTTTGATCATGATGGGTGCGCTTCAGCCCGGGCCCGCCCAGGCACAAGAACAGCCCGATGAGTTTGCGCTGCTTGCAACCGCCGAGCTGGTTCTGGCCCATGTTCTAACCGGCGATGCCACCTTGGATGAAACCGCGCGCGCCGGCATGCTTGGCTTGTCCGATACGCTGTTCCGGCGCACCTCGGTCGAGCCATCGGCGCCGATGAGCATTGATCTGGAACGTGACGAGCTGGCGTTTTTCCCGGTGCTTTATTGGCCGATCACGCCAGAACAACCGCAGCCTTCAGCCACAGCCTATGCCAAGCTGAATGCTTACCTGCGCTCAGGCGGGATGATCATGTTTGACACCCGTGACGCCAATGTCGCGCGGTTCGGCACCTCAAGCCCGAACGGGCGCAAACTGCAACAACTGGCGGCACCGCTGGATATCCCGCCGCTGGAACCGCTGCCCAAAGACCACGTGCTGACCCGCACCTTTTATCTGTTGCAGGACTTTCCCGGCCGCCACGCCGGCCCAGATGTCTGGGTCGAAGCCGCGCCGCCCGACGCAGAACAGATCGAAGGCATGCCGTTTCGCAATCTCAATGACGGCGTGACCCCGATTGTCATCGGCGGCAATGATTGGGCCGCGGCTTGGGCGATTGACCGTCAGGGCCGTCCGCTGCTGCCCGTTGGGCGCGGGTTTGCCGGAGATCGTCAACGCGAACTGGCGCTGCGCTTTGGCGTCAATCTGGTGATGCATGTGCTGACCGGCAATTACAAATCTGACCAGGTACACGTGCCTGCTCTACTAGACAGGTTGGGCCAATGACCGGAACCGTGCTCTTTGATCCGCTGGTGCCTTGGCCGCTTTTGATGGCCGTGGCTGTGCTGGCTTTGGCTGGTGTCGCGCTGGCGCTGTGGCGTGGTCTTGCGGGGTGGGCCTTGCGCGGGTTGGCTGCCCTTGTGTTGTTGGCGGCGCTGGCTGGCCCGGTTTATCAACAGGAAGACCGCGCGCCTTTGACGGATATTGTGGTGCTGCTTGAAGACGAAAGTGCCAGCCAGTCGCTTTCGGACCGACCAGACCAAATGGCCGACGCGACCGAGGCTCTGACCGCCGCGATTGCAACGCGCACCAACACCGAATTGCGCCGCGTCACTGTGCGCGACGGAGACGGTGATGCCGGCACGCAACTGATGACCGCCCTGTCCGAAACTTTGGCCGAAGAACCCCGTGCCCGCATTGCCGGGATCATTGCGCTGTCAGACGGTCAGATCCACGACATCGAGCGTACGCCAAACCTGCCCGCGCCGATGCATTTGCTGATGACCGGGCGCGACACCGATTGGGACCGACGCCTGATTGTGCGCAACGCACCCGCTTTTGCGATCATTGGCGAACCGGTCACTCTGACCCTGCGCATCGAAGACAGCGGCGCCGTGCCCGCCAGCATGGGCGCAACCGCTCCGCTTGAAATTTCGGTTGATGGCGGTATTCCGGACCGGTTTCAGGTGCCCATTGGCCAGGATATCGAACTGCCCGTGACCTTGCCGCATGGCGGGCGTAATGTGCTGCAATTCACCGTGCCGATGGCCACTGGCGAAATCACTGATCGCAACAACACGGCTCTGATCCAGATGAACGGTGTACGGGATCGGCTTCGTGTGCTGCTGGTGTCTGGCGAACCACATCCCGGCGGGCGCACCTGGCGCAATCTGCTGAAATCCGACAGTTCGGTTGATCTGGTGCACTTCACCATCCTGCGCCCGCCCGAAAAGCAAGATGGCGTGCCGGTGGGTGAGCTGTCTCTGATCGCCTTCCCCACGCGCGAGCTGTTTCTGGAAAAAATCGCCGACTTCGATTTGATCATCTTTGATCGTTACAAACGGCGCGGTATTCTGCCTGCGATTTACCTTGATAATGTGGCCAGCTATGTGCGCGAAGGCGGGGCGGTGCTGGTGGCGGCTGGTCCGGATTTCGCCAGCGCCGACAGCATCTATCGCTCGCCATTGGGGCCAATCATGCCCGCCCAACCCAGCGCACGGGTGATCGAGGAACGGTTCTTGCCCGTTGTGACCGATCTCGGCGAACGTCACCCGGTGACCGCCGATCTTCAAGGCGCTGAAACCTGGGGCGCCTGGCTGCGCCAGATCGATGTGGAACCCCGGTCAGGATCCACCGTGATGACCGGTGTCGATGACCGCCCGTTGCTGGTGCTTGACCGCGTTGGCGAAGGGCGCGTGGCGCTGTTGGCGTCTGATCACGCCTGGCTGTGGAACCGCGGCTATGAAGGCGGCGGGCCGCAGCTGGAACTGTTGCGCCGTCTCGCCCATTGGATGATGAAAGAGCCCGAGCTGGAAGAAGAGGTGCTGACGGCCGAAGAAACCGGCGGGCAGACCATGCGCGTCATCCGGCGCACGCTCAGCGAAGACGTTGGCGTGGTTACGATCACCCGCCCCAACGGCGAAACCGAGACGCTAGAGCTGGAAGAGGTCAGCCCCGGACGCCACGAAGCGCTTTATGAAGGCCCCGAGATTGGTCTTTACCGGCTGGCCGAGGGCGAACATGAAGCCGTGATCGGCCTTGGCCCTGCGGCCCCGCGCGAGTTCGAACAAACCATTGCTTCGGATGCGCTGCTTGCGCCAGTTCTGGCCACTCTGCGCGGCGGCAGTTTTCAGCTGGAAGACGGCGTGCCCAATCTGCGCACTGTGCGCGAGGGACGGCCTGCTGCTGGGCGCGGATGGATCGGGCTGACCCCGCGCAATGCCTATGAAACCCGCGATGTCACCCAGACCGCGCTTTTGCCAGCGTGGTTGGTTCTGTTGCTGGCTTCAGCGTTGATTGTGGGCGGTTGGTTGCGCGAAGGGCGGCGCTGATCACGCGATTCTCACTTTGTGTGATTGGACACGTGAGGCTGCGTGATCTCAGATGCGGGATAGAAGCGTCCCGAGGGTCTCATGTCGAAAAAACGCCGCAAGCCGGTCAAAGCCAGCCGCAAAAAAGCTGTAACCACTCCGGTTGAACCGGCCAAACGCGACACGCTGAAACTGTTGCGCATGGGCGCGCTTGGCGCTGTGGCAGTCGGAGGCGCCGGTTTCTTTTCGGTGCGCGGCGTGCGGGCGACGGCAGCGGAACACGATCTGACTCAACTGGGCGGAGGACGCCCGACTGTGGTTCAAATCCATGACCCGCAATGCCCGACCTGCACCGCGCTGCAACGCCAGACCCGCAAGGCCCTGCGCAGTTTTGACGAAGACCAGATCGGGTATCTGGTGGCCAATATCAAAACCGTCGAAGGCGCCACTTTTGCGCGCCGCTATGGCGTGCCGCATGTGACGTTATTGCTGTTTGACGGGCAGGGCCGGCTGGAAACCACGCTGAGCGGTCCGCATCAGGCCGACGCGCTTCGCCTCGCTTTTCAGGACCATCTGGATACCGTGACCGCGCGTTAATCTATGCGCACGCGCACCCGATCAGATCGACCCTGCGCATCGACAACCACCAAAGTTGAAAACCCAAGGCCTGGGTTTGAAATCTCAAATTCGGCGTGGCGTTGGCCGGTGGCAAGCGGGCGCCCATCCGCAAGCACGAGATAGGGTGCGGTGCCGCCCCGGAGTTTGAGCGTCAGCGGACCTCCATCAAGAGCCAGCCGTGCACCATCGGGTGGAAATGTCAGCTGCACCGACGGGATATCAAGCGGGGCTGCACCGCGAAACTGGCGCAGGGGGGGCGGCAAATCGGCGGAACTGACCATCAAGGTCGAGGGCGGTGGCGGCGGTAGGCGCGCAATTTCGGGTTTGAGCCGACCAAAGGCTTCAAACAACACAGGCGCTGCGAGATCGCCGCCAAACGCGCCCGGAACTGGGGTTCCATCGGCGCGGCCCAGCCAAACGCCGATCACGTGCTGGCCGTCAAAGCCAATCGCCCAGGCGTCTCGGTGGCCATATGAGGTGCCGGTTTTGTAGGCCAACGCACCCGTGGGCGCGCCGGGTGGCGGCGCCAATCCCGACAGGATATGCCCCACATGCCAGGCTGCTTCCGGCGCCATCAAGCGCGTGTGGTCTGGCGTCGGATCGCTGTTTTGGCTGTAAAGCGCCACGCTGCGCCCACCTTGCGCCAGACCGGCATAAAGTTGCACCAAATCATGCAGCGAAACACCCAACCCCCCCAATGCAACAGCCAGCCCGGCCTGTCCGCCGGGCACACTGGCCTGCGCTCCGGATGCACGCAAAGCGGCCATCAGGCGTGCGGGTCCAAGAGCGTCGGTCAGCATCACCACGGGGATGTTCAGCGACAATTGCAGCGCGTCGCGGATCCGCACATCACCGCGAAAGGCACCGTCAAAATTGCGCGGCGCGTAGCCGTTGAAATCAACCGGGCCGTCATGGATCAGGGTTTCGGGATGCGCCAGCCCCTGATCAAAAGCCAGCCCAGAGACCAGAGGTTTAAACACCGACCCCGGCGCGCGCAGCGCGCGGGTCATGTCGACATAACCCTGCCGCCCTTGACCACCGCCATAAGACGGCGATCCAACCGAGGCGATGATCTCTCCGGTGGTGTGATCGGCCACAATCAGCGCCGCTGACAGCCGCTCGCCGGCGCGGCGCGCACTTTGGCCAATCAGTTTCTCCATTTTGCGCTGAACCGTGCGGTCAACGGTGAGATCGAGATGCCCGCTCAGCGGTGCATTGCGGCGCAGACGGTCGCTGAGGTGTGGGGCCAGGCGCGGGAACGGACGCAAGGAGTGCGGCAAGCGTTCCGACATTGCGGCGCTGGCTTGGGTCTGAGGCAAGACACCCTGCGCCGCCATGCGCTGCAAAACCCGGTTGCGCGCTTTTCGGGCAGCATCGGGCGCGCGGTCAGGGCGGCGTGCTTGCGGCGATTGTGGCAAGGCGACCAACAGCGCCGATTGGGCAGGCGTCAGGCGGCGCGGCTCTTTGGCAAACCACGCGATTGAGGCCGCGCGCACCCCTTCCAAGTTGGCGCCGTAAGGGGCATGGGTCAGGTAAAGTTTCAGGATCTCGGCCTTGTTCAATCGCCGCTCAAGCGCCATTGCCACACGCATTTGGCGCACCTTGCCCGACCACGTGCCGGTGCTGCCGTCTTCCAGCAGGCGCGCCACCTGCATGCTGAGCGTCGAGCCACCGGACACGACCCGCCCCGACCACAGCGCCTGACCCATCGCGCGCATCATCGCCAGCGGGTCGACACCGGCATGATGCCAGAACCGTTTGTCTTCAAACCGCACCAGCATGGTGATGAAATCCGGGTCAACCTGATCGACCCGGACGGCCATGCGCCACAAACCATCTCCCACCGGATAAGCGCGCAGCAATGCGCCGTGCCGGTCGCGGATCTCGGGCGAGACCTCGCTTAACGTGACAGGCAATTGCGTCGCATCAATCCAGTCATCGCCCAGATCACGCAGGGTGGCGGCGCAAAACAGCACGCCCACCAACAGGATCAGCCCACAGCGTCTCATCATGGGGTGACGACGATGCGCCCTGTGGCTGTGCGCGCGCGAAAGCGGGGGCGATACATGTCTTCAACCGACGCTGCGGGGTGGTGAAAACTGCCCGGCGTCACCGCCCGCGCGATGTAGGCCAGTGTCACTTGGGACGTGGCCCGCAGATCAACGGCGGCCAAAAAGCGATCAGAGCGGAATTCAACATGGGTTGCGCTGCTGGATTGCAGCCAGTCCAACGCTTTGACATCGCCCGAGCGCAACAAGCTGGGATTGTCGATTTCAACGCCTGCAGGCAGTGGGTCATTGATCATCAACCGTGCTCCGCTGTCCTCAAACGCGCTGATTTCCAGCAAGGTCACAAACCGCTGTGATCTGGCAAGGCTGCCTTGATCCAATGGGACGCCGTCCATCGAAAAATAGCGCCGTTTGATCGAATACCCGGTGCCGCCAGCCTCGGGCGCGACCAAAGGCACACCCAAGGTGGTCAGCGTGATATCGGTCTGGCGGCCATCTGCGCTGGTCAGGGTCAAAGCGGTGGTGTCGCGCCCATCATCCATGACGTGCACAAACGGGCCAGAAACCGGCGCGCCATCGACCCGCAACCCGGATTGTTCGGGCGATTTGATCAGGGCCTGCGCTGCCATCAGGGTCCACGCCGCTTCCTGGGTGGACCGGCGCTGATTGCCCTGGGCCACACGGTCACCCAGTTGCGTCAGGTTCAACGCCTGGCTGCCGGATTCGCTGGCCAAAGCCAACACACCGGCCGCGTCGCGCAGCGAGGTGCCAAAATCGGCGCGCCAGACCGGAGCCTGCGATCCGGACGGGGTTAACATCTGACCGGCCCGCGCAAACATCGCATCAGCGCGCGTTTGATCGCCATAAGCGGCAAGGGCCGCCCCAACCTGAGCCACTGCAAGCGGCGTGGCAAAGGCGTCGGCTTTGATATCGGCGTAATACCGCAAGTCCCCCATCGAGGCCGCCCCTTCGCGCGCCAGCACCAGCAAGGCGTAAGCGATGTCTTGGCCGCCTTTGTCAAAGTCGGGCGCGTAGTTCACGCGGTTGCGCAAGTTGTCCATCGCCAGCCGGAACGCGATATCGGGCACCACATATCCTTCGGCGCGCGCACGGCTGAGGAAATCGCTGGCATAGGCATCAAGCCAGAATTCACCCGACTCAGCACGCCACAGACCAAAACCGCCATTGCTGGCCTGACGGGTCAAAACCCGCGCAATGGCATCGTCGATGCGCGCTTGCACTGCCGGCCCCGAGCCAAGCCCGCTGGCCTGCGCGACCGACGACAAATAGAGCAACGGCATCGCTTGCGACGTCACCTGTTCGGTGCAACCATAGGGATAGCGATCGAGCACATTCAGCAGGCCCGGGGCGTCAAATTTGGCCAAAGGGCCCGACGACAGGATCGCGCGGCCGGTGCCGGGGCGCAGGCCTGTGAAGACGTCCGTTGAGAACCGAAAACTGTTGCCAGCGGCGAGTTCAAAGCGTCGGGTTTGCGCGATTTCGGGGTCATTGGCGCGCACAGGAAGGCGCAGCGTTTGCACCAATTCGCGCCCATCTGGCGTGACCAGTGCGACGTCAATTGTCGGATCACCCACACGCTGGGCCAAAACCGGCACCTCGAAACTGGCCTTGCCACCCACACCCAGCACAAAACGCCCCGGTGCGGTGCCCAGATCAAGGCCATCACCGTTGCGGCGCAATGCCAGTGACATCTCGCCTGCGGGACCACCAGCATGTTGCACATCCAGCCGGATCACACTTGCATCGCCGGGCGCCAGAAAGCGCGGCGCGCTGGCGGTCACAACCACCGGGTCACGCACGATCATATCGCGGGTTTGCTGACCCACAGCCGCGTTCGTCCACGCCACGGCCATCAACCGCACAGTGCCATTGAAGGCGGGCAGATCAACTGTGACGCTGGTGCGCCCGTCCAGGCCGACCCGCACCGGGCCACTGAACACCGCCATCAAGTCCTGGGTTGGCGGCGGCGATTGCATCCGCAGTCCCGCGTCGTTGTCGCCCCCGGATCGCACTGTGCCCATCGCCCCGTTGGTGGCATCGATCAGGCGGCCATAGACATCGCGCAATTCCACACCCAAACGGCGCTGGCCAAAATAGTGCCCTTCGGGATCGGGGCTGTCAAAGCCGGTCAGGTTCAAGATGCCCAGATCAACGGCGGCCAATGTCAGCCAAACCTCGGATCCCGTGGCCGCACCCGTCACCTCAAGCCCAATGGTTTGGCTTTGGCGCGGTTCGCCGACCTCAGGCGCGTCGATGGAAACGCTCAGAACTTTGCCGACCGGTTCGACCTTGGCGTGGGCCAATCCAATAGCGCGGGTTGGGGTTTGCCCGCTTGCGGCGTCCATTGCACGGATCACTGTGGCGGAAACGTAAGCGCCTGTGCCCCACTCTGGGGCGACGGTCAGAGGGATAACACTGGCCCCTGCGGGAACGTCAACTGCGCGGCGTTCAATCACCCGATTGGACATCACGGTGATCAATGCGGTACCCGCCGCGCGCGGCACGATGCGCAGATTGGCCGTGTCGCCGGGGGCATAGCTTGCGCGGTCCAGTGACAGCTCCAGCCGGTCCGGGCTGGAGGACGCATCAACTGGCGCATACCAGCCTGCGTAAAAGTCAATTGCGGCGGCGGAATAGGTGCCGCCGACCCGTTCGACCACCAATTCATAGCGGCCCCACTCGACCGGTTGCGACAGATCCAACGGTACCGCGCCCAGCGTCGTCTCGCCGGTGGCGACCCGGGTGCGTCGGGTGATCGGCTCCCAATTCCAATTGCCGTATTGCTGATACCACTGATAGCGGGTCTGCAAGCGGTTCAAGGTCCAGCGCACTGGCATCTTTGTGGGTTGCAAATCGGGACCCAAGCCAATGATCTGAAAGGTCGCTTCGCTGCCCTCGGCGACCACATCTTCGAACAGCGTCTTGATGCCAATCACGGGTGCGTTGGGTTGCACGGGGGCGCTGATCCGGCGTTCAACCGGTCGCGCGGCACCATCCGCCAGCCGTGCCGTGACGCGCAGTTCCAAAGGCAATCCGGGCACGTCAGGCGTTGGCAGGTCAAGCTGAACAATGGCTTGGCCTTGCGCGTCGGTGGTTTGGCCGCTGAAATAGGCGCTGCGGGCGGTGCCTTGGGCGTCATAGCGGCCAAAACGATAGCCGGGCCAGCTTTGAACGTCGCGTGCGGCGCGCAATTGCACCTCGCCTTCGATGTTCAGATCGGCGCCGGGTGCACCAAAGAGATACCGCGCGTCTACCCTGAGCGCGGGCGTGGTTCCCAGCCGCAGGGGCGCATCAGGAAGCGTCAGATCAAAGTCGATCCGTTCGGGCAGAAAATCTTCGATCAACAGGGTTTGGCTGGCCAGCGCCTCGGCCTTGGGATCACTTTTGATATCAAGGCGCCAGGCCCCACGCGGAGCCGTCTGCCCCACGGGCAAGGCAAAAACGTGTCCGCCGGCATTGCCGCCATCCGACACAACCGAGCGATACTGTACCCCATCAGGGCGGCTGAGAATGGCAAGCAGCGGCAACCCGTCAATCGCGCGAGCCTCGCCGTCGCGCGACAAAACCGTGGCGTGAATCGTCTCACCGGCGCGATAGGCACCGCGATCAGTCGTCAGGAACACATCAACCGGGCCAGCAGGCGGGCGCCCCTCGACGCCGCGATCCGACAAGTCAAAGGCCGGATCCGTCAGGGACAAAAAGCCTAGATCGGCCTCGCCCAACTGCGCCAGAACCAGGGCAGGGGCTGCGCCATCTTGTCCGCGTGTCAAACCTGGATCAAACCGCACATGCCCGTCATCATTGGTCACGGCCTTGCCCAGAACAGCGTTGGTGCGCGACACCAGCGTGACGTCGACACCGGCGCGCGGCAACGCATCGGACAGACCGCGCACCGTCACATGCAGCCCATCGGTGCCGGACATCGTCGACAGCCCCAGATCAGACAGCACAAACCACTGCGTTGCGCCGGCATTTTCGTAAAGGTCCACCCCCGGCAACCGCGCGCTGAGCGCATAGATGCCCGCGGGCTGACCTGCGATGGCCTCGCCAAGGGGCAGGCGGGTGGTCATGTCGCGGTTGAGTTCATTTTGCACCTCGCCAGTGCCGGTCCAGACTTCTTGTGCGATTTCGCGGGCAAATGTTTCGTCCTGCCATTGCGACAAAGGCTTGCCAAAATAGCCGTCCTGCACGGCGCGCAACAGGTTGCGATCGCTCAGCCGGCGCAAGCGCAGGTTCACTTTGCTCAGGTTAACGGTTTCAATGGGCAGCGCGGTGGTGGTCGATTTGGGCAGCACATAGGCCCGCCCGGGGAACCTGACCGATGCGCTGCGGTCACGCACGTAAAGCGTAATATCGACATCCTTGAACAGCGTCTCGCCACTTGCGGCGGGCAGCCCGCTGCGAAAAGTGACCCGGTAACGCTCGCCGTGACGCACGCCGTCCAGACACAGTTTGCGCCCATCGGCCTGCACCGCCAGACCGTTTTCACCAACCCGCACGAAGGGTTCGTAATCGACGCCGACTTTCACCAGTGGCTCGGAGAATTCCGCACAAATGCGGGGTGCGGCCGAGTCGCTTTCGACCGTGGTGTCGGTGATGCGGAAGCCATATTTGGCGACCGCTTTTTCCAAGGCCAGAATGATATCGTCGCGCTGTTGTTCTTGGTTGGCCAATCTTAGGGCCGGGATCACATCGCGCCCGCGCCCGGCCTTTTCCAAGGCCTGCGCCAAAACGCCTAGCGCCGAGGCGCGCGCGCCGGGTGAGGCGCCGCGCAGATAGCCATTAACCGCGGACGAAATCGCGCGCGTGCGCACATCACGTCGCGCCCTGCTGGTTTCTGGCTTTAAGCGCAGCAAAAGCCGGGCATAGCTGGTCCAAAGATCTGAACGGTCGCTCAGGGACACGGCCGCGCCCATCCAGCCCACGGCCTGACCAACCGATCCGGCATTTGCCCGCGCGCGCGCCGCTGTGATCAACGCATCAAGCTCTAATCCGCCCGCCGCATGGCGCAATCCAATATCGCGCCCCAGCACCCGCGCTGTGGTCAGATCACGATCCGACAGAAAGCCAAGGTTTGCGCTGAGGCCATTTGCATTGGCCAGGACACGTGCATCTGTGGCCTGCTTTTGAGCGGAAATCGCACCGGTATAGGGCGTTTGCTCGGTTACGCCGCGCTTTGGGAAGCACGCATTCGAGCGGCTGTTGAACGTGAAAGCCTGACAGGCCTGCGTGGCCGTGCAGGCGCGCACGCAACTTTGCAGATCGGTATCAAAAAGCGCATCAAGATCAGCGCCGTAAAAGTCCATGTCGCGGGTCATAACATAGCGGAAATCAGGCACCGTTTGCTGCGCGATCGCCCCCAAAGACGCCATAAAAACCGCCCAAACCCAGACCAGTGTCGTCAGACCCGCTCGTGTCATGATGCCCTCCAAACAATTGCCAACAAGGTGGCATGGAGACCTGCGGGAATGCAAGAAAACTTGAGAGGCGAGACTTTAAGCACTTATTCACCGACTTCATGGATGTTGATGCAGCGACTCTGCAGTGGGGTCATACTCGCGGAGCCCTGGGCATGAGCCTTGCCAATAAACTATCAGAAGAACGGCGCGCCCGGCTTGCTGCGGAACGGTTGCTCGAGCTGAAACAGGCTGAGCTGAGCGCGGCAAACCGCAAATTGGGGCGTCATGCGCTGGCGCTGACCAAACAAATTGGCGCAAGCCAGGCCGAAGTCGCTACGGTGCGGGACGAGAACGAGAAGGTCAAATCCGACCTGACGGTGGCCAATGAAAAGATTGAGATTGCCGAGCGCAGGCTTTGGCACTCAATTCAGACCATTCAAGATGGATTTGCGTTTTTTGACGCTGACAGTCGGATGATCGGGGCAAATGCATCGTATTTGTTGTTTTTTGATGATCTTGAAGAGATCGGACCCGGTGTGTCCTACATGCGCATTTTGCAATTGATGACCGACGAAGGTCTGGTCAACACCGAAGATCTAGAGCCTGACGCCTGGCGTTCGATGATGACCGAACGCTGGCTGGCGCCAACGCCTGAACCGGTCGTTGTACGGCTTTGGAACGAGGAATACATCAAGCTGATTGACCAGCGTGGTCATGGAGGTGACGTGGTCAGCCTGGCGCTGAACATCACATCAACTGTCGAATACGAAGCCGAACTAGAGCGCGCGCGGCAACGCGCCGAGTCTGCTAATCGGGCGAAATCATCGTTTTTGGCCAATATGAGCCATGAGATTCGCACCCCGATGAACGGTGTGGTCGGCATGGCTGAACTGCTCACTGAAACCAATCTGGATGAGGAACAGTGCCTCTACGCCAACACGATCAAAAGCTCTGGGGAAGCGCTTTTGGTGATCATCAATGACGTTTTGGACTATTCCAAAATCGAGGCTGACAAACTGGTGCTTTACCCAGAAGAGTTCGATTTGGAGCGCTGCGTGCATGAGGTTGTGATGCTGTTGCAATCGACGGCTCAGGACAAAGGGCTAAGCCTGCTGATCGACTATGATCTGTTCCTGCCGACGCTTTTCATCGGCGACCCTGGCCGCATTCGTCAGGTTCTGACCAATCTGATTGGCAACGCGATCAAATTCACCAAAGAAGGCCACGTTTTGATTGGTGTGACGGGTATTGCAGACCCCGAAGGCGGCCCCTGTGCGGTTCATGTTACGATCGAAGACACTGGGATTGGCATACCCGAAGACAAGATCGAGCATATTTTTGGCGAATTCAATCAAGTTGAAAACGAACGCAATCGTCAATTTGACGGGACCGGGCTTGGCTTGGCGATTTCGCAAAAATTGGTTCATTTGATGGACGGTGCCGTGTGGCTCGAAAGCGAAGAGGGCAAGGGCTCGTGTTTTGGGTTTCGCGTGACGCTGCCTTTGGCGGAAGCCGCTCAACCGATGCCGCCCAAACTTCCCGCCAACGTGAAAAAGGCGCTGGTCGCCGACAGTCATTCCATTCACCGCACCGTGCTGAGCAAACAGCTTGAGCAATTGGGCCTCGAAGTGGTTTGCGCGAAGTCCGGTAAGGAAGCTCTGTCTCGGTTGGACAATACATTCAGCCTGGTGCTGAGTGATGATGCGATGATCGACATGGAGGGGCTGGAATTCGCGCAGGCCGTCCACAAAGCAATGCCATCGCGCCCACCGGTGATTTTGATAAGCAACACGCCAGTGTTGGTGCAATCAGATCCTGCCGCAGGGCACTTGCACGCCGTTTTGCAACGTCCCATCAGGCGTAGCGATCTTTACGCAAAACTGGCGGATCTGGCGACCCAAATCGATTTGGTCCCTGATGCCGGGCAGGGCGACCAAGAAAATCAATCAGATCCCGAGACCTCGATTGCAAGCGACGTTTCGCCGGCCCCACCCGAGGATCCGCCTGCACGCCTCATGCGTGTGCTGGCCGCCGAAGAAAACACGACCAACCAATTGGTTTTTCGTAAAATGGTCAAAGAATTGAACATTGATTTGCTGTTTGTCGCCAACGGTAAGGAAGCCGTAGATGCCTTTGTTGAGTTCCAGCCCGACTTGATCTTTATGGATATCTCGATGCCGCAAATGGACGGCAAAGAAGCCACGCAAGCCATCCGTGCACTGGAATCTGAAACGGGGGGGCATGTTCCCGTCGTGGCCATGACGGCTCACGCGATGAGCGGAGACGCGGAAAGCATACTTGAGGCCGGCCTTGACTATTATCTAACCAAACCGCTGCGAAAAGCGTTGATCCATGAAAAGATTTTCGCCTATTGCCCCAATTTGGGTGGATCGGCTGACATGGATCGAGCCGCTGCGAGTTGAGCGGTCAGGCGGCCTGATCTGCCACAGTTTGATAAGGTCGCACAAAAACTGGACGGTTCGTGTCCGACAGGTCTGCTTGGAACTTGTAGCCGCCGGTGCTGAAGTCACGTACATCATCCGGTGAAACCAAGCGGTTCTGAATGACAAAGCGCGCCATCGCACCGCGGGCCTTTTTGGCAAAAAAGCTAATGATTTTGGGCGTGCCTGCTTTGTCTTCCATGAAAACGGGGGTCACCACATTCAGCCGCAAAGCTTTCGGAGCAACCGCTCCAAAATATTCCTGGCTGGCACAATTGATCAATGTGGTCGTCCCAAGAGCTTCTGCACGCGCGTTCAACTCGTTGGAAAGCTGGTCGCGCCAATATTGATAAAGTGACGTTCCACGCCGGGTTTTCAGCTTGCTGCCCATTTCCAAACGGTATGGTTGTATCGCATCCAGAGGCCGTAGAATCCCATACAACCCCGACAAAATCTGCAGATGGTCCTGGGCCCAATCCAATTCATCTTGGGACAATGACCCGGCTTCCAGACCCAAATAGGTGTCGCCGGCAAAGGCAAAAGCCGCTGGGCGGGTGTTGCTGGGATCAGGTTCGGCCTCAAAAGAGCGGAAACGGTCGCGGTTTAATCGCGCAAGATCCGGACTTAGGCTCATCAGTTTTTGCAGATCACCCAGGCTGAGGTTTCGCGCTGTGCGCACCAAACGCACCGCGTCATCCTGAAACTTGGGCGCAGTCGCGTTCAACGAACGTTCAGACCAATCCAACCGCTTGGCCGGTGAAATCACAACAAGCATGTCATCCCCTTAAATCCACGTTCATCAACTTAGGTCGCGCTGCGCAAAACGTCCAGAAAAGCCGCTCCAAAACGTTCGGTGCGCCGCTCTCCCAAAAGCCGTTCCAGCAAGTCGCCGTCATCGGGGCGCAGTTGAGCAACCTTGGCCAACTGCGCAGCAGAACAACTGAGCGGCTTTTCAACGCCCTGATCGCCACGCGCTAATTCAGCTTGCACTTCAAGCAGTTGATCAAAAACCGATCCGGCCGAACGACCCGCTAATTTGCGCCGCGCCGGGTGAACTGGCTCGTTGGCGCCGGTGATCACCTCAAGAAACATGGCACCATACCGTTCAAGCTTCTTCGCGCCTACGCCATTTATTTGTGCCATACCATCCAGGTTGATTGGGCGGGATTCGGCCATTTCGATCAAGGTGCGGTCGGGGAAAATAACATAGGCCGGGACCCGCGCGGCTTCGGCAAGAGCGCGGCGTTTCGCTTTTAGCGCCGACAACAATGGCGCATCCTCGTCCGAAACCATCGCTTTGACCGCAGGACGACTGGTGGCCGCGGCTTTCAACGTATCGCGGCGCAGCGTGATGTTGGCCTCTCCGCGCAGGATCGGGCGAGCCGCCTGTGTCATACGCAAAGCGCCATGACGTTCCGGATCCGGGCGCACCAGATCATGGCCCATCATTTGGCGAAAAACGGCTTGCCACTGACGCTTGTCATATTCGGTGCCAACCCCAAATGTCGGCAATTGGTTATGACGGCGAGCCTTTACCTTGTCGGTTTCGCTGCCTGTCAGAATGTCGATCAGATGCCCCGCGCCAAACCATTCTTCGGTGCGCAAAATCGCCGACAATGCCTTGCGCACTGCGGTTGTGGCGTCAAACACCTCGGGCGGGGTGTCGCACAGGTCGCAGTGACCGCAACGTTCGGTCGTTTCGCCGAAATAGCCCAGCAACGACTGTCGGCGGCATTCAAGCGCTTCGGCCAATCCCAATAATGCGTTAAGGCGACCATGATCCGCACCGCGTCGTTCGGCAGGGGCCAGGCCTTCATCAATCTGAGTACGGCGCAAACGGATGTCTTCAGGACCAAACAAGGTCAGCGTTTCAGCGGGCGCCCCGTCACGCCCGGCGCGCCCGATCTCCTGGTAATAAGACTCGATGCTTTTGGGCAAATCCGCATGAGCAACCCAGCGGATATCGGGTTTGTCGATGCCCATGCCAAACGCAACCGTGGCGACAACAATCAGCCCGTCTTCGCGCGCAAACCGTGTTTCGACGATTCTGCGATCTTCCGCGTCCATGCCACCGTGATAATGGCAGGCCACATGACCGGCCTCGCGCAGACCCGTCGCCAGCGCTTCGGTCTTTGCACGGGTGCCACAATAGACAATGCCCGATTGACCTTTGCGTGCGCCCGCAAAGTCGAGAATTTGCTTGCGAGGCCCGTTTTTAGCGGCAAATGTGAGGTGGATGTTGGGGCGGTCAAAGCCGTGCAAAAACGACTGTGGCGCCTGTCCGTCAAACAGTTTTTCAACAATTTCGACCTGGGTTTCGGCGTCGGCTGTCGCGGTGAAGGCCGCCAAGGGCACATTCAATTCCCGCCTGAGTGTCCCGATGCGCAAATAATCCGGGCGGAAATCATGGCCCCACTGGCTGACACAATGGGCTTCGTCGACCGCGATCAGCCCAACGTTGATCCGTTTCAGCATGCCGGCACCGTTGGCCAGCCGTTCGGGGGCCATGTAAAGCAGTTTGAGCCGGTTCTGCTCAAGCGCTTCCCATACCGCATCGGTTTCTTCAGGGGTGTTTCCAGAGGTCAGGGCGCCGGCGCAAACACCGGCTTCCTGGAGCGCCCGTACTTGGTCACGCATCAGCGCAATCAGTGGGGAGATCACCACCGTCACACCATCGCGCAACAAGGCAGGCAATTGGAAACAAAGAGATTTTCCGCCACCCGTCGGCATAATGGCCAGGACGTTTTGCCCCGACGTGACGGCGGTCACGATCTCTTCTTGACCGGGGCGGAACGCGTCAAAGCCAAAGACGTCGCGCAATAGGGGTGCAGCGTCGGACATGCCGAAAGCCTCGTATGTTCTGGTTTATCTGCTCGTTGAGAGCTACCTTCACATACTAAGAATTGGTGAACAAGACCTTGCTGCCACCAGACCTAGTAGAAAAACCCGACGTTGTTCTGCAAAATGATGCGGAGCGCGATGACGCCAAGCAAAACTGCGAGCGGCGCAAGATCAAGCCCCTGCATTTGTGGCAGAATGCGCCGAACCGGCCCATAGATCGGCTCGAGCAGTCGGTTCAGGCCATACCAGATCTGACTGACCAGCGGCTGGCGCAAATTAAGCACCTGGAAATTGATCAGCCAACTCATGATCACATGGGCGATGATAAAGAACCAGACCACGTCCAGAACAAGCATCAGGATATCATAAAGCGACTGCATCGGTGTTTCCCTCGGTTGACTGGTTCCTGAGGTAAGGCGCGCAGGCCCAAAGGGCAAGCGTTGGCCACCTGGCCTGTCAAATTGTCGGCAAATTTCCGGCGATATGCGGACGGGTTGATTGCCTGCGCGATACCCTGTCTTATCCCGGCAACAAAAAGGGGCAGACATGGCAGATATTTCAGCACGAAAGCGGATTTGGGGATGGTGGTTTTTCGACTGGGCCAGCCAACCCTATCACACGCTTTTGGTGACATTCATTTTTGGCCCCTACTTTGCCAGCGTTGCGGCCAGCTCATTCATGGGGATGGGGCTGGAAGAGGCGGCGGCGGATGCCCGCGCGCAAAGCACATGGGCGGTTTGCCTTGCGGTGACGGGGCTGATCATCGGCATTGGCGCCCCGATCATGGGCGCCTTGGCCGATGCATCGGGACGGCGCGTGCCCTGGGTCGCTGTGTTTTCGCTGATGTATGTGCTGGGCGCTGGATCGCTGTGGTACATGACGCCGGATGGCGCCAATATGTGGCTGATGTTGGGGGCGTTCGGGCTGGGTTTCATCGGCGCGGAATACGCACTGATTTTCACCAATGCGCAACTGCCCAGCCTGGGTCCGCGCGACGAAATCGGTGAGATTTCGGGATCGGGATTTGCCTTTGGTTACATCGGCGGATTTGTGACCTTGCTGATCGTTTTGCTTTTGTTCGCCGAGCAAGGCACCGGTAAAACACTGATTGGTTTGGATCCGCTGTTTGGCCTCGATGCCAGCCAGCGTGAGGGCACCCGTGCGGTTGGCCCGATTGTGGCGATTTGGTTTGCAGTGTTCATGATCCCATATTTCCTGTGGGTGCGCGACGGCGCCGTAACAGGCAAGCGCGCCAGCGTGCGCGGGGCCCTTTCAAATCTGGGGCGTCTCATCACCAGTCTGCGCCATCGCATCAGCCTGGCCGCGTACTTGGGTTCTTCCATGTTTTACCGCGACGCCCTGAACGGTCTTTACGGTTTTGGAGGTCTCTACGCTGGGCTGGTGTTGAACTGGGAAATCACGCAGATCGGCATTTTCGGCATCGTCGCGCTGATCTCCTCTATCGTGTTTTCCTGGCTCGGCGGCAAGGTCGATCGCCGGGTCGGGCCGAAACCTGTGATCATCGCGTCGCTCTGCGTGCTGATGCTGGTTTGTTTGGTCATCGTGAACATGTCGCGTGAGACGTTTTTTGGCATGGCTTTGGCACCTGATTCCAGCCTGCCTGATATGGTCTTCTTCGTGTTGGGCGCATTGATCGGCGGGCTTGGCGGCGTTGTTCAGGCGTCAAGCCGGACGTTGATGGTGCGCCACGCAGACCCAGACGCGCCCACGGAGTACTTTGGCCTCTATGGGCTTTCGGGCCGAGCCACCGCCTTTATTGCCCCAACTTTAATCGGAATCGTCACAGCGGCGACGGGCAGCGCGCGGATTGGCATCTCGCCGGTGATTGGGCTGTTTGCAATTGGGCTGGTTCTGCTAATCTGGGTCAAAGCGGAAGGAGACCAACCAGAATGAGTGTTGCCCGACTGACAGGATTTTTGCTGCTTGCGCTGGCTTTGGCGAGCCCGGCAAGCGCACAACAACTCGCCAAACAGCAATTCGGGGCCAAATCCAACGGTTCGCAGCAACGACCTGCGCCGTTCGGAAGCTATGCCAAGGGCTGCCTGGCGGGTGGAGCGCAATTGCCCGAAACCGGACCGACATGGCAGGCCATGCGGCTGAGCCGGAACCGCAATTGGGGTCACCCGGAGGCGATTGATTACATAAAGAAACTCAGCCGGGAGGCCGCAAAACAACCCGGCTGGCGCGGGCTTTACATCGGCGATATCAGCCAACCGCGCGGCGGTCCGATGCTCAGCGGGCATCGCAGCCATCAGATCGGTCTGGACATTGACATCTGGATGCTTCCGGCCTCGCGGATCAACCTCAGCCGGCAACAACGCGAGAGCATCTCGTCGATCTCGATGCGGCGCAACAAAGGCGCCTTTGTGAATGACAACTGGAGCCGCGCGCATCACCGGATTCTGAAAGCTGCGGCCAGCGACAAACGCGTTGCGCGTATTTTTGTGTTTCCCGGCGCCAAGGTGCAGATGTGCAAAGACGCCAAAGGCGACCGGCGTTGGCTGCGCAAAATCCGGCCTTGGTATGGGCATCACTATCATTTCCACGTGCGCCTGACCTGCCCCAAAGGGATGCGCGGGTGTGTCAATCAAGACCCGCCACCGCGCGGTGATGGCTGTGCGGATGCGCAACAATGGGTCAACGACATCTTGAACCCGCCCCCCCCGCGCAAAGCTGACCCCAACGCGCCTAAACCCAAGCCGCGACGCGAATACAGATTGTCAGACCTGCCCAAGCAATGTTCCGACGTCTTGCGCTCCAACTAGCGCTTGCAATCGTTCTGGCGGGACCTGGACTGGCCGAGCGCGCACAGTGGCTGGGAAGTTTCGCCTGGTCGCTGGATGTGCCGTGGTTCGGCGGATTTTCGGGGATTGAGCTGTCGGAAGACGGGCGCGCGCTGACGGTTATTTCCGACCGCGCCCGGTTGGTGGTTGGCACCATCACCCGCCAGGACAAACAAATCTCGCAGGTTGAAATCACCCAGTCCTGGCCTTTGCGCGCCGCGTCTGGCCAGCCTTTGACCGGGCGCATTGTGGATTCCGAAGGTCTGGCGATTGGCCGCGATGGCACGTTGTTTGTGTCGTTCGAAGGAGTTGCGCGTGTGTCTCGCTATGACCGCCCCGGAGGGCGGGCGGTGCCGTTGCCGCGCGCGCCCTTGTTCCGCACTTTCGCCAAGAACGGATCCCTTGAGGCGCTGGCGATTGATTCCGCCGGGCGGCTCTATACGCTGCCCGAGGAAATCGCGAAACACAGCAGGATCATCCCGGTGTTGCGCTGGGATTCAAAACAATGGCGGCGCGTGTTCGATCTGCCGGCGCGCGGTGATTTTCTACCCGTCGGCGCGGATTTTGGGCCGGACGGGCGGTTTTATCTGCTTGAACGTGCTTTCGGCGCTCTTGGCTTTCGCAGCCGCGTGCGGCGTTGGACCTTTACGCCTGATGGCCCAGACCAGGAAACCACAGTGCTGACGACCGGACCGACCCGACACGGCAATCTGGAAGGTATCGCGGTCTGGCGCGCGCCCGATGGGTTGATCCGCCTGACCATGGTGACGGATGACAACTTCCTCGATTTGCAACGCAACGAGCTGGTGGAATACGAGATCACGGAATGACTTGCGCCCATCCAAAAGCAGCGCTAGACGCTTGCTACCGCCAAATCTGGTGGGACAAGTCGCCGCAACCTTGACAAAACGGGCATCAAAATGACACGCGCACACATTCCTGGCATTCTGGCTATGGCCGCCATCGTGCTGGCCTCAAACATCCTGGTGCAATTCCTGTTCGGCAATTGGCTGACATGGGGTGCTTTCACCTATCCGCTGGCCTTCTTGGTCACCGATGTGATGAACCGCGTCTATGGCGCGGGCCCTGCGCGCACCGTGGTTTTCACCGGCTTCGTGGTGGGTGTGTTTTGTTCGTTGGTGGGCACTCAAATCATGGGTGAATACGGCCCGTTGGTGACATTCCGCATCGCAATAGGATCGGGTTTGGCCTTTTTGGTCGCGCAATTGCTGGATGTCAGCATTTTTTCGGCGCTGCGCCGGAGCGTTTGGTGGCTGGCTCCATTGGCATCAACGTTGGTTGGCTCATCGGTTGACACGATTGTGTTCTTTTCCATTGCCTTTTCTGATGCGTTGACCTGGCTGGATCCGGCCAACGATGTGACTTGGGCAAACGAAGCAACCCCATTGTTGGGCATCGGGCCGGTGCTGCCGTTCTGGGTCTCGCTGGCTGTGGCGGACTGGTTGGTCAAACTGTCGCTGGCCTTGATGGCGCTGATCCCCTTCCGCCTGATTGTTGCGCGTTTTGAGCCTCCCGCCCGCGCGGGGTGACGATTTTGTTTGGTGATCTGAAAAAGCCGTGCAATCCTAGGATTGATTTTAACAACGGAAAAGGAGGTGATCCAGTGTCAAGAAAGGTATTGGAGCGAGGTGTCGGAACAGCTTGGGAGGTCGCCCGCTAGGGCAGCCCCACGCGGCGCAGCCGCCCAAGTGGGCCCGTTTGTCCTACCATGAGGTAGTAGCAAACCGTCGGTCTAACCGGCCCCACCTCCGAAAAACTTTCGACAAGGGCCGCCCAAATCCAAGGGCGGCCCTTTTTGATTGATCTTGCGCCGTGTAGAACAAAAACATGCTGCACGTGACCGACGATATCATCCTGCAAGACTGGGAGCTGAGCGAAAGCTTTATGCGCGCCTCAGGTCCAGGCGGGCAGAACGTCAACAAAGTGTCTACCGCAGTTGAATTGCGCTTTGAAGCCGCGCGCTCGCCCTCGTTGAGTTCGCCGGTCAAAGCCCGTTTGCGGCGTTTGGCTGGACGGCGCTGGACCAAAGACGGCGCGTTGATCCTTCAGTGTGATGAAACCCGAAGCCAGGCGCGCAACCGCGACATCGCGCGCGATCGGCTGGCCGAATTGATCCGTCAGGCGCTGATCGCTCCCAAACGACGCATCGCCACAAAACCAACCAAAGGCGCCGTACGTCGCAGGCTAGACGCAAAATCGGCGCGCGGCTCGGTCAAAGCATTGCGTGGCAAGGTACAAGACGACTAGTCTGAGCGCCGAGGAGAAATACCATGAGATTACAAGGTCAAGTCGCCATCGTCACCGGAGCCGCGTCTGGTTTTGGTGCGGGCATCGCGCGCAAGTTTGTGGCCGAGGGTGCACAGGTTGTAATTGCAGATATCAACGGTGAAGCAGCCGACACGGTTGCCAAAGAAATCGGCGCTGTCGCGATTGAGGTCGATGTTTCCAAAGCAATATCTGTGGACGCGATGTCCCAGTTCGCATTGGACAGGTTTGGTCAGGTCGACATCCTGATCAACAATGCCGGTGTGACCCACTTGCCCACCCCCCTCGAAGATGTGAGCGAGGCAGATTTCGACCGGGTTTTTGGCGTCAACATGAAATCCGTTTATCTCACCGCCCGAGCATTTGTGCCAATGATGAAAGAAAGGCGCAGCGGAGCAATCCTGAACGTCGCCTCGACCGCTGGCGTTTCGCCGCGCCCAAATCTAAACTGGTACAACGCATCCAAAGGTTGGATGATCACGGCAACCAAGACAATGGCTGTCGAGTTGGCACCATTCGGAATTCGCGTTAACGCTCTGAATCCAGTCGCAGGGGAAACGCCACTGCTGAAGTCCTTTTTGGGCGAAGATACACCCGAACGACGCGCACAGTTCCTCGCCACAATCCCAATCGGGCGATTTTCACAACCCGAAGACATGGGCAACGCAGCCTGTTTTTTGTGCTCGCAAGAAGCCAGCATGATCACCGGAGTCGCTATGGAGGTGGATGGTGGACGATGCATCTGAGCATTCGCAGAAAGCTGGTAGAGCTTTTGCAGCAGCCGGTATGTTCCTCAAAGAACTTTTCAAGCCTCCGGCGGGGATATTTTTGGCAAGAGGAAAAGGAGGGCACACATGGCACCCTCCTGGTGAAGAGACCATGAGCTCTTCCCCTTGCACGGCCATCGGCGTCCCCGCCTGTTCCGCAGAATCAACTTGGCGCATATTTCTTAAATTTGTGTCAAAGCCGGTTTTCCTCTTGCCCAAAATATCCCCGCCGGAGGCTTTGTGGCGCGTACGGCGCGCCGCAAATTGGGCTATCACATGACGCCGGGCTCAAAGAACTTGGTCACGGATGTGCCCGGAATTTTGGTGGGTAATGCGCATGATTCAAGTTTGAAGTCAGGCGCAACTGTTTTGACGTCGGCCTCATCTTTTGTGGCTTCAGTCCATGTCATGGGGGGCGCTCCCGGCACACGCGAGACCGACCTATTAGCGCCAGATAAGTCTGTTGCAACCATTGATGCGCTCGTCTTGTCGGGCGGGTCAGCTTTTGGCTTGGACGCTTGCTCTGGGGTCGTTGATGCTTTGCGTTTGGCTGGTCGGGGATACCGCGTGGGGCCAGCTGTTATCCCTTTGGTGCCTGGAGCTATCCTGTTTGATTTGCTAAACGGTGGCGACAAAACCTGGACTGAAAACCCTTACCCGAAACTAGGAGCGGCTGCGTTCATGGCGGCAGCTGACACCTTTGAGATCGGTTCGGTTGGCGCGGGGGCCGGAGCGCTCACATCTATGCTGAAAGGTGGGCTTGGATCCGCGTCCTTCGTTTTGGAATGCGGCGCAATCGTCGGCGCCTTGGTTGCCGCAAACCCCATGGGCAGTGTAACGACCCCAGGTGAACGTCACTTTTGGGCCGCCCCGTTTGAGGTTGATGGCGAATTTGGTGGGCTTGGGGCCGATCCATCTTCTGGATTAGGTCGCACACTGCCCAGCCGAAAGCTGCGCGCGATGACCTCGGCTGGCGCGGATCGCGCCAACACAACGATCGCAATTGTGGCTACAGACGCCAGACTCAGCAAGTCCGAATGCAAGCGCATGGCCATTGCAGCCCATGATGGGATCGCTCGCGCAACGGTTCCAGCCCATTCCCCTGCGGATGGCGATCTGGTCTTTGCGCTCAGCACCGATGATCGTGCGCCAGACGCCCCGACCGCCAGCCTAAGCGACATCGGACACGCGGCTGCTCTTTGTTTGTCTCGTGCAATTGCGCGCGCTGTTTATCATGCAAGACCGGCGAAAGGCGATCTGTTGCCCTGCTGGAGTGACCAGGGGCCATCTGTATGACTGTCTTGATCGCCGGCGCTGGCATTGCTGGTTTGACGCTTGGTCTGACACTTCATCAAATCGGTGTGCCTTTTCAGATTTTTGAAAGCGCCCGCGCCATCGAGCCGTTGGGCGTCGGGATCAATATTCAACCCAATGCAGTGCGTGAGCTTTTTGAATTGGGCCTTGAACCGGAACTGGAAAAAATTGGTGTCAGAACCCGGCAACTTGGGTTTTACACAAAATACGGTGCGACCATTTGGGAAGAACCACGCGGCACATGGGGCGGCTACGCTTGGCCCCAATACTCGGTGCATCGCGGCAAATTGCAGGTGATGCTTTACCAAACACTTTGTGCGCGCGCGGGCGCTGACTGTGTGATTAACGACGCGCGCGTGACGGGTTTTGAAACGGGCAAAACAGCAACGCTATTAATGGTAAACCGGCGCGCGCATGGTGAGCTTCTGATTGCGGCCGATGGCATTCATTCGGCGATCCGCGCGCAGATGTACCCCGAAGAAGGGGCGCCGATTTGGAATGGGCGCGTCTTGTGGCGCGCCACCACCCAAGCCGATGTGTTTTTTGGCGGCGCGGCTATGGCCATGATCGGGCACGATAATTTGCGTGTTGTCGCCTATCCGATCACGCATCCTGCGCCCGTGCAAAACCAAGCTGAAATCAACTGGATTGCAGAAAAACGCTTTGATCCGTCAATTGGCTGGTCCAAAGACGATTGGAACAAATCCGCAGACACAAACGCATTCTTGTCAGACTTTGCCGATTGGCATTTCGACTGGATCAACGTACCAGAATTGATCTCGGGCGCGCGCCAGGTGCTTGAATATCCAATGGTAGATCGCGACCCACTGCCAAGCTGGACGGATGGGCGGGTCAGCCTGATGGGCGACGCGGCGCATCCGACCTATCCGGTTGGCTCGAATGGGGCCAGTCAAGCGATCATCGATGCCCGCGTGATCGGCGCCAAACTGCTTGAACATGGCATGACACCCCAGGCTCTGAGCGTATACGAGGCCGACATGCGCCCTTCGACGACGGCCGTTGGGCTGGCAAATCGTGGCAGCGGGCCTGATGCCGTGATGCAATGGGTGGAAGACCGTTGCGGCGGTGTGATGACCGACATAAACGACGTTATTTCGCAGCAAGAACTGGCCGCGCACGCTGCCAAGTACAAATCTGTCGCAGGAATTTCTATTGAAACCCTGAATGCGAGCCCGCCCATTTTGCCAAGGGACGCAGCGATCAATTAGGCGCAGGTCTCACAACCAGAATATGACGGTTGCAGTGAGGGCGATGGCTGACGGAAAAACTTTCAGGCGTCTACTGCCGGCAGGAGATGCTCGCAGCGCTGACAGAGGGCGCCACAGGTGGCCACGCGCCCGTAATCCTTTTTGCGGCCAAACATGGTCTCAATCACTGTCCGGCAAAAACGATCTAGGGTGAGGACACCCAGCAAATGACAAGAGCGGCCAGCGCGATGGCTGATAGGAAGACCTTCGAGCATCTGTCGTATTGGGTTGCAACACGCGGCCAGTCCTTCAGCCAATCAAACAGGGTCTCGAT
>JBGCDD010000100.1:0-9484 GCA_045105075.1 Sedimentitalea sp. | reverse complement strand
CCCAGTATCCCAGTGCCCGGCATGAGCGCCATTGCCCTGCCAATCAAAAGCGCAACCGGGCGCACCTTTGCAGCCCTTGGGTTTGGCGCCATCAACGAGCGCATGCATGTTGACCGCATTGAACAGGTGCTGTTGCCGCCGTTGCGCGCCGAGGTCGATGGTTTGGGGCGCAAATTCGATCTGTTGGAAGCAGAAGGGCTGTTGTGATGACCGCAAATTTCGACATTGATGCCGGTCTTGCCCGCCTTGAAATGATGGAACGCATTCGCGCCTTTGAGGTCACCGCCAAAAAGGCCGCCATTGACGATCAGCTGGTTCTGGGCGCGATCCACCTGTGTCTGGGACAAGAGGCCGTCGCGACCGGCATCATCGAACCGCTACGCCGGGACGACTACATCACCTCAACCCATCGCGGCCATGGCCACACGTTGGCCAAAGGTGCTGATCCCGCCGCGATGATGAAGGAACTGCTGGGCCGTGCGGGCGGGTGTTGCAACGGCAAGGGTGGATCAATGCATATCGCTGACTTCGGCGTTGGTATGCTGGGCGCAAACGGCGTTGTGTCAGCCAATATCACCATCGCGGCGGGCGCAGCGCATGGGGTCAGGCTGTTGGGCGGCGATCAGGTCACCGTCTGTTTCTTTGGCGACGGCGCTGCCAACCGTGGGCCATTTCTGGAAGGCCTCAACTGGGCGGGCGTGTTCGACCTGCCGATCCTGTTTGTGTGCGAGGACAACCGCTATTCCGCAAGCACGCTGACCTCTGACATGACATCCGGGGACGGTGCAGGCGCGCGGGCCCATGCGCTTGGTCTGAAAGTGCATGAGGTTGACGGCAATGACGTGACCGGACTGGCCGAATTGGCGCACGAGGTGATCGCCCGCATCCGTGCAACCAACACGCCGGAGTTTTTGCATGTGCGGACCTACCGGGTTGATGGCCACACCTATTTTGACCCAGCAACCTATCGCCCTGACGGCGAAGCAGACGCCGAGGCCAGCACGAATTGCCCGATCGCCCGCCTGCAAAGTGCCTTGGTGCAGGCCGGTGTCGAAAAACCGGTTCTTGATAAGTTACGCATGGATGCAGCCGCGGAAATGACCGGCGCACTTGACGCCGCAACAACTGCGCCGTGGCCCGCCGACGACGCGGTGTTTGCCGATGTGCAGGATGTTGGCTCGCCGGCACAAGGGGCTTTTTGATGGCTGTCATGACCTACGCAGACGCCGCGAAACTGGCCATTGCCGAGGCCATGCGGGCCGATCCCACCGTCTGGTGCGTGGGCGAGGATTTGGGCCGGGGCGGTGTGTTCAAGCAATATACCGGGCTGGTCGAAGAATTCGGGCCCCGGCGGATTTCCGATGCACCGATTTCAGAAGCCGCGATCATGGGCGCATCTTTGGGTGCGGCGATGGCCGGGACGCGACCGATCGTGGAAATGCGCTTTGCCGACTTTGCGCTGTGCGCCACGGATGAATTGGTCAACCAGATCGCCAAGGCGCGGTTCATGTTTGGCGGACAAAGCCGCGCGCCGATGGTGATCCGCAAACCCATGGGAATGTGGCGATCTTCCGCCGCACAGCACAGCCAAAGCCTCGAAAGCTGGTACGTGCACATTCCCGGTCTCGTGGTGGTGTGCCCGGCCACGCCGCATGACAACTACGCCATGATGAAGGCGGCCATCGCCTGCGACGATCCGGTGGTTTACCTGGAACACAAAGATCTTTGGGCGCTGGAGGGCGAAGTCGACGTGACCACCCCCGGCGCCTTTGGCCAAGCGCAAATGCGCCGCAAAGGGAGCGATGTGACCCTTGTGAGCTGGTCAAACTGCGCCAACCTGTGTGTCGAGGCCGCTGAAACCCTAGCGGGCAAGGGCATCGATGCCGAGGTGATCGATTTGATCAGCCTTTGGCCTTGGGACAAACCGGCGGTTCTTGCCAGCGTTGCCAAAACAGGTCGACTGGTTGTGGCCCATGAAAGCGTCGCCGTTGGCGGATTTGGCGCCGAGGTTGTGGCCAGCGTCACCCAAGAGATCCATCTCAAGGCATTGCCGCAGCGCCTGGGGTCTCCCCGTGGTCTGATTGCCTATGCCCCCAATCTTGAAAACCAAATGCGGGTCACAGCCGACATGATCGCCGACGCCGCCCTAAAAACCATGGAGCCTGCCCCCGTATGACACAGACCAATGAAATGACCGGCGGCGAAGCACTGGTGCGCATGTTGCAAGCCCATGGCGCGGGCCCGATGTTTGGCATGGGCGGTTTCCAGTTGTTGCCGTTCTACGATGCGGCGCGCCGGCTTGGGCTGAACCACAACCTGATCAATGATGAGCGTTGCGCGGTTTTTGCAGCAGATGCCTATGCCAAGATTTCAGGCCGTGTTGGACTGGTCGATGCCACGCTTGGGCCGGGGGCCACAAATCTGGTGACGGGTCTGGTTGAGGCGCTGAATGCCGGGTCGCCGATGATTGCGATCGTGGGCGATGCACAGCGCGACCATGCGGGCAAGAACATGACACAAGAAACCGATCAGGTGTCGATCCTGCGACCCGCCTGCAAGGCCTTGTTGCGCGTCGAAGCGGTGCACCGGATCCCGGAAATCATGCGCTACGCCTTTGCAGTGGCAACATCCGGGCGGCCCGGCCCGGTTGTGGTGGATGTGCCCGAGGACGTGGCCCACGGGTTGCACGGCTTTGAGGGCTCTGACTTTGTCGCAGATCCAGCCCATCAGGCAGCCCCCGCCATCCGGTGCAGACCCGATGGTGCGGCCTTGGCCAAAGCCGCCGGGATGATCGCAAAAGCGGTGCGCCCGATCCTGCTGTGTGGGGGCGGCATTCATCTGTCGGGTGCCTGCGAGGCCGTGACCGCCTTTGCCGAAACCAACAGTGTGCCAGTTGCACATACGATGTCTGGCAAGGGCGCAATCGCCTGTACCTCGCCTTTGTCGGCCGGGCTGTTTGGCCGCTATGATCGGATTGCCAACGACCTGATCGCGGCCTCTGACTGCATCATCGTGGCCGGTTGCAAGTTGGGCGAGATTGCCACCAAGCGGTTCACCATCCCGTACAAAGGCCAGACGGTCATCCATCTGGAAAGCGTGCCCGAAGAGATGGGTCGCACCTATGATCCGACGCTGAAGCTATGGGGCGATGCCAAGCTTGGGTTGGAAGACCTGACGGCGGCGCTCGGCGATCTGCCTCATGCTGACCGCAGCGCTTATCTGGCCGAAATTCCAGCCAAGATGCAGGTTTGGCACGACGAGGTTGCGGCCGAGCGGCTCTATTCTGACGAGACCCCGATCAACATGGCGCGGCTGATCACCGAGCTGAACAACCACCTGCCCGATACCGGCTATCTGATTGCGGATGGTGGGTTTGCGGCGCATTGGGGCGGGCTTTTGTTCAATTCGAAAAAAGCGCGGCGCAGCTTTGTGCCCGATCGCGGATTTGCCTCGATCGGTTATGGCCTGCCCGGCGCCATGGGCGCGCAACTGGCTGATCCAGGTGCTGTTGTTGTCGGGCTGACCGGCGATGGCGGTTTCAACATGGTGCTGGGCGAACTTGAAACCGCGCGGCGCATGAAGCTGGGTGTGACGGTCATTGTCGTGAACAACGCGGCCAGTGGTTACGTCAAGGCGTTGCAACATCTGATGTACGGCGAGGGCAATTACCAATCCTCGGACCTTGCAGAAACCAACTATGCGGCGCTGGCCAATGCGATGGGCTGCCACGGCATCCGGGTCGAAAACCCCGGCGACATAGAAGCGGCCTTGAAAGCCGCCTTTGCAGAAACCGACCGCCCAAGTGTCATCGATGTGATGGTCACGCGGGATCCTGCGCGCATGTTGCCAGCGGTCGATAACAGAACCGTACAGGTCAAAAAGGGCGACCGCGTCGCCTAGACAATTCCAAGGGAGGAAGACGATGAGAAAACACTTACTCACGACAGCCACACTGGCGCTGATCGCCAGCGGAGCCGTGGCACAAGACATTGAAATGCAGGATATTTTCCCCGGCACGCTGCCCTTGTTGGGCAAACCCGCCTTTGACATGGCCGAGCGCGTGACATTGATCACCGGGGGTGCGGTGAACTTTGACGTCAAGAACCCCGGCGAACTGGTGGCAACAGGCGAAGTCTGGGATGCGGTTTCAACCGGCGCCGTCGAGAGCGCATGGTATTCCATCGGATTTGCCGAAGGCATCGTGCCGTCTGCGCCTTTGTTCACGACCTTTCCCTTTGGCCCCGACATCCGCGAATATGCGGCGTGGTGGTACAATGGTGGTGGTCAGGAGCTGTTCGCCGAAATCACCGAACCCTACAACATCAAGACCATTCATTGCGGTGTGCTGGTGCCCGAAGCCTCTGGCTGGTTCCGCGAGCCGGTCAATTCGGTGGCAGACCTGAAGGGCAAGAAGATGCGCTTTTTCGGTCTGGGCGCGTCTGTGATGGGCAAACTGGGCGTCGAAGCTCAATCGATGGGGCTGGCCGATACGATGGCCGCGCTCAACACCGGCGCAATTGATTCCGCCGAGCTGGGCTTTCCGTTCCTCGACAATCTGGTGGGCATGCATGAGCACGCCAAACACTATTATTTCCCGGGCTGGCACCAGCAAACATCGTTCCTGTCAGTGATCATCAACATGGACACATGGAACGGGATTGACGAAGCCGGCCAGGCCGCAATCGAGACCGTGTGCGAGGCGCAGATGTTGCGCACAATGGCCGAAGGCGAAGCTGTCCAGCTTGAACCGCTTGCCAAAATGCAGGCCGAAAACGGCGTGACAGTGCATGAATGGTCAGACGACATCATGGCCGCTTATGCCAGTGCCTGGGACGAGGTTGTCGCCGAGAAATCCGCAGCTGACACCGACTTTGCGCGGGCATGGGCCAGCATCAGCGAATTCCGTGCAAATTATTCGGAATGGAAAAAACTCGGCTATCTGGACTGAGTTAACTCCGCAGCATCCGGCCATCGCGTCGGATGCTGCAACCAACGGGAGGGGCCATTGGAACGCGCGTTACGCCTGGCAGACAGGTTGACCTGGATTTGCGATCAAGCGGCGCGATTGGCCGCCGTGGTCATGGTCGCTCTGGTTTTTGTCATCATCTACGACGTGATCGGACGCAAGTTTTTTGCAACAGGGTCGATCATGCTGCAAGAAGTTGAGTGGCACATGCACGGGCTGGTGGCGCTGTTCTGCATCGGCTTTGCCTATACCCGTGATGCCCATGTCCGCATTGATGTGCTGGCCGACAAGATCAACGAGCGTCTGCGACTTTGGCTGGAATTCTGGGTGCTGCTGGTGTTTGTCACCCCGTTTTTGTTGATCATCGTTTGGTATGGCTATGAGTTCACCGAGCGCGCCTTTTTGCGCGGAGAAGGCGCCAATGGCGGTCGCGGATTGCCGCATCGCTGGGTCATCAAATCGGTCGTGCCCTTATCCGCCGCCATTGCAATCTGTGCCTGCATCGCTGTGATGATCCGGCTTCTGGCCGTGCTCAAGCGCCCCGATCTGCGCCAGTCTGCCTTTGAAAAAGCGCCGCTATGGAAATTCTGACCGAGATCCTTCCGGGGCTGATGTTCCTGACCCTGATTTTGGGATTGTTCACAACGCTTCCTGTGCCGATTGTGCTGGCGTCCGTGTCGCTGATCTTTGCGCTTTTGGCCATCTGGCTGGGCGAAATGAAGACAGTGCATCTGTCGCTGATCCCGACCCGTATTTATGGCGGGGTGGTCGACAACGGCGTTCTGGTGGCTGTGCCCATGTTCGTGCTGATGGGCGTGGTGATGGAAAAAACCCGGATCGCCGAAGACCTGTTGTTGACGTTGCAAAAACTGCTGAGCCGGGTTCCCGGTGGGCTCGCATTGGCTGTTGTTTTGATGGGCACAATCCTTGCCGCCGCCACGGGTATCGTTGGCGCGTCGGTTGTTATGCTGACGGTTATGGCGCTGCCCACAATGGTGCGGGCGGGGTATTCACCGGCGCTTGCGTCGGGCACAGTGGCCAGTGCAGGCACGTTGGGCATTCTTATTCCGCCGTCGATCATGTTGGTGTTTATGGGGGATCTCCTGTCGCTCAACCTGTCGCGGCTTTTCGTGGCCGCCTTCCTGCCGGGGCTGTTTCTGGCAGGCATCTATCTGGTCTATCTGGTCGTGCGCTCGATCCTGCGCCCGCAAGACACGCCGCCCGCTGGGGCACTCTGTGCTGAAGACCGGCAGGGCCTGTGGCTTGAGGCCATCGTGTCGGTCAGCTTTCCGCTGTTGATGATCATCGCCGTGCTGGGCTCGATCATCGGCGGCCTTGCCAGCCCAACCGAAGCCGCCGGGGTTGGCGCATTTGCCGCCCTGCTGCTGGGCCTTGTGCGCGGGCGGCTGTCGCTTCCGGTTTTGGCTGAAGCCACGGACAGTTCGTTGCGCACGCTGGCGCTGTTGTTCTTCATCCTTTCAACGGCAACAGCCTTTGCCTACGTGTTTCGCAAGATCGGCGGCGATGACTACATCGTCGAACTGGCCCACAGCATGAACATGGGCGACTGGGGGCTGTTGCTGGGCATGATGGCGATCATTTTCGTAATGGGGTTCTTTTTTGACTGGATCGAAATCACCCTGATCGTGCTGCCGATTTTTGCCCCTATTGTCGATTTGCTGGACCTTGGTGAGCATATCGCCAAGGATCAGTTGATCTATTGGTTCGCCATTCTGGTTGCGGTCAATTTACAAACCTCCTTTTTGACTCCGCCCTTTGGCATCGCCCTGTTCTATATGAAAGGCGCAGCAGGAGACCTGCTTGATATGAAGGCCGTGTATCGCGGGATCATCCCGTTTGTGATGCTGCAAGTTGGCGTTCTTTTTGTCTTGATCTGGCAACCGCAAATCGCAATGTGGCTGCCCAATCTATTGCTTGAACGATGACACGGCTCGCGGGAAAACGTATCGCCGTGATCGGGGCCGGATCCATCGGGCCAGGTTGGGGCAATGGCAAAGCAGCGGCCGTGACCTTTGCCCGTCATGGCGCACATGTTTTATGCGTGGATCGCGACGAGACGGCAGCGGATGCCACCGCACAGATCATCCGATCCGAAGGTGGGTCTGTTGTGGTCCTCGGCGCAGATGTCACAAATGCAGATACAGCAGACAAGGTTCTGGGAACCGCGCAAAGCGCGTGGGACGGGTTGGATGTGCTGCACTACAACGTGGGAATAAGCAGCCAGGGCGGCGTGGTTGAGACCGCAGACGAAGATTGGGCAAGGGTCTTTGACATCAACCTGACGGGCGCGATGCGCTTGAGCCGCGCTGTCCTGCCCGCGATGCGGGCACAGGGGGCTGGCGTCTTAACCTTTGTGTCGTCTTTGGCCGCCGTCTATTCCGGCCCCTATTCTTATGTCTCTTACGAGGCGTCCAAGGCCGCCCTGTGCCGGTTTGCCCGGTCGCTGGCAAAAGAAAACGCACCCTTTGGCATTCGCACCAACAGCATTCTGCCGGGCGTCATCGAAACCCCGCATGTCAATGCCGTCGTCAGCCCCGGTTCTGACCCAAACGAGGTGGCGCGCCAACGGGCTGCGATGGTGCCAATGGGACGTCAGGGCACCGCATGGGATGTGGCCAATGCCGCGTTGTTTCTGGCATCCGACGAAGCCGCCTTTATCACCGGGATCGAATTGAAAGTGGATGGTGGGTTGTCCTGTTAACCCGGTTTGATAAAGAGCAAACCGCCCAAATGCTGATCAATCGGGCAATTGCCGCAAAGACCCTGTTCAATTTCGAGCCTACGTTCAGCGTCACGCCTTACGCGATCCGACAAAAGTGAAAGCTCTTTACGCTCAACCTGTTTTGTTAGGGAACGTCGCGGTGACCTTGCGCGCAATACCCCACCCTCCCCTCGAACTGACGCATCAGGCTAACAAGGTCCGGTTCGTTCGCAATCAATCGGTTTATGGGGATTGTGTTTTGATTTGGGCGTGAGGACAGCCCTTGCGCATATTGTCCTGTTCAAGACAGCGACAAGCTCTGCTTGCGCGTTGTCGCATATCCGTAGATCGGCTCTGCCTTGTCACCGAAACATCAGTTTGGCGTTTTTGTTTTGCACTCAAGATAACCCCGGCGCTCGATTTCGGGAAATGTGTCGCCCCGGCGGACGTAGTTTGCACTTTGCCAACGCGTGTCTGCAGTGTAATCCCAGCACTCTTGTCGCCCGATGGCCAACGCCGCATCGACAAGCTTTCGCTCTCTTTGCGAGGCTTCCATTGCTGTTTGCACCTTTTCCAGCGACCAGTTGATATCAGCAATCGATGTCAGCTCGGCCTCAATGTCTGGTTCTTTGCCGGCGAGGTTGTTCAATTCCAAAGGATCGTCAGCCAGATTATAGAGCATCGCCGGGTACGCCAGTGACACAACCAGTTTCCAATCGCCATTGCGCACACAAACGCGCGGCGCGGCGGTGCCTCCGTCAAGGTGCTCGACCAGAATTGGACCAGTCCGTTCGCCATGACACAACGACTGGCCGTCGATCTGCGATGTTATGGCTGTCTCGCCAACACCACCGATTTCAAGCAGCGTCGGAAAGATATCCAACAAGGACACAGGCGACGTTTTGCGCGCAGCGGTTTGGTTCGGTTGCGCAATGATCAGCGGCACTTGGATCGCCGGATCATACAGCGTCTTTTTGAACCATATGCCGCGTTCACCCATCATATCGCCATGATCCGACGTGAACACGATAACTGTGTTTTCTTGAAATCCAGCGGTCTCGATCGCCTGCATGACCTGACCCAGATGCGCATCGGTTTGAGACACCATTCCGTAGTATCCGCGCCTTGCATTGCCGTAGTCCTGTTGGGACACCTCGCACTTGTGCTGGCTGTAATGGTAATAGACCGATTGGCTGTGCGGATCGCGGTTCTCGACCGGAATTGGCGGCACGCGCGGGTCATCTATGGCTTCGTCGGGATGCAGGTCCCAGAATTCTTGGGTCGTGACGTAAGGGTCATGTGGCTGCGTAAGCGACACCGTCAGCATGAAGGGGCGTTTGTCGTCACTGCGTGCCCGGTCGTAAATCTTGCGCACCGCGTGGTGGACCACGTCCTGATCATAGTCGATTTGCATGGAACGCGCGACGGGGCCGGCGTCTTTCACCGTGTCAATTGTCGACACGCCAAACCCGTGGCCCTGATTGTCACCAGCGGTTTTACCGGCCAAGTTGGGATCAGAGGTCCAGGACATATCGGCTGGATAAATCTCGGTCGTCAGGCGATCTTCGAAACCATGGAACTGATCGGGACCAACGAAATGCATCTTGCCCGAGAGGCATGTATATGGAATCTCAAGGGTCGTTGCGATGGTTTCCGCTATCTCAGTTTCATCAGTTCTTGTCTGAATGCTTCGGTTGGGGTTCTCCATCCCAGGCACTTCCTTGGCGTACCGTTCAGGCGGTCACAAATCGATTTCATACCTCGATTTGTGAGCGCGGCCAAGGGCGCGCCCCTTG
>JBGCDD010000099.1:0-22770 GCA_045105075.1 Sedimentitalea sp. | reverse complement strand
CCTATGAAACACCTCTTCGAGCTGCCTGAGGGCATGATCTATCTTGACGGCAACTCGCTCGGCCCCCTGCCCCGCCAGACAGGCGCGCGCATGCAGGATGTGTTGCAAAAAGAGTGGGGTCAGATGCTGATCACCGGTTGGAACAAGGCCGGGTGGATGGCGCAACCGACCGTTCTGGGTGACCGAGTTGGCAAATTGATCGGAGCGGAGCCGGGTCATGTGGTGATCGGTGATACGCTGTCGATCAAGGTCTATCAAGCGTTGGCCTCGGCGTTGGAAATGCGCCCTGATCGCAAGGTTGTGCTGTCAGATACCGGCAATTTCCCATCTGATCTTTACATGGCCGAAGGGCTGCTGGGCATGCTGGGCGACGATTATGAATTGCGCACTGTCGCCCCCGAAGACGTCGCCGCGCACCTGACAGAAGACGTCGCTGTGTTGATGTTGACGGAAGTCGATTACCGCACTGGGGCCAAGCACGACATGGCCACCCTCACCCGCCAGGCTCACGCCGCGGGCGCATTGACGGTCTGGGATCTGGCCCATTCCGCCGGTGCAATTCCGGTTGATCTGGCCGGCGCAGGGGCTGATTTCGCGGTGGGGTGCACCTATAAATATCTCAACGGCGGCCCCGGCGCGCCGGCCTTCATCTATGTGGCACCGCGCCACACCGGACGCGTCGTGCCGGCTTTGTCCGGCTGGCTGGGCCATGCCGCTCCCTTTGCCTTTGATCTGGAATATGCCCCCGGCACCGGGATTGAGCGGATGCGCGTGGGCACACCGCCGGTGTTGCAAATGAGCGCGCTTTCCACTGCGCTTGATGTTTGGGACATGGCCGATATGGGCGATGTGCGGACACGCTCGATCGAGCTGATTAATCTGTTTGTCGAGCTGGTCGAACAGGCCTGCCCTATGCTCGACCTGGCCAGCCCGCGCGACGGGCACCAACGCGGCAGCCAGGCGTCCTTCCGGTTTGAACATGGCTATTCGGCGATGCAGGCGTTGATCGCGCGCGGAGTGATCGGCGATTTTCGCGCCCCTGACATCATGCGATTTGGCTTTACCCCGCTTTACATCGACGAGGGTGATGTGCGCGCCGCTGTGGCCATTTTGGCCGATGTGATGGACAATCAACTGTGGGACAACCCGGCCTATCAGACCCGCGCGGCCGTGACATGAGCACGCCCTACGATCCCGCAAAAGAGGGCGCGCAAATGTCTTTTGACGGGCGCATGTCTTATGGTGATTATTTGCAATTGGGCAAAGTTCTGGACGCCCAGCACACCCTGTCGGACGCCCACGACGAGATGTTGTTCATCGTTCAACACCAGACTTCAGAGCTTTGGATGCGGCTGGTGATCCACGAATTGGACGCCGCGCGCGTTGCTTTGCAAGGCCCGGATATGCGCCCCGCCTTCAAAATGCTGGCCCGGGTGGCGCGGATTTTCGAACAACTCAACAACGCCTGGGACGTGCTGCGCACCATGACCCCCAGCGATTACACCACCTTTCGCGAGGCTTTGGGCCAATCGTCGGGGTTTCAGTCGCATCAATACCGGCTGGTCGAATTCATGTTGGGCAATCGCAACCCGGCGATGCTGCGCCCGCACGCCCATCGCGCCGATGTTGCGGCCTTGCTCGAGGCCGAGCTGGCCCAGCCGTCGCTTTACGATGTGGCCCTGGCTGCCCTGCACCACAGCGCGCCTTTGCCGGAAACCGTGTTGCAACGCGACCGGCGCCAGCCCCACGCGCCCACGCCCGAAATCGTCGACGCCTGGAGCCTGGTTTACCGCGATCCACATCAGCATTGGGAGCTTTACGAGCTGGCCGAAAAACTGGTCGATCTTGAAGATTACTTCCGCCGCTGGCGTTTCAATCATGTCACCACGGTGGAACGGGTCATCGGGTTCAAACGCGGCACAGGCGGCACCGGCGGTGTGAGTTACTTGAAAAAAATGCTGGAAGTCGAACTATTTCCAGAACTTTGGCACCTGCGCACAGCGCTTTGATCACGCCGAAATCCCGGCTCCGAACAAGGCTGCCACAGCGCTGAGCCGCGCGTGGTAGCTGGCATAACCGCTGGCCTGAAATTTCAGCCCCTTCAGCGTCGACGTGATCGCCTCGGCCGTCAGGTCGGGCGTGCTGTGCAATCGGATCGCCCCTGTTTCAGCATGGCGCGCCAACCACTGGGCATAGATTGCACTCAGGTTTGCCTCACCTGCTTCGGCGATATCACGCGCTGTGGTTTTGCCTGTGTCCAGCAATTCCAGCCCATGCGGCGAGCTCATCATCTCTTGCACCAAACCACTGCCCTGCGCCATGATCGCGGCGGCCAGCACGTCACTTTGAGGGCCGGGCTGCTGTAGGGCCTCGCGCACCGTAAGGCTTTGTGTTTCATAGAAATATTGGCAAAGCGAGCGAAAGATGTCCTCTTTGTTCTTAAAGTGCAAATACAACGCCGGGCGCGACATCGCTGCCCCATTGGCAATGTCATCCATCGAGGTTTTGCGAAACCCATAGGCCGCAAAAGCCGACCACGCCGCCTCCAGAATGGCTTTGAGTTTTGGGTCTTGCGCGATCTCGGTCATCTCTGTGCTGTGACACTCTTGCCCAATATTGTCAATTGACGTCCTGACATATCACTCTACTATTGTCATAACGTCACAAGCAACGGGAGACAACTGCAATGGCCACAGATCTGACCATCAACGGCACCCAACATCGGGTGGATTTGCCCGATGACGTGCCGCTTCTTTGGGTGCTGCGCGACCAGATCGGGTTGACGGGCACGAAATTCGGCTGTGGCGTGGCCGCCTGTGGCGCTTGTACCGTTCACATTGACGGCGAAGCGGTGCGCAGTTGTCAGGTGTCTTTGGCCGATGTCTGGGGCGATGTCACCACCATCGAGGGGCTGGGCACGCCCGACGCCATGGCCGCGATCCAAAGCGCTTGGGTCGAACATCAGGTGGCGCAATGCGGCTATTGCCAGTCTGGTCAGATCATGAACGCCGCCGCGTTGCTGGGCGAAAACCCGAACCCCTCGGACGCCGATATCAACGACGCCATGCAGGGCAATCTGTGCCGCTGTTGCACCTACCCTCGGATCCGCGCGGCGATCAAAACCGCAGCTGACAAAATGAAGGAAGCGTAAAATGTCACGCATTGGAACCATCGCCCGGCGTAGCTTTCTGATCGGCTCGGTCGCCATTGTGGGCGGCGTCGGATTTGGCGTTTACAAATATAATGAAACGCCCCCCAACCCGCTAAAACCCGGATCGGGCGAGGCCGCGCTGAACCCGTTTGTGATGATCGACCAGCAGGGTGTCACGCTGATTTCACCGCGCGCCGAAATGGGTCAGGGCGTGCATACCACCTGGGCCGCGCTGATCGCGGAAGAGCTTGATGTGGCCATGGAAGACGTGCGCGTGGTGCACGGCCCTGCCGCAAAAGCCTATTACAACAGTGCGATGATGGGCGAAGTGTTGCCCAACAAAGGCTATGACATTTCGAACTTCCAACACAATGTGGCCGAGGTTTTGGGCGGCATGGGCAAGTTGCTGTCGCTGCAAGTCACCGGTGGGTCGACCTCGATGAAAGACGGGTTTGTGCGCATGCGCGAGGCCGGCGCGACCGCACGCGAAACCCTGAAAGAGGCCGCAGCACAGCGTTTTGGCATGGCGCGCCAGTTGCTCAAGACCAAGGACGGCATGGTGATCGCACCGGACGGCACCACGCTCAGCTATTCCGAACTGGCCGAGGCCGCCGCTACTATCGATCCGCCCTCGGTGACGTTGCGCGACCCCAGCACCTGGCGCTATTTGGGCAAATCGGTGCCGCGCGTTGATATGGTGGGCAAATCCACTGGCACCGCGCAATTTGGCATTGATGTGCGTTTGCCCGGCATGAAATTCGCCGCCGTGCGGATGAACCCGCGACTGGGTGGGTTGATGAACAGCTTTGATGATAGCGCCGCGCGCAATATGGCCGGCGTCGATCAGGTGGTGGATCTGGGCGGCGGCGTCGCGGTCATCGCCTCCAACACCTGGCTTGCGCAACAAGCGGTCGAAGCGATTGACATCGACTGGGGTCCGACCACCTACCCCGGCGAAACCGATGCGATCTTTGCACAAATCGAAGCCGCGCTCGACACCGAGCCGAATTCCGTGATGCGCGATGATGGCGATGTGACCAAAGCCGCCCCAGAAATTGAAATCACCGCCGACTACACCGTCCCTTATTTGGCCCACGCCACGATGGAGCCGATGAACGCCACCGCGCTGTTCACCGGCAACACGCTTGAGGTGTGGTGCGGCAACCAATCGCCAACGTTCCAGCAAAGCCATTGTGCGGGCATTGCGGGTCTGGACGCTGATGCCGTGACCATCCACACCACCTTGATGGGTGGCGGATTTGGCCGGCGCGGCGAGCTGGACTTTGCGGCCCTTGCCACCCGCGTGGCAATGGCCGCAGAAGGCACGCCTGTGCAACTGACCTGGAGCCGCGAAGAAGACATGCGCCACGATTTTTACCGCCCCGGCGCGATTGCGCGGTTCAAGGGCGGCATCTCGGGCGGAAAAGCGGTGCTGTTGGAGGCCAAGATCGCCGGTCAATCGGCGGTGCAACCGGCGATGGGGCGCTTGACCGGATTGCCGATGGGCGGGCCCGACAAGGTCCATGTAGAGGGCGCGTTCAACCAACCCTATGCCATCCCCAATTACCGGGTGCAGGGGCATTTGGCCGAACTGGACATCCCCGTGGGGTTCTGGCGCTCGGTGGGCAATTCGTTCAACGGCTTTTTCCACGATACGTTCCTGGACGAAATGGCCCATGCCGCCGGGCGCGACCCATTGGAGTTCCGCCTTGAGCTGATGACCGGCGAGCACGCGCCCAGCGCCGCCTGTCTGGAGGCAGTGCGCGACATGTCGGGTTGGAGCGGCAAGACACCCGATGGTGTCGGGCGCGGCGTCGCATTCACCTACAGCTTTGGCACGCCGGTGGCGCAGGTCATCGAAGTGGTCGACGAGGACGGCGCGATCCGGATCAACAAGGCCTGGATTGCCTGTGATATGGGGCTGGCGCTGGATCGCAACATCATCGAGGCACAGATGGTCGGCGGTATGATCTATGGTCTGTCTGCGGCGTGTTTCGGGGAAATCACCTTTGCCGATGGGATGGTCGAGCAGGAAAACTTCCCCGACTATGACGGTTTGCGCATGCACACCACGCCGCTGACCGAGGTGACCATTCTGGAGACCAACCCGCATATGGGCGGCGCCGGCGAGCCGGGCACACCGCCTGCGATGCCTGCTCTGGGCAACGCCTTGTTCGATCTGACCGGCACGCGGGCGCGCAGTTTGCCGTTGTCAAAAACCTTTGATCTGCTGATTTGATCCGCACCGCCCCGCCTGTCCGTGCCGGCGGGGCCGCTTGCTTTCCTGACCTATTTCGTTAAAACTTTGCCGGCGTTTCGATTGGAGGCGCAGTACCAATCGGGGTCTATTTTGATCGACCCTGTTTATTTTGATTTGATGTAAGGGTTTCAAATGGCAATTGTTAATGGCGACGGCCTCGACAACACGCTGGACGGGTTCGCAACCGACGACACGCTGAACGGTATGGGCGGCAATGACATTCTCAACGGACTGGGTGGCAACGACATCCTGAACGGCAACGGCGGTGATGACACGCTGAACGGTGGCAGCGGCGAGGACACGTTCAACGGTGGCGGTGGTGACGACACCTTTTTGCTCCAATTCGTGGACACCAGCACCAACGAAGTGTTCAACGGCGGCACTGGCATCGACCGTTTGGTGTTCAACAACCGCGCGTCCTTTGACAACTTGATACTCGACGCCGCCGCCTCGGTCGAAGAAGTCGACTTTGATGGTGGCCGGGCGTCAGGCACGTCGCTTGACAACATTTTCGACTTCACTGGCGTCACCACCTATATTGATTTTTTGCAGGTTGAACTGGGCGCGGGCGACGACAGTTTTGAAGGCTCCGAGCTTGACGACATCGTGTTGGGCGAAGCTGGCCGCGATTTCCTGTTTGGCAATGGCGGCGACGATATTCTGGATGGCGGCACAGGGCGCGACCGCTTTGATGGCGGGGCGGGCGACGACACCTTCCGTCTGGCGTTTCTGGAAAACGTGTTTCAGGAAAACTACAGCGGCGGCACCGGCACAGACCGGCTGGAATTCAGCGGTCGCGCCACTTTTGGCAACCTAATCCTTGATGCAGCGGCCTCGGTCGAGGTGATTGATTTTGACGGCGGCGCGCTGAACGGCAATGGCGGCAAGAACACCATCGATCTGACCGGTGTGGATACTTTCGAAAACTTTTCCAACATCGCCCTGTCTGGCGGCAACGACACCTTCAACGGCTCGGAGCTGGACGAGGACGTGACCGGTGACAGCGGCCGCGACACGCTGAACGGCAATGGCGGCGATGACACCTTGAGCGGCGGCACCGGCCAAGACACCTATAATGGCGGTGCGGGCGACGACATCTTCCAGATCGATTTTCTCGAGTCTGGCGTCAATGAAACCTATGACGGCGGCACCGGCACCGACACGATCCGTCTGAACAACCGCGCCACTTTTGTGCAGCTTGATCTCAGCGCCTCAACATCCGTTGAGGTGTTTGATTTCAACAATGGCCGACTCTTGGGCTCGGGCGGCAACAACACTATTGATCTGACCGGCATTCAAACGATCTTGAACTTTGGCGACATCGATCTGGGCGGAGGCAAAGATACGTTTCTGGGCACCGAACTGAACGACGAGGTCTTTGGCGGCGCCGGGCGCGACACGCTGGTGGGCAATGGCGGCAACGACGTGCTGAGCGGCGGCACCGATGACGACACATATGACGGCGGCGCTGGCAACGACACGTTCCAACTCGCCTTTCTCGAAGTCATGGTCGAGGAAAGCTATGATGGCGGCGCCGGCACCGACACATTGGCTCTGAACCAGACGGCCACCTTCGGCACACTGACCCTCGACACGGCCGCTTCGGTCGAGCGCATCGACTTTGGTTTGGGCACGATCAGCGGCACGGCATCCAAAAACACCTTTGACGTCTCGCGCGTGAACACCTTTCTGAACGCCGGCTCGTTTGATCTGAAGGGCGGCAACGACACGTTCATCGGGTCTAAAACCGATGACGTGGTGGAAGGCGGATCGGGGCGCGACACGCTCGAAGGACGTCTGGGCGATGATACCTTGTCGGGCGGCACTGATGACGACATCTACATCGGCGGTGGCGGCGACGACACGTTCCAGCTCGCCTTTCTCGAGGTGATTGGCGAAGAAACCTATGACGGCGGATCCGGCACCGATACGCTGGCATTGAGCAGCCGCGCCACCTTCAAAACCCTGACTTTGGACGCCGCCGCCTCGGTCGAGCGGCTTGATTTTGACAGTGGCACAGTGCGCGGCGATGCCACCAACAACGTCATCGACGTCAGCGGTGTGACCACCTTCCGCAACATCGGCAACTTCGATCTGCAGGGCGGCAACGACACGTTCCATGGCTCTTTCGTCAACGACGACGTGGCGGGTGGCTTTGGCAATGACGTGATCAACGGCAATGATGGCAATGACGATCTGGACGGCGGCGCCGACGACGACACGCTGGATGGCGGCGCAGGAGACGACGATATGACCGGCGGCGCCGGGATCGACACGTTCGTCTACAATGGTGGCGCCGATGCGATCACCGATTTCGATCTGGATGACGATCTGCTCAACATCGACGACAGCCTGTGGACCGGCACGCTTTCGGTGCTGGATGTCCTGGATTTGGCCTCAACCGTTGGCGCAAACACAGTGTTCGACTTTGGCGGCGGCAACACATTGGCGATCCAGAACTTCAGCGATATTGCCGGGCTCGAAGACGTGCTGACAATCGTTTAAATCCTCAAGCGCGCCTCAAAGCGGGGCGCGCTGCTCTCTCTGCCCAGTCGCGCACCGCCGCACCAAAGGCTTCAAACAAAGGGCGCGACACCGGGTCATTGGCCGCGTCCCATTCGGGATGCCATTGGACCGACAAAGTGAACCCCGGCGCATCTTTGACATAAATCGCCTCGGGCGTGCCATCGGGCGCATGACCATCAATAACAATGCGCGGCCCGGCGTCCTTGATGCCTTGCCCATGCAGCGTGTTGGTCAAAACCTCATCAGCGCCAAACACCTTTGAAAACACACCCCCGGGCGACACGCTGACCGTGTGACGCAGCGCAAATTTCTCTTCCAGCGTGCCATCGGGCGGCATGCGGTGATTGTCGCGCCCCGGCAAGTCGCGGATTTCGGGATAGAGCGTGCCGCCCATCGCCACATTCACCTCCTGAAACCCCCGGCACACACCCAAAAACGGCTGCCCCCGCTCGACACAGGCGCGCACAAGCGGCAAAACAATGGCATCACGTTCTCGGTCAAACGTGCCATGCGCTTCGGTCTCGGCCTCGCCATATTCTTCTGGATGCACATTGGGCCGCCCACCGGTCAGTAAAAACCCATCGCAAATCTCCAGCAATTCCTCAACCGACACAAAACTCGGATCCGTCGGCACCAGCATCGGCAAAGCGCCCGACACATGCGACACCGCCTGCGTGTTCATAGTGCCCCCGGCGTGTACCGGATATTGATCATTCATCAGATAGGCGTTGGAAATGATACCTACGACAGGTCGGGTCATGAACTCACTCTCATCAGGATGTATGTACCCTACATAGCGCACTCAATCCAAACAAGACCTTAGCCTCTGCGCCACGGCGCAGAAAATTGTGCTGATTTGCACAGATTTCAACCAGAACTGCCCTAAATTTCAGCGCCCAGACCCGCCGCCTCAATCGCAAACTGCGCCGCAGCCGCGTCATTTTCCGAACTGTCACCGGTCACACCAACGGCCCCGATGATCTCATCTGCCCCATCACGGACCAAAACGCCCCCCGGCACCGGCACAAACTGTCCACCGAACAACCCATTCATCGCACCAACGAAATAGGCCTGCCCCTCGGCGCGCGCCATCTGCGCCGTGCCCGCAATGCCCAGCATGATCGCCCCATAAGCCTTGCCATGCGCCATCTGAAACCGCCCAGGCGACGCCCCGTCCTCGCGCTCAAACGCCAAAACATGCCCCCCCGCATCCAACACAACAACCGACAAGGGTTTCAATCCCATCTCACGCCCCTTCGCCAAAGTCTGAGCAATGATGCCGCGTGCCGTCTCCAACGAAACTGCCATGTCTATTTCCTCTTGCTAAAAATATCCCGGGGAGCGCGAGGGGCTGGCCCCTCGCCGTCCTTCACATCACTGCGCCTTCAGTTCCAAACGACGTGCATGCAACACTGGCTCGGTGTACCCGGAAGGCTGCGTGCGCCCTTTGAACACCAAATCACACGCCGCCTGAAACGCGAGTCCCTCAAACCCCGGAGCCATCGCCACATAGTCAGGATCATCAGCGTTTTGCGCGTCCACCACGGCCGCCATCTTGCGCATCGCACTCATCACATCCTGCGCGTCGACCACGCCGTGATGCAGCCAATTGGCCACATGCTGGGCCGAAATCCGGCAGGTGGCACGGTCTTCCATCAGCCCGACATTGTTCATATCAGGCACTTTCGAACAGCCAACACCCTGGTCAACCCAGCGCACCACATAACCCAGAATGCCTTGCGCATTGTTTTCCACTTCGCGCTGTTTTTGCGCGTCGGTCCACTTTTGATAGGCCGCCAGCGGGATATCCAAAATCGTATCCACATAGGCCCGCCGCCCACCTTTGGCGAGGCCGCGCTGCAAGGCAAACACATCGACCTTGTGATAATGCAGCGCATGCAGCGTCGCCGCCGTCGGGCTGGGCACCCAGGCACAGTTCGCGCCCGCCTTGGGATGTTCGATCTTTTGCTCCAGCATCGCCGCCATCAGATCCGGCATCGCCCACATGCCCTTGCCGATCTGCGCGCGCCCCGACAAACCACATTCCAGCCCGATATCCACGTTTTGGTTCTCGTACCCGCCAATCCACGCCTTGCGCTTGATGAAGTCCTTGCGGCTGAACGGCCCCGCCTCCATCGAGGTGTGAATCTCGTCGCCCGGACGGTCCAGAAACCCAGTGTTGATAAAGGCCACACGGGATTTGGCCGCGCGAATACACTGTTTCAGGTTCACCGTGGTGCGGCGTTCCTCGTCCATGATCCCGATCTTGACCGTGTGACGCGGCAGGCCAAGGATCTCTTCGACCATGTCAAAGGTGCGGTCCGCAAAGGCCACTTCTTCGGGTCCGTGCATCTTGGGTTTGACCACATAGACCGACCCCGAGACCGAATTGCCCCCGCCCTGCGCCAGATCATGTTTGGCGATCAGCACCGTGATCAACGCGTCCATCAGCCCTTCAAAAACCTCGCTGCCGTCGCCGTCCAGCACGGCCGGGTTGGTCATCAGATGCCCAACATTGCGGATCCACATCAGCGCGCGCCCTTTAAGCATCTGCTCGCTGCCATCCGGCGCAAAATAGGGCCGGTCGGCTGCCAGTTCACGGGTGACGGTCTGACCGCCCTTGCTCAGAACCGCCTTCAGGTCGCCTTTCATCAGGCCCAGCCAGTTGGAATAGGCCTGCACCTTGTCTTGCGCGTCCACGCAGGCCACCGAATCCTCGCAATCCATGATGGCGGTGACCGCACTTTCCAGCACCACATCAGCCAGACCCGCCTGATCGCGGCTGCCAATCGCATGGGCACGGTCAAAAACCAGCTCGACATGCAGCCCGTTATTGACCAGAACAACAGCGTCCGGCGCGCGTGGATTGCCCCGGTAGCCGACGAATTTCTCGGGCTGTTGCAACGGGTTGTCATCCACCAGCAACGCACCGCCACTCACATGATACCGGCGCACATCCGCATGCGAAGTGCCCACAATCGGGAATGCCTCGTCCAGAAACACCCGCGCGCGCGCCACAACCCGCGCACCGCGCCCACGCTCGTAACCACCGGCCGGCGGCGTGCTGCCCATCGCATCGGTGCCATAAAACCCGTCATAAAGACTGCCCCAACGCGCGTTGGCCGCATTCAGCGCATAGCGCGCATTGGTGATCGGCACCACCAACTGCGGCCCCGGCACTGACGCGATTTCCGGGTCGACATTTTTCGTTTCGATCTGAAACGGCTCGCCCTCGTCCAGCAGATAGCCTATGGCGCGCAAATGCGCCTGATACGCCTCGTGATCATGCGGCTGTCCGCGCCGCAGGCTGTGCCAATCGTCGATCTGCTTTTGCAGGGTTTCACGCTTTTCCAGCAGGTTTGCGTTTTGCGGGCCCAATTCCGTCACCATGCGCGCAAATCCGGCCCAGAAGGTCTCCGGCGTCACACCGGTTCCCGGCAGCGCTTGCGCATTGATGAAGTCGGCCAGCTCTGCGGCCACCTGCAACCCATTGATCTGTTGTCTGTCTACCATCTGCCGCGTCCCTGTCAGCCCGTGTACGATTGTATGCGATGGGCAGTCTTAGGGCCAAAGTTTCCGATAGGCAACTCGGGCGGTCAGGGTTTCTGACCCGTTTTGGGGCGCGCCCGCCGACACCGTTCCGAGCAATAGCGCACCTCGTCCCAGACCTTGGCCCATTTCTTGCGCCAGGTGAATGGCAGACCACAACTGGCGCAGGTCTTGCTGGGCAGATCGGATTTGCGGCGGGTTTTGGGCATTTGGTTGGGGTCAGTTCAGTTTCAAAATAACTGTTTCATCGTCCCCAGAATAGACCCATTCATCATCCTATACCGCCTGTTGACGAAAATGATCATTGATAAAGTCATCTAGCGACGCCCCCATATCGAGCACCGCAGGAAGAGCAATATTTGAGTCAGTTTTGACTCTGAAAACCGACAATTGCGGTTCGCCTATTTCGCTGCCTTTCAGGCCCTGATGCGCACAGTTGATCGTGATCAAACCCGGCTTCGCCTTGATTTTGGGCAGTACGGCGACCTGTGGCGTTGATACTCTGAGCTGAAACTCGGGAGTGTCCAATACACAATCCGCCCCGATCACTTCGGCACCTTTTGCGACCGCATGAACACGTATGCGGGTGCTGCCTTTGACACGGGCGCGGTTGAACCCTGCTTTGTAAACCGGTTTGGCGACAGGCGAGCCCGGCGGCACAGGTTGAATCTCAACACTTTCGTCACAGCCGGCAAGTCCAACACAACACAACACCAAAAGGGCAAAGCGGTTCATAACGTCTCCTTTTCTGTCACCGCTCAGAAATCAAAACCCAGCTGGCGCGGGTCGGTTTTGCGGGCGCGGTCGTTGACGAAATGCCCCTGAGGGTCCTTGCGGCTGGCGTGTTTGTCAACAACCTTGGCGGCCGTTTTCGCAAAGCCCTGACCTTTGCGCACGCCCCAGATCACATCACGGGCGTGGCGCGCAGAATGCATCACATCGACAATCGGCGGCGGGTAATCCACGCGCCCCTCCCAGCGCCACGGCTCTTGCAGGTGATCATCCGGCACACTGGCCAGTTCCGGCACCCAAGCCCGTGTGAACGCGCCGGTCGGATCCTGATCGCGGCCCTGTTTGATGGGGTTGTAAATGCGGATCGTGTTGATGCCAGTTGTGCCCGATTGCATCTGCACCTGCGGCCAGTGGATGCCCGGTTCGTAATCGGTGAACATGCGCGCCAGATGCTGCCCGGTGGCGCGCCATTCCAGCCACAGATGGTACGACGCCACTGCCATCACCATGGAGCGCATTCGAAAGTTCAACCACCCCGTCGCGGCAAGCGAGCGCATGCAGGCATCCACAAAGGGCAGCCCGGTTTGCCCCCGCGACCAGGCCGCAAGCCGCGCGTCATCGCGCCCGCGCAACCCCTCATAGGCCGGGTGCAGGCAGCGCCATTCCAGCGCCGGTTCGTCCTCTAGCTTTTGGGTGAAATGATCGCGCCAGGCCAGCCGCGCCTGAAAGGATTTGAGCGATTTGGCCCAATCGCCACCGCGCCGATCCCCCGAAGCCGCCTGTGCCACTTCCCGCCCCGACACAGCCCCCAAGGCCAGATATGGCGACAGGCGCGAACAGGCGGTGGCCCCGGACAAGGGCGAGGACATGTCGCGCCGATAGGTCTGCCCGCGCGTGGCCAGAAAACTGTTCAGCTCTTGCAAGGCCGCCGTGCGCCCACCGCGTTGGCGCCCCGCGCACGGATCGATCAGGCCCAGATCGGGCCATTGATCTGACGGCGCTTGCGCGGCTTCAACCGAAGGCACTTCCACCAAAGGCTGGCGCAGAAACCCATTGCGCTGCGCGGCCCAGCCATCGCGCCCGTTCAAACGACGCACCACGCCCGATTGCGCCAGTTCGTGCCATTCAACCCCTTGCGTGCGCGCCCATTCTGCCACCGTGCGGTCGCGCGCATAGGTCCAGGCGTTGCCGGTTTCTTCGTGGCTGATCAGATGGGTGGCTCCGGTGGCCGCGCGCAAACTCTCTAGCACCGGCGCAGCCTCGCCGACACGGAAACACAAGCCCACACCCTGCTCGGCCAACTGCGCACGCAAATCATCAAGCGTTTCGCGCAAAAAAGCCAGTTGGCGCCCCGAAACATCCGGCTGGCGCCAATAGTCCGGCTCCAGCACATAGACCGCCAACACTGGCCCCTGCTGCGCCGCCGCTGCCAACGCGGCATGATCGTGCACCCGCAAGTCCCGTTTGTACCAAAGCAAAACTGTCATGACCCAAACATAACGCCCGCGCGCGCCAAGACCAGCGCTTGAAGCCCCGCGCGTGCGGCCCTAGTCTGCGCGGCAGCGAACTCCGGAGAACCAGACCATGCGCGATGCGGCCCCCCAGACGTTTTACTTGTCCGACTACACCCCCTTTGGTTTTGTGCTCGACGCGGTGCATTTAACCTTTCGTCTTGCGCCCAATGCCACGCGGGTGATCGCCCGGATCTCGTTTTCGCCCAACCCCGAGGCAAGCGACAAAACATTTTTCCTGCACGGCGAACAGCTGACCCTGATCAGCGCCAAGATCGATGGCGCCGAAGTCACCCCCGAAATCACCGAAGCCGGCCTGACCTGTGCTGTGCCCGACGCCCCGTTTGTGTGGGAGAGCGAGGTCGAGATTGACCCCGAAGGCAACACCGCGCTGGAGGGACTTTACATGTCAAACGGGATGTATTGCACCCAATGCGAAGCGCAGGGCTTTCGCAAGATCACCTATTACCCCGACCGCCCCGATGTGATGTCGGTGTTCACGGTCGATGTGCATGGCGACCTGCCGGTGCTTTTGTCCAACGGCAATCCGGTGACAGTGACAGACGGTCACGCGCAGTGGCACGACCCCTGGCCCAAGCCCGCCTATCTGTTCGCGTTGGTGGCCGGCGAGCTGGTTGCGCATTCTGATCAGTTCACCACCATTTCGGGCCGTGATGTGGCGCTGAACATGTATGTGCGCGACGGCGATCTGCACAAATGCAGCTTTGGGATGGAGGCGCTGAAGGCCTCGATGCGCTGGGATGAAGAGGTCTATGGGCGCGAATATGATCTGGACGTGTTCAACATCGTCGCGGTTGATGATTTCAACATGGGCGCGATGGAAAACAAGGGTTTGAACGTGTTCAATTCCTCGGCCGTGCTGGCCAGCCCCGACACCGCAACAGATGTGAATTTCCAGCGGATCGAGGCGATCATTGCGCACGAGTATTTCCACAACTGGACCGGCAACCGCATCACCTGTCGCGATTGGTTCCAGCTGTGCCTGAAAGAAGGGCTGACGGTGTTTCGTGACGCCGAGTTCACCTCTGATATGCGCAGCGAGCCGGTTAAGCGGATTACGGATGTGATCGATCTGCGCGGGCGTCAGTTCACCGAAGATCAGGGACCGCTGAGCCACCCGGTGCGTCCAGAGAGCTTTCAGGAGATCAACAATTTCTACACGGCCACGGTCTATGAAAAAGGCGCCGAGGTCATTGGCATGCTCAAACGGCTGGTGGGCGATGCGGCCTATGCCGAAGCGCTTGACCTTTATTTCGCACGCCATGACGGGCAGGCCTGCACGATCGACGATTGGCTGCAGGTGTTTGAAGATGTGACCGGGCGCGATCTGGCCCAGTTCAAACGCTGGTATTCGCAGGCCGGCACACCGCATCTGGAGGTCCAGCACAGGTGGCAAAACGGCACCTTTGCGCTGACCTTCACCCAATCCCTGCCCGCCAGCGCCACCACCCCCGATCCACAGCCGCAGGTGATCCCGATTGATGTGGGCCTGCTGGGCCCCAATGGCAACGAAGTTCTGGCCACGCAAACGCTTGAGATGACCCAAGCCACCCAGACATTCGAATTCCACGATCTGGCCAGCCAACCAATCCCGTCGATCCTGCGCGGGTTTTCGGCGCCAGTTGTGTTGAAACAGGGCCAGAACACGGCCGATCAGGTGTTTTTGCTGGCCCATGACACCGATCCGTTCAACCGTTGGGAGGCCGGAAGTGCGCTGGCCCGCGCCACGCTACGCGCGATGACAACACAAGACGCAGTGCCCGAACAGGCTTACCTCGACGGCATGCTGGCGGTGTTGCGCGATGACACGCTTGATCCGGCCTACCGCGCGCTGATGCTGGCGCTGCCCGGGCAATCGGAGCTGGCCGCAGCACTGGCGCAGGCCGGGCATGTGCCCGACCCAATGGCAATATGGCGCGCGTGCGAGACGTTGAAACAGGCGCTGGCCGAGCACATGCAAGACGCCCTGCCCGCTGTGATGGCCGCCTGCCAGATCGACGCCCCCTACCGCGCAGATGCCGATCAATCGGGCAAACGTGCGCTGGCCAATTCCGCGCTGTCCTTGTTGACCCGGCTGGATGGCGGCGCACAAGCGGCCAAGCAATACGGTGCGGCCGACAATATGACCCTGCAACTGTCGGCCCTGTCGTGCTTGCTGAGCGCGGGCAAAGGCCGCGATCAGGTCACCGCGTTTTATGAGCAATGGAAACATGACCGGCTGGTCATCGACAAATGGTTTGGCCTGCAAGTCAGCTGTGCACTGCCCGAGATGGTGGCCAAGACCGCGCAAACCCTGACCCAGCACGCCGACTTCAACTGGAAAAACCCCAACCGCTTTCGTGCGACGCTGGGCGCGTTGTCGATGCACCATGCAGGATTCCACGCCGCCGATGGTGCCGGCTATGGCCTGCTTGCGGATTGGTTGATCCGCCTTGATCCGGTCAACCCGCAAACCACCGCGCGCATGTGCAGCGCGTTTCAGACCTGGCGGCGCTATGACACCGACCGGCAGGCACTGATCAAAACCCAGCTCGAGCGCATCGCCAACACCCCTGAGCTGTCGCGCGACACCGGTGAAATGATCGCGCGTATCCTGCAAAACTGACATGCCGATCCTGATCGCCATATTGGGGCTTGCCACGGCCATCGTGTTTTTCGTTTTGAGGGCGCGCAATGCGGCCCATGCGGCCAGCGATCTGGCCGATATGGCCAATGACGTGCGCCTGGCCGCGCGGCGCTTTGGGTTCCGGCGCCGTGGCGATCTGCATCCGGCGGAATCGATCGAAGACCCCAAGCTGGCGATCGCGACACTGGCCATGGCATATCAGGAACTGGACGGCGCGCCCACGCAAGACCAGCGTGATCAGTTGTCTCTGAGTTTGCGCAAACACCTGACCCTTGATCAAGGCGGCGCAAGCGAGGCCATGGTGCTGGGGCGCTGGATGGTGGCGCAATGCGGTGGCCCCGACGCGGCTGTGTCTCGCATCTCGCGCAAGTTGTTTCGCCTTGGCGGCGCTGAACAACTGGCGCCTTTGATCAGCGTCATCCAAGGATCAATGGGCGATCAAGACCAGCCCAGCCAGCGTCAACACGAAGCCCTGCAAGACATCCAACGCGCTTTCAAAGTTTAAACAAAGGAATATCACATGAGCCGCAAAATCTGTCTGATCACCGGAGCCAGCGCCGGGATTGGGGCGGCCACGGCCCGCCTTGCCGCCACCCGGGGCTATGATCTGGTGCTGGCCTATAACTCGGACCGCGCCGGTGCCGAAGCCGTTGCCGCCGAGGCCAAAGCTGCCGGAGCCCGCGCCGAAATCGTTCAGGGCGACGTGGCCGATCCCGATCAGATTGAGACGATCTATGGCGCGCTCGACAGCGGGTTTGGACGTATCGATGCGCTGGTCAACAATGCCGGAGTCGTGGATCAAAGCCAGAAAGTCACCGAATACACCCACGACCGGCTGCGGCGCATGTTTGATATCAATGTGATTGGCGCCGTTCTGGTGGCGCAACAGGCGGTGCGGCGGATGCAGGCGCAGGGCGAAGGCGGTGCGATCGTAAACATCTCCTCGGCTGCGGCGCGGCTGGGATCGGCCAATCAATATGTCGACTATGCGGCATCCAAAGCCGCCATCGACATTTTCACCAAAGGACTGTCGGATGAGGTCGCCCCCGACAACATCCGCGTCAACGGCATCCGCCCCGGTCTGATCGACACCGAAATTCATGCCAAGGGCGGCGAGCCTGGACGCGCCGAACGGTTGGCCCATATGGTGCCCATGCGCCGGGCCGGCTCGGCTGGTGAAATCGCCGACGCGGTGCTTTACCTTTTGTCCGATCAGGCGAGCTATGTCACTGGAACCACGCTGGACGTTTCGGGCGGGCGGTGATGGCACCTTATGAGTTTCGCCGCCAAGGCCGGTCCCTGCGCGCAGGACTGATTTTGGCGGCGATCTACCTTGTTTTGCTGGCCGGCTTTGTCTGGCTCCAAGCGGCGCCCTGGTTGGTGGCGGTGCTGGCCGTCTGCACTGTGCCCGCACTTTGGGATATGATCAGCAATCCCAGCGCCGGGCTCAGCCTGAGCGAAACGGGCATGGAATGGCACACCGGCAGGCGCTCTGCGACCCTGGACTGGCACGAACTGGACCACATTCGCCTCGACACGAAATGGGATTTTTCAGTGCGCGCCAGCGCCGTTTTGAAGACCGAAAAACGTCTCCGCCTGCCTCAGGAATCCCTGCCCGCGCATAAGGTTTTTGAGGCCAAACTGGTCGAGCGCAACATCTCGGTTCAACGCCACCATTTCACCGGGCGATAAGACACACAAAATTAAGGCTTGCGACCGCAAAGATCTCACCCACGCCACGTTTGCGCCCGATTGCCTGTCTATCACTGGTATTTGAATCAAATGTCGCTGCCGGTCCCGAAATGTTCAATCGTACACTCAAAGCACTGAAACCGATGGCCCGGGCTGTTGGCGGGCGCATTCCGTCACCCGCGCCCGCCGAAACACCGGTTTTCGCGGCGCAAAAACCTGCGACCGACGCTTTGAGCATACCGGTTCAGACCGAAACATCCGACACAATTGCCAGCCGCGCTGCGCAGCTGAGAGGGCAATTTTTGGCGCGTCAGGACCGCTGGGAAGATCTGTCCAGCGAGATCAAAGTCGCTGATATGGAACGCAAAACCACGCCGGGTGGGTTGCCCACCAGTGAATTGCTGGCCTTTGGCGCGCGCAGCGACGTGGTGCACGCCGTCGAGCATGCGCTGCTGGAAGAGTGCGCGCCGGAAGCTGCGGCCATGATTGATGGCATCAACGGACTTGAAGCGATGCGCCACGAGGCCGCCGACGACCCCTACCTCAGCTTGATCGTCGCACTGACCCATATCGATATCGGTTGGGCCTGGCGGGGCACACAATCAGAAAGCGCGGTTCCCAAGCTGAACCGGGCCAAATGCAGCGCCCATTTTGACCGCGCGGCTGAACTGTTGGCACCTTGGTGCGGCATCGAATTGAACAGCCCCGCCTTGGCTGCTGCGCGCTGTGCGCTGTTGGCCGGTCAGCAAGAACCCCATTTGCGCATCGCTGATGACTACGAGGATCTGATCGACCTCAACCCGGAAAATCCACGCCATATGCGCTCGCTTGGCTATCATTTGTTGCCGCGCTGGTTTGGCAGCCTTGATCAACTCGAACTTGAGGCCCGCCGAACCGCGTCGCGCACCCTCGATCTGTGGGGGTGCGGTGCCTATACATGGGTCTATTTCGACGCAATTGTAACGGACAACCCAGCCTGCGCGCAGGTCGATGTCGAGTTTTTCATCGAAGGTCTACACGACATTGTCGACCGCGTTCCGGGGCAGGAAATGGTCAATCTTCTGGCCTCGTTCTGCGCGGTGGCTATGCGGCGCTGGCAAGGTCACAGCACCGCAGCAGACCTGCCAAGGTTGCAAATTGTTGATTGCGCTGAATGGCTTATCCGCGACCATCTGACCGAAATCCACCCGCTGATCTGGGCCCATGCAGCGGATGGGTTTGACAACAACGCACGTGTTACCTCGATCAACCGGTTTGCCGCACGCGGGCGCGATCAGGCCCTTGCCACCATCGCCGATTTGTTTCGCGACGACATTCAACGGGGTCAGCACGTGACATTCACGCCCGATGGGCCACAGCTGCACCCCGCCTGACCCACTTGCCCCGCCCGCGACGCTGCCCTAAAACCGGCGCATCGTTTGCGAACAAAGGGCGCGCGCATGCTGGATCTGAGCTATACCACCCCGCCGATCAAAATCATCTCTGGGGCCAAGCACGACTGGGAATTGGTGATCGGGATGGAGGTGCACGCGCAGGTGTCCTCGAATGCCAAACTGTTTTCCGGTGCCAGCACGAAATTCGGCGCCGAGCCCAATTCGAACGTGGCTTTTGTGGATGCTGCGATGCCGGGCATGTTGCCCGTGATCAACGAGTTTTGCGTGGCGCAAGCGGTGCGCACCGGGCTGGGTTTGAAGGCTGAGATTAACCTTGCAAGTGCCTTTGATCGCAAGAATTATTTCTATCCGGACCTGCCGCAAGGCTATCAGATTTCCCAGCTTTACCACCCTATCGTGGGCGAAGGTGAAGTGCTGGTCGAGATGGGCGAAGGCGTGGCGCGATTGGTGCGCATCGAGCGGATTCACCTTGAACAGGACGCGGGCAAATCGATCCATGATATGGACCCGAACATGTCCTTTGTGGATCTGAACCGTACTGGTGTGGCTTTGATGGAAATCGTCAGCCGCCCGGACATCAGAAGTCCTGAAGAAGCAGCGGCTTACATCACGAAGTTAAGGCAGATCCTGCGCTATTTGGGCACCTGCGATGGCAACATGCAGAACGGCAACCTGCGCGCCGATGTGAACGTGTCGATCTGTTTGCCTGGCCAGCACGAGAAGTACATGGAAACACAGGATTTTTCCCATCTCGGCACGCGCTGTGAGATCAAGAATATGAACTCGATGCGGTTCATTCAGCAGGCGATTGAGGTGGAGGCGCGCCGTCAGATCGCGATTGTCGAAGGTGGTGGTTCGGTCGATCAGGAAACCCGGCTTTACGATCCGGACAAAGGTGAAACCCGCTCGATGCGCTCCAAAGAAGAGGCGCATGATTACCGCTATTTCCCCGACCCTGATCTGCTGCCGTTAGAGATCGAACAGGGCTGGGTTGACGATATTCAGGCCGGTTTGCCCGAGCTTCCCGACGACAAAAAAGCGCGATTTATCAAAGAGTTCAGCCTGTCTGACTATGATGCTTCGGTGCTGACGGCTGATGTGGACTCGGCGGGTTATTTTGAAGAGGTTGCGCAAGGGCGTGACGGGAAACTGGCCGCAAACTGGGTGATAAACGAGCTGTTTGGCCGTCTGAAGAAGGACGATCTTGAGATCACCGACAGCCCGGTGTCGCCGGCGCAGTTGGGCGGGGTCATCGCGTTGATCTCGAGCGGGGATATCAGCGGCAAGATCGCCAAGGATCTGTTTGAAATCGTGTTTAACGAGGGCGGTGAACCTGCTGATATCGTTGAGAAACGCGGGATGAAGCAGGTCACGGATACGGGCGCGATCGAGGCGGCTGTGGACAAGGTGATCGCCGAAAACCCGGCGCAGGTGGAAAAAGCCAAGGCCAATCCCAAGCACGCGGGGTGGTTCGTCGGTCAGGTGATGAAAGCCACCGGCGGCAAGGCCAACCCCAAGGCCGTGAACGAGATCGTGGCGGCCAAACTTTCTTGAAAACTGTACAATTTGGGCATCGGATTTTGAAAAAACTCTGACCCCGAGGGCAAAACACACGCCCCCGGGACCAGATTTGGCGATTTACCCCCGTGCGGCGAAGGCGAGGTAGACCGCGAAAGCCATCTGATAGACGGTCTGTTTGTCGACCCCGAAACAGGCCGATCCGTAGGTGAGCGCCAGCGCGCCATAAAGTGAGCGGTGACAGAACAGGCGGTCGACGAACTTTTTCAATGCTTCCAACATTGTGATCTCCGTTAAGCTGTTGAGCCGCGTCCGGCTTTGGTTAAAGTTGGCGTCATGACAGGTTCAATTTGCCCCACCGCGCGCAGAAATTCAGGAACACGGAATGACCGTTAGGGATCGGCAGCCCCCTTTGGGTGACATCGGGTGACGCTCGCGTTGGTGGAATTTGGCAAGGCTGTGCTCAAGTCGCGCACGGCCAAGGGCTGGACGCTGGAAAACCTTGCACACGAGGCGCTGGGGAATCAGGAGCGCAAAAGCTATGTCAGCCGGGTTGAAAAGGGTCGCCAGAAGCTGAACGCGCTGACGGCGCAGAAATTTGCCAAGGCGCTTGATCTGTCGGATGCGGTGCTTGATCCGGTGTTGTTCGACGCTTCGGATGTTGACGACACGCCCACTCCGACCGAAAAAGCCGCCGACCTCCTGTTTGACGAAACCGAAGCGATCAGAACGCGGCTGAAACTGTCGGAACGCATGGCGATCTCGCTGGCGTGGGAATTTGCCGATGCCAACCCGAGTGATCTGGAAACCGCGCTGAAAGAACTGCGCCGCGCCTTTGAGGTTGTGGCCGAACAGGCCGCCGGGTTGCCCACCAATCTGGACGAGGCCGTGCGCGCGGTTCTGGCCGAGGTGGATCGGCTGAACGCCGAGGATGACATGGCCGGGGCAAGCGCGGCGTTGGGCGCGGCGCTGGCGGCCCGGCGGGACCGGCTGGCCGAGGAACAACAGGCCATGGGCACTTTGCTGGGCAAAGCCATCGCACAAGCGGTGATCCAGCGTGATGTGGACGGCGCAGTTGCGCTGGAGCTGGAGCGGTGGCGGCTGGAGGGCGGCGGATTTCAAGCTTTGCGGGATATTTGGCGCGTTTGGTACGAACGCGGGCGCGACAAGGGGCTGCGCTTTGATCTGGAAGTTGCGATTGGGCTGGCGCGGGCGTTTTTGGGTGAGGCCGGCGCGCCTGACTCGCGTTGCGTGGCGCAAAACGATCTGGCTGTTGCGCTGTCAATCCTCGGAGAACGCGAGAGCGGTACGGTGCGGCTGGAACAGGCGGTGGTGGCCTTTCGCGCCGCACTTAAGGAACGCACGCGCGACCGGGTGCCGCTGGACTGGGCGATGACGCAACACAATCTGGGCGAGGCGCTGCGAATCCACGGGGAACGCGAAAGCGGCACGGCGCGGCTAGAAGAGGCGGTGGTGGCCTATCGCGCCGCGCTGGAGGTATACACGCGCGATCGGGTGCCGCAGGATTGGGCGATGACGCAGAACGATCTGGGCACTGCGCTGCAAATCCTCGGGGAGCGCGAGAGCGGCACGGCGCGGCTGGAGGAGGCAGTGGTGGCCGTTCGCGCCGCACTTGAGAAACGCACGCGCGACCGGGTGCCGCTGGATTGGGCGATGACGCAGAACAATCTGGGCACTGCGCTGCAAACCCTCGGGGAACGCAAGAGCGGCACGGCGCGCCTGGAGGCGGCCGTGGCGGCCTATCGCGCCGCCCCTGAGGAATACACGCG
>JBGCDD010000098.1:0-6086 GCA_045105075.1 Sedimentitalea sp. | reverse complement strand
GCGATGGTGATGCCACCGGCGCGGTAAACATCCATAATGCCCGGAATGCCCAAAGCGCTTTCGGCGTTGAACGTCAGCGGATCGAGGAAATCATCATCCACCCGGCGATACAGCACATCAATCGGCTTGTACCCTCGCGTGGTTCGCATCGCCACGCGCCCGTCGATGATGCGCAGATCGTTGCCCTCGACCAGCTCGACCCCCATCTGATCGGCCAGAAACGCGTGTTCATAATAAGCCGAGTTAAAGATTCCCGGCGTCAGGATCGCCACTGTGGGCGTGCCAGTGGTGCCCGGTGGCGCGCAGGCGGCCAGTGAGCGGCGCAAATCGCGCGGATAGTGCGACACCGGGCGCACCCGGGTCTTGCTGAACAGCTCAGGGAACATGCGCAACATCGTCTCGCGGTTTTCCAGCATATAGCTGACCCCCGAGGGCGTGCGCGCGTTGTCTTCCAGCACGTAAAAGTCGTTTTCGCCAGTGCGCACCAGATCGGTGCCGACGATGTGGGTGTAGATGTTGCCAGGCGGTGTGAACCCGATCATTTCGGGCAGGAACGCTTCGTTGTTGGCGATCATCTCGGCAGGCACACGACCGGCGCGAATGATCTCGCGGCGGTGATAGATATCATGCAGGAACGCATTCATCGCCTGCACCCGCTGTTCAATGCCACGCGACAGGCGGGCCCATTCCTTGGCCGATATCACCCGGGGTACGATGTCAAACGGGATCAGCCGTTCTTCGGCCTCCGATTGCCCGTAGACATTGAACGTGATGCCTGTGACGCGAAACAGATCCTCGGCCTCGCGTTGTTTGGCCCGCATCGCCGCCGCGTCCTGTTCGGTGAACCAACGGCCGACCACATCATAGGGCGGGCGCATCGCACCTGACCCGTCCTGCATTTCATCAAAGTTTTGCACCATGTTCGCTAGAATGGCGCATTTGACGGGCGTGGCAACTGTTTTGCACGCTTGCTGCGCTGAAATTGCGGGCAACTGCTTGGAAATCAGGCAAGTTTCTGGTCTGCGCCACGGGCCGCAGGGGCACGGGCCAAAGGCACCCCAAGCACCAGCCCGGTGCCTGATTTGCGCATCTGCGACAGCTCGAGTGTCAGACCGTGGCGCGTGGCGAGATCCTTGGCGATGGCCAGACCCAAACCATGCCCCTCTGCCGCGCCGTCCAGCTGGACATGGCGATCACACACATGCGCGAATGTGGCTGCGTCCAGCCCTGGCCCCGAGTCGTGCACTTCGATCAAAAGCCGGTCGCCCTGCCGGCGGCTGCCCAGCACCACGCCGCCAGTGTGAGTGTGTTTGATCGCGTTGGACACCAGATTGGATATGATGCGCATCAACACCAGCGGCGGCAGCGGCGCATCGTGTTGGCTGGGCATCCGCACAAAGCGCAGCCCCTTATCGGTGGCGTCAGGCAAAAACATCTCGTAAACGCTGCGCAGAATGTCCTGGGTGCCGGGGATGTCGGGTTCGGGCGCGGGGGGCTCGGGCAAAATCGGGTCGGTGCTGGCCTCAAGCTGGTCGGCAATCAAGCGTTCGAGGTAACTGAACGTGGTCTCGATGGTTTCGGCCACCGGGGTGTTTTCGCCCAGCAACTGGTTTTCCACACTCAGACGCAGCGCATGCAGCGGCTGGCGCAGATCATGCACGGTGTTTTGCAATTGCTCGTCGCGGCTCTGGGCCAGTTGGTTGGCCAGCGCAAATTGCTTTTCCAGCGCGTTCAGGCGCTGCGTCAGCACCAGACTGCGTTGCGCTTCGGACAGGGTGGCCTGTAATGCGGCCTGACGCGACTGGCGCAGCTGGTTATACCCATCCGCAATCGCCAGCCCCATCATCACCGCGTCAAACACCATTACCGCGCGGATGCTGTCATGCAGGGTCTCTTGCGAAATCTCGAGCCCAAAGCTGTGGCGCATATTCAACATTGTGGCCGACACCGCAGCCCCGGCCCAGGCCAACAGATAAAACCGCACCTCGCGAAACCGGGTGCGCGCGGCCACCGCACCGGCCAGCGCAAAACAGATGATCGCAATCAGCGACATCAACACCAGCGCGCGTTTGAGCAATTGCGCATCAACACCCAGCAACACCACGTTCAGCCCCAGCGTCACTGCAATGACAGCGATCAGCACCGTGTCCAGGATCGGGTGAAACAGCGCGGTTTTCAGGAAGATCCGCGCATAGATCGCGCCAAACACAATGATCCCGGTGCCGGTGACCACCGATGCCATCGAATTGAACCCCGGCCACATCGGCCAAAGATATTGAAACGTCACCCCATCCGCGTGCATCACATAAAGCAGCGCCGAACTGGCATAGGCGGCATAGGCCAGAAACACCTTGTTGCGCAGCACCACAAGCGAAGCCAACGCCGCCAAAATCAACAACAGCATCATGCCGTAAAAGAACGAATTCTTGGCGGTTTTGCGCGCGGCGGCTTCGGTAAAGCTGTCCTGGGTTTCCAGCGACATGCCGATATAGGACGATCCCTCGGACCAATAGGCCAGATACAGCGTCACCCGCTCGCCCGGATCAATCCGCACCGGCGCCACCATTTCCGGGAACGGCACCGGGCGATCGCCAAAGGGGGTGGCGCGATCAAGCGCCAACACAGTATCCACCGCACCGCTTTCGCGCACCACATGGACAAAGAACACCTGTTTGAAGTTCTCGTGCAGATGTAGGCGCCAGTTGCGGATGTCGGTGGTGTTTTCCACCACAAATCGCAGCCACACCCGCGACTCTGTGTAGCCAAAGTCAGGGTCGCGCGCCGGGTGGCGCTGAAACAAATCGGGTTGGGCGCTGTGCAGGGCCTTGGGGGTCATGCTCCAATCGGGATCAAGATAGAAATCAAAATAACCATGCAGCGCATCGTTTTGCACTGGCCCGGTCAGCTCGAGCACGGGCGAGGCGGCACCAACCGGCTGGACCTGAGCCATCACCACGGCGTAAATGGCGCATCGCAAGACTTGAGAAAAGGACAACCCGAGGTGAAAAAGCGCATTCTTCTGGCGGATGATCACGCGTTTTTGCTGGCGGGCATGTTTCAGGTGATCTCGTCGCATCCCGAATTGGAGGTGGTGGCGCAGGCCAGCGATGGCATTCAGGCGATATCGTTGATCAAACAGCACCGCCCGGATTGCGCGGTGCTGGATCAGGCGATGCCGGGTGCGACCGGCCTTGAGGTGGTGTTTGAGGCGCGCCGATGGGTGCCCGAAACCCGGTTTGTCATTGTCACCGGCACGGCGCGGGCGAGTTTGCTGGATGAAATCCGGCGTGCCGGGGTGCACGGCGTGTTTCTGAAATCCGCGCCCGCGGCCGAAGTGTGCGCCGGGGTTCATGCGGTGGCAATGGGCGGAGAGGCTTTGTCGGAGGCGGCGCAAAAGCTGTTGGATCAGGCAGAGCAGAACCAGGCCCTGACGGCACGCGAGCTGGAGGTGTTGCAGGCGATTGCGCGGGGCCTGTCCAACACTGGGGCCTCGCAGGCTCTGGGCGTCAGCGCCAAAACGATTGACAGTCATCGCACCAACCTGATGCGCAAGCTGGGCGTGAATTCGACCGCATCTCTTTTGGTGCGCGCCATGCGGGACGGGCTGATCGACGTCACTGATTCCACCTGAGGTCCATTTGCGCCAGTCTGGGCGCTTGCGGGGCTGCGGTAAATGGGGTGATCACCCGATTGTCCGCCGCACCCCGGTCGGTCACGTTGAAACAACGCGCACCCGGTCGTGATACGCCATCGCGGTTGGGCGCGGGTCTATTTGGATCAACTGATTTGCTAAAACAGTTTTAAAAACCTGTACTTAAAATCACAGATAAAGATCTGAGCCGGGGTTGTGCGATCCCGGCTCAATTCGATTTGGTCGGTCACGACAGCGCGTTGACCCCGGGTCACCAAAGATCGCCCAGGGCGTTGTCATCAAACTGTTACACAGGTGTCACAAAAGGATGCTGTTGCGGGGCTATCTGGCGCCCCAAGGCCGCCATGACGGGGGCCGTTCTATGACCCAGACAGGAGACTGAAATGTCGTTTGTTAAATTGTCCGCCTCTGCATTGGCGCTTTCGGCTGTGGCAGCAACAACCGCGGCTGCACGCGATCAGGTCCAGGTGGCCGGCTCGTCCACGGTTTTGCCCTATGCATCGATCGTGGCCGAAGCTTTTGGTGAGAACTTTGACTACCCGACCCCGGTTGTGGAATCCGGCGGCTCATCGGCCGGGCTCAAGCGGTTTTGCGAAGGCGTGGGCGAAAACACCATCGACGTTGCCAATGCCTCGCGCCAGATCAAGGACAGCGAGATCGCCGTTTGCAACCAGAACGGTGTGAGCGACATTATCGAGGTGCGGATCGGCTATGATGGCATCGTGTTCGCCAGCGACATCAAGGGCAATGCCTTCGAATTTACGCCAGTTCAGTGGTACAAAGCCATCTCGCGCCAGATCGCGGTGGACGGCAAACTGGTCGATAACCCAAACACCATGTGGAACCAGGTTGACCCCGCATTGCCCGCACAGGCGATCCAGGCCTTTGTGCCCGGCACCAAACACGGCACCCGCGAAGTCTTTGAAGATCAGGTGATCCTGGCCGGCTGCGAAGAAACCGGCGACTTCGAGATCTACATGGCCGCCAATGGCGACGACAAGAAAGCCGCCGAAAAAGCCTGTATCACATTGCGCACGGATGGACGTTCGGTCGACATCGACGGGGACTACACCGAAACTCTGGCGCGGATCGAAAGCAATAGGGACGGCATTGGCGTCTTTGGTCTGGCGTTTTATGAGAATAACACAGACAAGCTGCAGGTTGCGACCATGTCCGGCGTTGTGCCGTCAACCGAAAGCATTTCAACCGGGCAATATCCGGTGTCGCGGCCATTGTTCTTTTACATCAAAAAAGCGCATATCGGCGTGATCCCGGGCCTCAAGGACTTTGCCGAATTTTTCGTTCTGGATGATGTCGCCGGCCCGGATGGTCCTTTGGCCGAATATGGTCTGGTGGCTGACCCTGAACTGTCCGAAACCCAAGCCATCGTTTCAGACGAAATCACGATCCGCGAAGGGTCGTGATCTTTGATCCAATGACACAGCGCGCGCGATGTGCGCTTTGTCCTCCCTGTTTCTAACCCACCGAGGCGATTATGCCGGTCACCTGGCTGTTTTTGATACTTTTGGCTTTGGCCGGGCTGGGCTTTTTCGCCGGTCGCGCCAAAGCGCTGCAATCGGCAGGGGGCGATCGGCGGGTGCTGCATTCGCTGCCGGCCTATTACGGCTATAATGTCGCGCTGACAGGGGTGATCCCGGCGCTGGGCGTGTTGGTGATCTGGTTGCTGGTGCAGCCTTTCATGATCGAAAATCGCATCTCAACCATGATCTCGGCCGATATGGTGCCCGAGGGCGGCAGCCAGTCGTTGGTGATGAGCGATGTGCGCCGGGTCGCCGAGGGGCTGGATGTGGCGGTGGCGCAAGGCGTGCTGAGCGCGCAGGCGGCCGCCAACCTGAACACCGATGTGACCGATGTGCGCGCGGTTCTGGGTGATGTCGGCGTCGCTCTGGGGGCGGATGTGCGCGCGCCGGTTCTGGCAGCCGCGCAACGCTACCGGGTGCTGACCGCACGGGCCGCACTTGGCATGACACTGGTGGTGCTGGGGCTGGCGGTGGCCGGGTTGGCCTATGCCTATGTCGCCACCCACAAGGATTTTCGGGCGCGCAACCGGGTCGAGCAGGGTGTTTTGGCGCTGCTTATTATGGCGGCAATGATCGCGATCATGACCACGCTGGGCATCGTGTTCTCGATGCTGTTTGAGACGGTGAATTTCTTTGGCCTGCATGCCTGGCGCGATTTTTTCTTTGGCGGCACCTGGGCGCCCAACTTTCGCGGCGACAGCGAATTGTCGATCCTGCCGCTGTTGTGGGGCACGATTTACATCTCGATTGTCGCGCTGTTGGTGGCTGTGCCAATCGGGTTGTTCGCCGCGATCTACCTGTCGGAATACGCCTCAAATACGGTGCGCTCGTTTGCCAAACCGCTGCTTGAAATCCTCGCCGGGATCCCGACCATTGTGTACGGCCTGTTTGCG
>JBGCDD010000097.1:0-3010 GCA_045105075.1 Sedimentitalea sp. | reverse complement strand
GGAACAGATCGAAGACGTGATGTCGATGTTGTCGGAAATGGGCATCAACATCATCGAAGACGAAGAGGCCGAGGAAGAAGAGGCCAAGGGGTCCACCGAACTGGCCACGACAAATGACGCGCGCGAAGTCACGTTGGCGGCCTCGACCACCGAAAAGCTGGACCGAACCGATGATCCGGTGCGCATGTACCTGCGCGAAATGGGCAGCGTCGAACTGCTGAGCCGCGAGGGCGAGATTGCCATCGCCAAGCGTATCGAGGCCGGTCGCAACACGATGATTGCGGGGCTGTGTGAAAGCCCGCTGACGTTCCAGGCGATCACCATCTGGCGCGAGGAATTGTTGAGCGAAGACATTCTGTTGCGCGACGTTATTGATCTGGAAACCACCTTTGGCAACCAGATGGATGAAGATGGCGAGGTCGAAGAACCCATCGTTGCCACCGCCACAGCCGAGGGCGAAAAACCAGCAACGGACGAAAGCCCCGAGCTGGACGCGGACGGCAATCCCATCGCCAAGGAAGATGACGATGACGAGGATGAGCAGGCCAACATGAGCCTTGCCGCCATGGAAGCTGCGCTGAAGGATCAGGTGCTGACCACGCTGGAACGCATCGCCAACGACTATGTCCAGCTGAGCGAAATGCAAGACAGCCGGATTTCGGCGACGCTGAATGAGGACGGGTCTTTTACATCGCGCGATGAAGATCGCTATCAAGCGTTGCGATCCGAAATTGTGTTGCTGGTCAATGAGTTGCACCTGCACAACAACCGGATCGAAGCCTTGATCGACCAGCTCTATGGCATCAACCGCCGGGTGATGTCGCTGGACAGTTCGATGGTGAAATTGGCGGATCAGGCGCGCATCAACCGGCGCGAGTTCGTTGAGGCCTATCGCGGGCGCAAGCTTGTCCCCAACTGGCTGGCGGAAATGGCTGAAAAGCCCGGCCGTAGCTGGCATATGTTTATCGAACGCTCGACCGAAAAGGTCGAAGAACTGCGCGCAGATATGGCGCAGGTCGGGCAATATGTCGGTCTGGATATCTCGGAATTCCGCCGCATCGTGCAGCAGGTTCAGAAGGGCGAAAAAGAAGCCCGTCAGGCCAAAAAGGAAATGGTCGAAGCCAACCTGCGACTGGTGATTTCGATTGCCAAGAAATACACCAACCGCGGCCTGCAATTCCTTGATCTTATTCAGGAAGGTAACATTGGCCTGATGAAAGCGGTGGACAAATTCGAATACCGCCGTGGTTATAAATTCTCGACCTATGCGACGTGGTGGATCCGTCAGGCGATCACACGCTCGATCGCGGATCAGGCGCGCACCATTCGTATTCCGGTGCATATGATCGAAACGATCAACAAGTTGGTGCGCACCGGGCGCCAGATGCTGCACGAGATTGGCCGCGAACCGACGCCGGAAGAACTGGCCGAAAAGCTGCAAATGCCGCTGGAAAAAGTGCGCAAGGTGATGAAAATTGCCAAAGAGCCGATCAGTCTGGAAACACCGATTGGCGACGAAGAAGACAGCCAGCTTGGCGATTTCATCGAGGATAAAAACGCTGTTTTGCCATTGGATTCGGCGATTCAGGAAAACCTCAAGGAAACCACGACCCGGGTTCTGGCCAGCCTTACACCACGTGAAGAGCGGGTTTTGCGAATGCGGTTTGGCATCGGCATGAACACCGATCACACGCTGGAAGAGGTTGGTCAGCAGTTCAGTGTGACACGCGAACGTATCCGTCAGATCGAAGCCAAAGCGCTGCGCAAACTCAAGCACCCCAGCCGGTCGCGCAAGTTGCGCAGCTTCTTGGATCAGTAAGTGATCTCGGCCAGTCACCTCAACGTGAGGTAGACTGGCCGCAGCTCGCCTTGTCCTCTAAAATGCTTTTCAGGAAGCAACAAAAAGACGGGGCCAATGTCAAAAATCTGGAAATCGATGGCTGTTGCGGTGGCTCTTGTGGCTGTTCCACAGATCAGTCTGGCATTCACCGCTCCCAAAGGAGCACGGGTCAATCCGTTGCAAACAGGTGGTTTTGAGGTCGTTCCGCGCGGCGCCGTCAATTCGGATGTTTATTGGTGCGCTGCCGCCAGCTATGCCCGACGCGTTTTGGGCGCGCCGTGGCGGGACCACGTGGTTGTCACGCGTGGGCGGGGCCTAAGCGTGACGACGGGACGACGCACAGCCGTTCAATTTACAACCGTGGCGCGCGCAAATGCGGGCGTAACGGCGGGCAATTTGGCGAAAGGGCAATCGATGTCGGTTCAACGCGCCAACACGTTCTGTCGCATTCCAGCGGCCCGGCTTTGATCACAATAGGCTAGCCAAGCGTTGCATCGCACGTCGTTCAGGCGCATGATGACCTGGTCCAAAGTGCATTTTAGCAAACGGGGCTTTTTATGACGTTATTTTTACGTGGTTTTCTGATGTGCGCCGTGGTGCTGATGCCGAATTGGGCCGGCGCATGGCGCGCGATCAACCAGCACGAGGTGTTTGATGTCGCCCCCGGGGTGTTCGAAGTGGTCAGCCGCGTCGGTGCTGGGCCGTCGGATTACTGGTGCGGCGCGGGCGACTATGTGCGTCGCTCTATCGGTGCCGCGTCCAACCAACGGATTTACCTGTACAAAGCGATTGGTCCAAGTGTGGCGCGACCTGGCAAAAAGGCCGTGCAGTTTGCATTGAGCCCACCGCCCGGTGGTGCGATCGAGCCGGGACTCACTCTTTCTGTGACGGCAACAGGCGATCGGTTGTCGGCTGCATTTGCGCATCAATACTGTTACGGAGATGATCCGTTTGATCCATTCCGACTTAAACCATAACCTTAAAAGAGGTGTGTAATATGTTGAAATATATGTCTTTGGCGATGCTGATGGTGTCAATTCCCGCAACGGTATCGGCCTTTCACGCCGAAAACCGACATGCGGTCAACGCGGTCAACGACCAGGTGTTTGAGGTGATTGGGCGGGCCGGATCGGCCGGATCAGACTATTGGTGCGCGGCGGGTGACTATGC
>JBGCDD010000096.1:0-2689 GCA_045105075.1 Sedimentitalea sp. | reverse complement strand
GGCTGATTGACGGATCTTTGACACAAGCGGTTGCGCGTTACCGCGAGGCGATTGACCAGGGTTTACTGAAAATCATGGCTAAGATGGGGATCTCGGTTGTGTCGTCCTATCGCGGTGGTTTGAACTTTGAGGCCGTGGGGCTGAGCCGGGCGATGTGTGCGGAATATTTCCCCGGCATGACCAGCCGGATTTCCGGCATTGGCGTCACGGGCATTCAGACCAAGGCCGAAGAAGTGCACGCCAAAGGCTGGAAATCGGGGCTGGATGTGCTGCCGATTGGCGGGTTTTACAAGGCACGGGCGTCGGGGGAAACCCATGCCTGGGAGGCCACCAGCATGCACATGTTGCAGATGGCCTGTAATCGGGCGAGCTATCCGTTGTGGCAGCAATATTCGGCCAAGATGAAGGCGAACCCGCCGATCCATCTGCGCGATCTGCTGGACATCAAGCCGTTGGGCGCGCCGGTGCCGATTGAAGAAGTTGAGTCGATTACCAGCATCCGCAAGCGGTTTGTGACGCCGGGCATGAGCCTTGGCGCGCTGTCCCCTGAGGCGCATAAAACGCTGAACGTGGCGATGAACCGGATCGGCGCCAAGTCGGATTCCGGTGAGGGCGGTGAAGACCCCGCGCATTTTGTGCCTGAGCCGAATGGCGACAATCCGTCGGCCAAGATCAAGCAGGTGGCGTCGGGGCGTTTTGGCGTGACGGCGGAATATCTGAACCAGTGCGAAGAGCTTGAGATCAAGGTGGCCCAAGGGGCGAAACCGGGCGAAGGCGGGCAGTTGCCGGGCATGAAAGTGACCGATCTGATCGCGCGGCTGCGCCATTCGACCAAAGGCGTGACGCTGATTTCGCCGCCGCCGCACCACGATATTTACAGCATCGGGGAGCGGGCGCAGGTGATCTATGAGCTCAAGCAGGGCAGCCCGCGCTGTAAGGTGGCGGTCAAGCTGGTGGCGAGTTCGGGCGTGGGGACCATTGCCGCCGGTGTGGCCAAGGCCAAGGCCGATGTGATCCTGATTTCGGGGCACAATGGCGGTACGGGTGCGAGCCCTGCGACCTCGATCAAATATGCCGGGCTGCCGTGGGAGATGGGCCTGACCGAAGCGCATCAAGTGCTGGCGATGAACAAGCTGCGCGACCGGGTGACATTGCGCACCGATGGGGGGTTGCGCACGGGGCGCGACATTCTGATGGCCGCGATGATGGGCGCCGAGGAATATGGCATCGGCACGGCGGCGTTGATCGCGATGGGCTGTATCATGGTGCGTCAGTGCCAGTCGAACACCTGTCCGGTTGGGGTGTGCACGCAGGATGATAGCTTGCGCGCCAAGTTCACCGGCAATGCGGATAAGGTGGTTAATCTGATCACGTTTTATGCCCAGGAGGTGCGCGAGTTGCTGGCCGAAATCGGGGCGCGGTCGATGGACGAGGTGATCGGGCGCGCGGATCTGTTGGCGCAGGTCAGCCGGGGGTCGGCGCATCTGGATGATCTGGATCTGAACCCGCTTTTGATCACCGTCGATGGGGCGTCCGAGATTGAATACAATCGCGACAAGCCGCGCACCGAGGTGCCCGACACGCTCGATGCCGAGATCGTGCGCGACGCGGCGCGGTTCCTCAATGAGGGCGAAAAGATGCAGCTGTCTTACGCGGTGCAAAACACGCACCGGACCGTGGGCACCCGCACCTCGAGCCATATTGTGCGTAATTTTGGCATGCGTAACAACGGGTTGCAGCCCGATCACCTGACGGTCAAGTTGCAGGGTTCGGCGGGGCAATCGCTGGGGGCGTTTGCGGCTCCGGGGTTGAAGCTGGAAGTTTCGGGCGATGCCAATGACTATGTCGGCAAGGGTTTGTCGGGGGGCACGGTTGTGGTGCGCCCGCCCATGGCCAGCCCGCTGGAGGCGAGTGCGAACACCATCATCGGCAACACGGTGCTTTATGGCGCCACGGACGGCTACCTGTTTGCGGCCGGACGCGCGGGCGAGCGGTTTGGCGTGCGCAATTCGGGGGCCAAAGTGGTGATCGAGGGCTGTGGCAGCAACGGGTGCGAGTACATGACCGGCGGTGTTGCGGTGATTCTGGGCGAGATTGGCGCCAATTTCGGAGCGGGGATGACCGGGGGGATGGCCTATTTGTACAACCCTGAGGGGCAGGCCGACACCATGATGAACATGGAAACGCTGGTGACCTGTCCGGTGACGATGCCACATTGGGAGATGCAGCTGGAAGAGCTGATCGAGCGGCATGTGGCCGAAACCGGCAGTCGCAAGGCCAGCGACATTCTGCAACATTGGGACGTCGAGCGGACCAATTTCCTGCAGGTGTGCCCAAAAGAGATGCTGATCCATTTGCCCGTGCCTTTGAGTGTTGAGGAAGCGCAGGTGCCTGCTGAATAAACGGTTTTCCGGGCGCGCCCGGGGGCCTATAGATCGGGCATGGCGAAAGCGAGCAAATCCAAAAAGGGCAAGGACAGTCCGGACAAGGCGGCGCGCAAGGCTCTGACCAAGCGCCCGTTTCGTCCTTTGCGCTGGGCCGGGTTCATTGTGCTGCGCTCGGTGACGGTGGTCATTCTGGGTGTTTTGGCCTTGGTGGTGCTGTTTTCGGTGGTCAATCCGCCGGTGACGCACACGATGTGGGTGGAATATCGCCGGCTTGGGCCGCTGGATCGGGACTGGGTTGCGAT
>JBGCDD010000095.1:0-6733 GCA_045105075.1 Sedimentitalea sp. | reverse complement strand
TGCGCTTTGACTTCACCGGCCTTGGCCATTCCGAGGGCGAGTTTGCCAACACCTCGTTCAGCTCCAATGTGGCTGATCTGGTGGCGGCCGCGCGCTATCTGTCCGGGCGCAACATGACCCCCAGCATGATCATCGGCCATTCCTTGGGCGGCGCGGCAGTTCTAAAAGCCACCAGCGAAATCAACACCTTAAAGGCAGTTGTGACCATCGGCGCCCCGGCGGATCCGGGTCATGTCGCGCACACATTTGCCGCCGCTCTGCCCCAGATCAAAGCCGAAGGCGAAGCCCAGGTCACGCTGGGCGGACGCCCGTTCACGCTGCGCCAATCCTTTGTCGATGACATCCAGTCAACCCAGTTGCTGCCTGCAATTGGCACGCTGAACGCGGCACTTTTGGTGCTGCACGCCCCGCGCGATGAAACCGTCAGCATCGACAACGCCAGTCAGATTTTCACCGCGGCCAAACACCCCAAAAGCTTTGTCACCCTCGACAATGCGGACCACCTGATCAGCGCCGCCTCAGATGCCGATTACACCGCAGACGTGATCGCCGCATGGGTTGCGCGCTACATCGATCTGGCCCCGCCAGCCCCGCCCCCCGGCGCGCCAGAAGGCATCGTACGGGTGTCAGAGGTCACGCCAGACGGCTTTTTGCAAGACATTCAATCCGGTCCCGATCACCACATTTTAGCTGACGAACCAAAGGCTTACGGAGGAACCAACCGCGGGCTGACACCCTACGGGCTGGTCGCCGCTGGCCTTGGCGCCTGCACGTCGATGACGATCCGCATGTATGCCCGCCGCAAAGGCTGGCCACTGGTTCACGTCAGTGTGGATGTCAGCCACAACAAGGTTCACGCCCAAGACGCCGAACCCGGCAACGCCAATCGCATCGACCTGTTTCGCCGCCGCATCCGGCTTGACGGCAAACTTGATAATGACCAACGCGCCCGCCTGCTTGAAATCGCCGACAAATGCCCTGTCCACCGCTCGCTTGAACATGGCGCAAAGGTTGAAACCGAGTTGTTGCCACTCACCGACGCTGTGCCTGCATGATCCAAAAAACACGCCCCACTGCCCGCGTAAGATCCAGGTTTATGTAAGCCAAAACAACGTCCTAGTCCGAATAAACACCATCGGTCACATCGCCCGCCTCGCCAATAAACCGCAGCGTTTCTTTGCGCTTGGCCATATCGTAACAGGCCCAAAGATCGCTTGGCGACCACTGACTGCAATACTGCGCGCCCTGCACCCGCCAATTGCCCCAGCTGTCCTGCCCCGCATTGTAAAGCGTCTTGCCCGAGGCGCGAAAATCCTGCACCGCCCCGCTGGTATAGGTCAGCGTGCGCCCCTCCAAAGCCGCGCGCACCTCGTCCCCGCTTAGCGCCTGCCAGTCCTGCGCACAGACCACCCCCGGCAAAAGCGACAAAACCCCCGTCATGATCCGCATCTGCGGCCTCCCCGCCTTGTTGTTGGTGTCGCACCTGTTTAAGACGCGCGTGACCGTGTTCCCAATCACAAAAAGGTGCTGCTGCCCATGATCCTTCGCTATTCCCGCCCCGATATGGTTGCGATCTGGAGCCCTGAAACAAAGTTCCGCATCTGGTACGAGATTGAAGCCCATGCCTGTGATGCGATGGCAGATCTAGGGGTGATCCCGCGCGAAAACGCAGATGCTGTGTGGAAAGCCAAGGATGTCGAGTTTGACGTGGCCCGGATTGACGAAATCGAAGCGGTGACGAAACACGATGTCATCGCCTTTCTGACCCATTTGTCGGAAATTGTCGGCGCCGATCAGGCGCGTTTTGTGCATCAGGGCATGACCAGCTCCGACGTGCTCGACACAACGTTCAACGTGCAACTGGTGCGCGCCGCCGACATTCTAATTGACGATGTCGAGGCCTTGCTGGCCGCTCTGAAACGCCGCGCGATGGAACATAAAATGACCGTGCGGATCGGGCGCAGCCATGGCATCCACGCCGAGCCCACCACGATGGGTCTGACTTTTGCGCGGTTTTACGCCGAAATGGACCGCAATCTCAGCCGCTTGCGCACCGCGCGCCAGGAAATCGCAACCGGTGCCATTTCCGGTGCCGTGGGCACGTTCGCCAACATTGACCCGGCTGTCGAAGACCACGTCTGCGCCAAGTTGGGCCTGGCGCCCGAACCGATCAGCACCCAAGTTATCCCTCGCGACCGGCACGCTGCGTTTTTCGCCACTCTGGGCGTGGTTGGATCCAGCATCGAAAACATCGCCACCGAAATCCGCCACATGCAGCGCACCGAAGTCCTTGAAGCCGAAGAGTTTTTCAGCGCCGGGCAAAAAGGTTCAAGCGCTATGCCGCACAAACGCAATCCGGTTCTGACCGAAAACCTGACCGGACTGGCGCGGCTGGTGCGTATGGCCGTTGTGCCCGCAATGGAGAATGTCGCGCTCTGGCACGAGCGCGATATCTCGCATTCCTCGGTCGAGCGCAACATCGGCCCAGACACCACCGTCACCCTAGATTTTGCGCTGTCCCGGCTGACGGGCGTGATCGACAAACTGGTGATCTATCCTGATAACATGCTGGCCAATATGAACAAATTCCGAGGTCTTGTGATGAGCCAACGGGTTCTGCTCGCCCTCACCCAGGCCGGGGTCAGCCGCGAAGACAGCTACAAACTGGTGCAACGCAACGCGATGAAAGTCTGGGAACAGGGCAAGGATTTCAAAACTGAACTTCTGGGCGACGCTGATGTGCTGGCTGCCTTATCCGCGGCTGAGATCGAAGAGAAATTCGACCTCGCCTATCACACAAAACACGTGGATACGATCTTTGCCCGGGTCTTTGGCGACTGATCCTGCCTGATCCCAACCCCTGCCAAATAGTGCCCTGCCCGAAGGGCAAAAGCGTGCGGGCCCGCTTGGGCACGCTCAATTTGGCAGCGGTTGATCACCGCGGACACGTTCGCGGGCAGAAAACAGTTTGCGCTGTCGTTTTGGCGCGCTACCTTCACGATAGGGATGTATCCATCCCAACAACAGGAGGACGATCATGACCATCAAAACCGTTTTGGCCGCGTTAGCCCTGACAGTTATTCCCGCCGTCAGCTTTGCCATGGGCTGTTCTGAGCGCAGCCATCAGGCTCAAAGCTGCGCCGCGGGCAGCGTCTGGGACACAACCAGCAGCTCATGCGTAAAACAAATCACTGGCTGACTTTGTGTCACCACTTAGTGTTCAGCAGACGGCCGATTGTGAGGCCGTCTGTTTTTGGTTTATGTTAGACTAACCACGAATTTTCCTTTTGTTACGGAGTAAGCCAATGCGCGCCCTTCTCGTTCTGTCCCTGATGATGCCTGGCTATGCCTTCGCCGCCGGCTCCGATACCATGGCTCCGCCAAAGACGACAAAAACCACCAAATCCTGTAAAGGCATCAAGGTTTATGACGCGTCTCGCAAAAAATGCGTCAATCCCAAAGGCTCATCGCTGGAAACCGACACATTGTATCAGGCCGCACGCGAATTGGCCTATGCCGGTCGTTATGATGACGCGCAGGGCGTGCTCAGCGCGATGCCAGATCAACGTGATGATCGGGTTTTAACCTATTGGGGCTTCACACACCGCAAAATGGGTCAGGCTGATCTGGCACAGGCGTTCTATCAGCAAGCCATCGCCCAGAACCCCGACAACTTGCTGGCGCGATCCTATATGGCGCAGGGTTTTGTCGAACAAGGCAACCGCAGCGCAGCCATGGAACAATGGCGTGAAATCAAGGCGCGTGGCGGCGAGGGCAGCTGGCCCGAGACCTCCTTGCGCCAAGCATTGCTGACCGGATCGACTTACCAGTATTGATTTTCAGCAAATCTTAACTGATGTTCCTGTAATGTTCTTGCAACGCCCAAATCGGGGTGGCTGGCAAGGGCAATATCATGCGAAACGAATTGACCACAGGGCTTCCAATGGCTGGCGGGCTTCCCGGCGACCCGCTTGATACCGGGGCGCCCAAACCACTCGACAAGGTGGCCAAGGCAGCAATTGTGGTGCGTATGTTGCTCACGCAGGGCGAAGACCTGCCGCTTGAGCAATTGCCAGACGAGCTGCAGGCCCGTCTGACCCAACAAATGGGCACAATGGGGCTTGTCGACCGGGACACAGTGGATTCCGTAATCGGCGAATTTTCCGATATTTTGGAAGGGGTTGGGCTGACCTTTCCAAAAGGTCTTGCCAAGGCAATTTCTGCAATGGATGGCAAGATCAGCGCCCAAACCACTGCTCGTTTGCGTCGCGAGGCGGGCGTGCGCCAAGATGGCAATCCCTGGGATCGTTTGCGTGGTGTGCCCGTCGAAGAGCTGGCGGCAACCGCGCAATCGGAAAGCATTGAAGTGGCCGCTGTATTGCTGTCAAAACTCGACACAGGCAAAGCAGCGGCTTTGCTCGGGTTGCTGCCTGGGCCGCTTGCGCGCCAGATCACATATGCGATTTCCCAAACCGTATCGATCACCCCGGAAGCAATTGATCTTATTGGGATTTCTTTGGCAAGTCAACTTGATCACAAGGTTGCCGCAGTGTTTGCGGATGGACCTGACGAACGTGTCGGGGCGATCCTGAACCAGTCACCGGCCAAAACCCGCGAAGACGTCTTGCTGGGTCTTGAAGAGGCGGATGCCGAATTCGCCGGGCTCGTGCGCAAGTCCATGTTTACCTTTGTTCATATTCCCCAGCGCGTTGCGCCGCGCGATGTGCCCAACGTGGTGCGTGCTGCGGATGCCACTGTGTTGCTGACCGCGTTGGCCGGAGCCACAAACATTGAAAATGCACCTGTGGCCGAGTTCATTTTGTCCAATATCTCGAACCGCATGTCTGAAAGCCTGCGCGAAGAAATCGCAGAGCTGGGAGAGGTTAAGGCAAAGGACGGCGAGGCCGCGATGACAGAAATCGTCAACACGATCCGCACCTTGCAGCAACAAGAACAGATCGAACTGATCATGCCCGAAGAAGAAGAGGAAAACTGACGTCTGCGTCGCTCTTTGGGGTTGGTTGTTTCAATTGACCCTTGGGTGCGAGTGACGGTTTTCGGTTTGCCTCTAATCGCTTGTACAAGGCCAGGCGAGCGATCCGAATGCGCCATCTTGCGGCGCATTTGACAAAAACACTGCGAACCAAAGATACGCCTATATTCAAGTGATTACCCCACTGACAAACCCCGCCGCATTTTCATCCCAAAAGCACGAATTGCTCGACTGGCTCGCGACAGATGTGTTCTGGTTTCCCCCCCGCGTGGAACCGTGCATAGTTTACCACCAAAGGTCAGGTCGCCTTTGACGTGCCTGATCCAGGGCTGCGATGGACACCCATTGGTTTCGGGCTTATCAACCGATCAATGAATTTTCCCTTTTTCAGTTTGTGTTTGCGGCCTTGAACGCCCAGCTTTCCAAAAGCTCTGTGCGCACCAAGGCCATTTTGATGATGATCGGCGCTGTTTTGTGCTTTTCCCTGATGGACGCGACGGTAAAAGCGCTGGCACCGCGTATCGGTGTCGTTCCAACCCTTTGGGCACGTTATGCGGGGCAAATGCTGTTCGTTTTCCTGCTTGTTGCGCCGCGACTGAAACAAGTGGTGCGCACCAAATACCCCAAGCTGCAATTTTTGCGCTCGGTTCTGTTGATGAGTGCCACAGGTTTTTTCTTCACGGGCCTCAGCCTTGTACCGCTCAGCGATGCCGCCGCCTTGATGGCCGTGAATCCGGTTTTGATCACATTGGGTGCGGCGTTGTTTTTGGGCGAAGCATTGGGCGTGCGCCGCATCACGGGCATTGCAATTGCGATGGTGGGCGCGCTGATCGTGATCCGCCCCGGCAGCGATGTGTTCTCTGTGGCCGCGTTTTACCCGCTGGCCTCCGCTCTTTGCTATTCAGCCTATGCTCTTTTGACCCGCCGCGTCGGCCCGGATGAAGACGTTTGGACATCGCTGTTTTACACCGGTTTGGTCGGCACCGTCCTTCTCAGCATCGTGGTGCCCGTTTTTTGGGTGCAGCCCGACATGTTGGCTTGGGGCTTGATCGTTTTGGTTGCGCTCTTTGGCACCACCGGACAAATGTTGCTGATCCGCGCGTTCAGCAGCGGCGAGGCGGCGATGCTTGCTCCCTATTCCTATATGGGCGTTGTGTTTTCCACCTTCTGGGGTTTGACCCTTTTCGCAGAAGTCCCTGACCGTTGGACCATTTTTGGAGCCGTTGTGATTGCAGGGGCCGGGCTTTATGTTTGGCACCGCGAAACCTTTCGCAAAAGTTGAACTGCTTTTGGCCAACCCTGTCGCAAACCCAGATCCTTGATGATTTGAACACGCATGGTGGCCGAAAGTCGCCGTTGTTCAACGCTTTTCTGGTCGCGATAGACCCTGCCGGACTTGCCGCAAAACACGGCGGCGATCATCCGGGTTTGTGCGGTGCGCCAGCCAAACGAGGTGGCGTTTCTCACAATCAGAAGCAGGCACACTGACGCAAGCCGTCAACGAGGGTTCAGATCAGGTATCTGCCCGCAAACAAACCAATCGTCAGACAGGAATTCGCGCCAGACACAGCGGGTACATACCGGAAATCAGCCTAAAATCATCTCGTCCATGCTGAGACGCCTGCCATCCCTCAATGCTTTGACAAGTATCATTTATCTCTGGAGGTTTCGGGTTTTGCGGACATTCTTTAGTTCGCTTTTGCCGCTGCCTCAATCCGCCCCGGACCCGGGCGTTGCACC
>JBGCDD010000094.1:0-6954 GCA_045105075.1 Sedimentitalea sp. | reverse complement strand
GCGGAGACTTGTACATGAGCCTTCTTTTTGAACCGCTGAACATCGGCCAATTGGCCCTGTCAAACCGCATTGTTATCGCGCCGATGTGCCAGTATTCGGCCATCGACGGCTCTGCGCAGGACTGGCATCTGATGCATCTTGGTCATCTGGCCATGTCGGGTGCCGGTATGATGATCATCGAGGCTACGGCGGTATCGCCCGAGGGGCGCATCACGCCGGGTGATCTGGGGCTTTATAGTGACGAAAACGAAGCGGCGCTGGCCCGCGTGATCGCCTCCATTCGCCGCCAGTCCGACATGCCACTGACCATCCAGATCGCACATGCCGGGCGAAAAGCCTCTAGTGAGGCGCCGTGGGATGGTGGCGGTCAAATCCTGCCGGACGCGGCGCGCGGCTGGAAGGCAGAAGCGCCCTCTGCCCTGCCCCATGCGCCGAGCGAAGATGCGCCGATGGCGCTGGACGCGGCGGGATTGGCGCGGGTCAAAGACGCCTTTGTGCAAACGGCCCTGCGCGCGGTGCGCCTTGGGTTTCAGGGCATCGAATTACACATGGCGCATGGCTATCTGCTGCACCAGTTCCTGTCGCCTTTGTCCAATCAGCGCAACGATGCTTACGGCGGCGATATTAAGGCACGGATGCGCTTCCCGCTTGAGGTGTTCGACGCGGTCAAAGCCGCCGTGCCTGCGGACCTACCCGTCTGGGTGCGCGTCTCGGCCACGGATTGGGTGCCCGAAGGTTGGGATCTGGACAGCACGCTGACGCTGGTGCACGCGCTCAAATCGCGCGGATGTGCGGCGATCCATGTCTCGACAGGCGGTGTTTCGCCCTTGCAGAAAATCCCCGTTGGGCCCGGTTTTCAGGTGCCGTTTGCCGCCAGGATCAAGGCCGAAACTGGCCTGCCAACAATGGCCGTGGGGCTGATCACCGAGCCCAAACAGGCCGAGGAGATTTTGCAAAACGGCGATGCAGACATGATCGCACTGGCCCGCGCTATGCTTTATGATCCGCGCTGGCCCTGGCATGCTGCCGCCGCCCTTGGGGCGCAGGTCGCGGCGCCAAAGCAATACTGGCGTTCGCAGCCGCGCGAATTTAATAATCTTTTCAAAGATATGCGTGTTGGCCAACGATAACGCATTTGATCACCAATTAAAGGGAGCAGACATGCCAGATTTCACATTCAACACGACCCCATCGATCCGGCAAACCGCAGGCGGTGCAGCGCATCTCGGCAGGTTGTTGAAAGGTTTGCCTTTTGCCGAAACGGCCACAAAGGTGCTGTTTGTCACCGACCCCGGTATCGTCAAGCTGGGCCTGTGTGACGGCGCATTACAAAGCATCAAGGACACCGGTTTCGACGTAACCGTCTTTGACGCAGTCGAACCCGACCCCAAAGCCACAACCGTTCTGGCCGCAGTCGAAATCGCCAAGGCCAAAAACATCGCCTGCGTTGTGGGCTTTGGGGGAGGCAGCTCGATGGACGTGGCCAAGGTGATTGCCCTGCTGGCCCATTCGGATCAATCGATCGAACAGGCTTACGGCGTCAATCAAGCGACAGGGTCACGCCTGCCCTTGGTGCTGGTGCCCACAACAGCCGGAACCGGATCAGAGGTCACAGCCGTCTCGATCCTGACCACAGGCGCGGAAGAGAAGAAGGGCATCGTGTCGCCGATCATCCTGCCGGATGTGGCGCTGCTGGACGCCGAACTGACCCTCGGATTGCCTCCTGCGATCACGGCCGCCACGGGCGTTGACGCGATGGTCCACGCGATCGAGGCGTATACATCGACAAATGCGAACAACAATCCGATCTCGAAAATTCTCGCGGTTCAGGCGCTTGACCTGTTGGGGGCAAACATCCGCGAAGCCGTCAGCAATGGCAGCAATATAGAGGCGCGGGGGAATATGTTGCTTGGCTCCATGTTGGCAGGACAGGCCTTTGCCAATGCGCCCGTCGCCGCCGTCCACGCTTTGGCCTATCCCATCGGCAGTCTGTTCCATGTGCCGCACGGATTGTCGAACGCTTTGGTTTTGGCCGAGGTCATGCGGTTTAACGCACCAAGCTGTGCTCAGGCCTATGCCGACCTCGCCCCGCATGTTTTCCCTGACATTGACACGAACCGGTCCGCGGCCACGATTTGCGATGACTTCGTTGCCCGCCTCGTTCAGCTCAACATCGACCTGGGGCTGGAAAGTGGTCTGCGCCACGTCGGGATCAAAGACGCGGATCTTGACCGTCTGGCAACGGACGCGATGAACCAGACCCGCCTGTTGGTGAACAACCCTCGCGAAGTTACGAAACAGGATGCGCGCCAGATCTACGAAGCTTCTCTTTGAGACGTAAGCTCGACGAACAACTGTTCTCACCTGTCTGTCGTTTCCAGCCCTTGACCTGGGCGCCTGAAGCTTCTCCAGATTTGTGTGGAGTCCGCCCAACAAAAGGACGGACAAAGGAAGGCACGATTCACGGATAAACAGATCATTCACTGCCCGGCAGGGTCATGCGACGCATGATCCCAAGAGGGGCGATGATCAAGGAACAGGGTTTGAGCGTTAAGCAATTGATCCAGTGGATCAATTGTAGCGAGTAACGGCGAGAAGACTGCAGATGTATGTCGGCGGCATGGGATCAGCTCGGCAACGTTTTGCAAATGCGGCTCAAAGTATGGTGGTATGCATTGCCCGGCAACACATGCTTACATGTGTGAGAGGGGAGCCGTCTGATACGAAGCGATGGTGAGCGCTCGAGGACAATAGGCGCGCGCCATGCTGCGAGACATCAATTCAAAAATGGTGACGCCCGTTCCTTGCCCGACAGTCGATACGCAGTATCGATGAGAGGGGAAAGCTGTGGTCCACTTGTGCGAGGTGCATGGTGTGAGCGATGACACCGCTCCGGCAGGCGATTTGTGCAGCAAAACTGCCGAGAGTGGGCGGGCGTGTGAAGTGTTTCAGATCGACCGGTCATCGGTGCGGTATCTGTCGCGCCGTGGTGATGGTGCCGAACTGCGCGATGCGATCAAGCGAGTATCCAGGGAAAAGCGTCGGTTTGGGTGTCGCCGCATCCACGCGATGATTGCGCAGGAAGGCTTTGAGGTGAACCACAAGAAAGTGAGGCGCATTTATCGCGAGGAGAAGCTGCAGGTGCGTCGTAGAGGTGGGCGGAAGCGCGCTTTAGGGAGGCGCAAGCCGATGGTCGTGCCTGATGTTCCGACCCTTGGATTTCGTATCTGATACGCTGACGGATGGGCGACGTTTTCGCAATTTTGCAGTCGTTGATGACTTCAGCCGTGAGAACTTGGTGCTGGTGGCAGAGACCTTGCTGTCTGGTCATCGCGTTGCGCGGGAACTGGATAAGGTGATCGCTGAACGGGGCATGCCGAAGACAATCGTTTCGGATAGCCGTTGCCCGGCAGGCGATTTGGTAAAGCCAAATCTGCCGAGAGGGGGCACCGAGCTCATCAGCATGGCTATTCTCAAGTAGGGTCAGGGAACGGATATCGATTGGCATTACATTGCGCCCGGAAAGCCCCAGCAGAATGGCTTCATCGAAAGCTTCAATGGCAAGCTACGAGGCGAATGAAACACCCAAGTTCCGGGTGGTATTGGGATCAGCGCGCAAAAGAATACCCAAAATCTGTGGTTTGCGAACGACCGCACGCTGCATAAATGGCAGAGCTACGCGGGTCAGTATGATCCCAAAACTGTCGACAGGCATCTGGCGGCCATCCGCTATTTTGAGACCGTGACCGACGGAAAAGACTTCGCCAGGGTTACGATCAAACATGTCTGCAAGGTCCGGGATGACCTGAAACGGCGCACCCAAGCCGACGCGCCCGATCGGCTGGCGAGGTCCTCGGTCGCGCACATCGCCTCGCATCTGACATCCTTCTTTAACTGGTTGCTGAAGCAGGATGGGTTCAGGCGGTTGCCCAAGGATCTGCCAGAGTATTTCAAGCTGCCCAAGGCGATCCTGGCGAAGGCTTTGCCAACCCAGGACAAGGCCTATCCGTCCATTGCCGAGGCCGAGCAGATGCTGATTGCGATGCCGTCCAGAACGCTCAAAGACCAGCGTGACCGTGCCCTCTTTGCGTTGGCGTTTTTGGGAGGTCTGCGCGCCGACACGCTTGTTTCGCTGCGGGTGAAACACGTCGACATAAGCAAACGCCAGATCCTGCAAGACGCCAGTGTCGTGCGGGCCAAGAACGGTAAAAATGATCGGATTTTATGGTTTCCGATTCCTGATTTCTTTGCGCAAACGTTTGTGGAATGGCTGACGAAAATGAGGGCGTTTGGTCTGGGTGGTGAAGACGCGTTGTTCCCGACCCAAGCTGTTCTGGACACCCCACACAAGCTCACAGGGGGCCGGTACCGGTCATGCGCTCGATCCATGCGGTGACCCAGGCTTTTAAGACGGCAAGCCGCGAAAACCAGCGCATCACTCAGACACACTACGGGAAGTTCTCTCCCGAGCGCAGGTTCGAAGTGTTGGAAAGCATCGCAGACAACGAGACGTTTGTGCCAACCAACCTGACCGATGCAGAAAAGATCGAAGCGTTCGACGTGTTGTCAGAGTTCCTTTTCAAAAACGCTCGCAAAGCGAATGAACCGACTGACGCTAAAAAGCCCGGTTGATCGAATGGACGTCTCTGAAGTGCAAGTTGTTACAAAAGCGTCGTCAGTGCACACATCTGCTCCGAATGGAAAAGGACGCACTATAGGTCAGAAACGTCGGTGGAATCAAAAATGGCCCTCATCAGAGCATCTTGTTTGCTCTCTGCTTTGCCAAAAGATTGGTCAATGGATGAAGCCAGTTTTATGTCAATCGGACCAAAAATCGCCCATTTTTGCTGATATTTTAGGGGAGGGAATAATTTCGGGGTAACTTATGGCTCAGCGTGTAATCTCGACCTCTTTCACAGGTCAGCTCACCTTTGAAAAGTTCGAAACGGTCCTCATCGCTGAGGGCGTCGATGTGACAGGCACACCAGGTGTTTTGGACGTGATGACCAGAGCGACAAGCGACGACAATCATGTAACGCTGATCGTGGATGGCACTGTGTCTGGCGACAAACGCGTCGTTTATCTGTCTGGAACCCAGACGCTGGCCAATGACAATCGTGTTGGCAACAATACTGTCATAATCAATGAAAGCGGCTCTGTTTTTACCACGGAAAGCGCTGAACCAGGGCCAGGGGGCGTTGCCGTGGGCGTAGGTCAAGGCAGATTCAATACAATCAGCAATGACGGGTTGCTCTATGATGGTTATGCGGCGATTTGGTCTTTCTTCAGTGAATTTGCGACCATAACCAACACTGGGCAGATGGTCGGAGAACTTTACGGGATAGCGTTGGAAAGCAATTCCGACAGTTTGATCGAAAACTCTGGTTTTATATCTTCTGAAAAAAGTGCAATTGCCGCATTTAGCAACCTTCGAACGGACATTCAGAATACAGGATATATCGAAGGCGATAATCATGCCATTGCTTTCAGTGGTGGCGCACACAATTCCATCACAAATGAAGGCGTCTTGATCGCAAAATCACAGTATTCCGCAATCATGTTTTTTGCTGGCTCCGATAACGAGATCAGCATTTCTGGACTTATCGAAGGCGGAACGGGTGTCCGCTTGACAGATGCGTCGACGCATATCGAAAACAGTGGTCGGATTTTGGGAACCGAATTCGGGATCAGAACAGATGGTTTTGATTCGGAATTGGTGCGTATCATTAATGTAGATCTAATTGTCGGCGGTAACGCGGCTCTGCAATCAATCTCTGCCCGAATTGATTTGCAAAACACGGGCCGTGTTATCGGTGATGTCAATACAGGCGCCTACAGTGATCGCGTCTTGAATGATGGGCGCATTAAAGGCGATGTCGATCTGTCTTTCGGCACCGATGTCTACCGAGCGGGCAGTGCAGGCATTGTCACAGGTTCCGTTTTGGGAGGTTACGGCGACGATTTGTTGTTGGGCGGGCGCCATTCGGATCGCTTGAGCGGTGGAGAAGACAACGACAGGTTGGGTGGCAATGCAGGCGGCAATGATCTGCGCGGAGACGCTGGTTCGGATAAACTGCGCGGCGGGCAGGGCGCTGACAGATTGAACGGAGGGACGGGCGACGACCATCTGAATGGCGGCGCAGGCACGGACGTCTTTGTCTTTGGTGAAAACAGTGGCGCGGATCGAATCGCCGATTTTCAAGCGGGATTTGACACCATCGAGATTTCCGGACACGCCGGAGGATTTGCAAGCCTGACCATACAACACTACGGCGCCGCACTGCGCATCGCCCATGACAACGGCACTATTGTGCTGGCCGACTTGGCAGGTTTAACTCTTGAGGCCGCGGATTTTTTCTTCTCATAGAACGCCATGAAACCGTGAGCATCGTTGCATAAATCGGTCGCACTGATTTCTATCTATGGCTGTATTGAGGTTTTTGGGATAGCACGGCGCGGTTGATGGATCATTCCCTCTCGTCACACGACATATCCATCATTGTAAATGATCGAGCCGCTGGCCAAAGCAATTTGCTTTGTTTCTACGTGATCTAATTCTGCAAGACGATATACTTCGATATTGATCAAACAAAGCCCAACTAAGTCTGGCGTCATGCTACAGTCTCTTTCAATGCTGGTGTCTTGCATTGGGTAAAGTAGCCCTAACGCCAAGGACAAATCAGGATTGCTCGCCGAAATCGTACTGCTAAATTGATATTTTTGATCTCAAGTTGTACGTCATACTGCTTTCACCTGAAGGTCGCGCCTCGCTTCAAATGACAGGATACATTCTGATATGAAAACCTACACTTTGGCTGACCTGCCCCCCGAGGCTCCCTCATTCATAACGAGAGTTTGCGGGTTTGAGTTTCATATTCTTGGTCGTCACGTTGGGCAAGCGCGTCGTGCGCGGAGCCCTCAAATTGCTCAAGCGCTCGAACCACTGCCCGGCAG
>JBGCDD010000093.1:0-12224 GCA_045105075.1 Sedimentitalea sp. | reverse complement strand
CGCGGCTGGAAGCGGTCAAACTGTTGGCTGACGCGGGCAAGCCGATCCTGATGGAAAAACCGATCGAGCGGGATTTGCCTACCGCGCGCGCTTTGGTTGAGATGTGCGAGGCCCAAAATGTGCCGTTGGGTGTGGTGTTCCAGCACCGCATGCGCCCGGCGGCGCGCCAGTTGGCCGCGCTCGATTTGGGGCCGATCGCGTCGGTTGAGGTGTCGGTGCCGTGGTGGCGCGATGCAGGTTATTATGCCAGCCCCGGGCGCGGCACCTATGCGCGCGATGGCGGCGGTGTTTTGATCACGCAAGCGATCCACACGCTGGATCTGATGTTGCATTTGTGTGGGCCGGTCGCGGCGGTGCAGGCACTGTGCGCATCGACGTCCTTGCACGACATCGAGGCCGAAGATTTCGCCTCGGCGGGGATGGTGTTTCGTTCAGGCGCGGTGGGTTCGATGATGGCCAGCACCGCCAGTTTTCCGGGGCGGGGCGAACAGATTGTGATCAATGCGCAAAACGCCAGCGCGGTGTTGAACGCCGCAGAACTGACGATCTATCACCAAGACGGGCGGGTTGAACAGATCGGTGCGGCGGCCGCCACAGGCGGCGGCGCGGATCCGATGGCCTTTACCGCCGATTGGCACCGCGATGTGATCGCTGATTTTGCCCAAGCTTTGCGGGACAGGCGCGCACCTGCCATCACCGGGCGCGACGCGCTTGGCGTTCACGCGTTGATTGATGCGATCCAGACGTCATCGCGCACAGGCGCAAAAACCCAAGTCAAACAGGACCCTTATGATGACTGAACCGCTTCGGATGGGCGTGCTGGGCATTGACCATCGCCACATCTTTACCCAGATCGAACGCATGCAGGCGGTAGGCGCCGAGCTGGTCAGTTGGTGGTCCGAGGGCACGCCTGAAACGCTGGACGGCTTTGTCAAACGCTACCCCGATGCGCCGCGTCACGCCGATCAGCGCGCGGTGCTCGAGGATGACAGCCTTGATCTGATCCTGATTGCCGCCATTCCTGCCGACCGCGCCGATCTGGCCATTGCGGCGATGCGCCATGGCAAGGATGTGATGACCGACAAGCCCGGGTGCACAACTTTGGAACAACTGGCCAACCTGCGCGCCTGCGTGGCGCAAACCGGGCGGATCTGGTCGATTGATTTCTCGGAACGTTTCGAGGTCGAGGCGGTGACCCGCGCCAGCGAACTGGTGCAGGCCGGGGCCATCGGCGAGGTGATCCAGACCCTAGGCATCGGCCCGCACCGGTTGAACCGGGCGACGCGCCCGGATTGGTTTTTTCAGCGCGAAAGATACGGTGGTATTCTGGTTGATATCGCCTCGCATCAGATCGATCAGTTCTTGCATTTTACGGGGGCGAGCAGCGCCGAGATTACCCTGGCCACGGCGATCAATCAGGCCCATCCCGGTGATCCGGGGCTCCAGGATTTCGGCCAGATCGCGCTGCAGAGCGGGCGGTCGCAGGGCTATATCAAGGTTGATTGGTTCACCCCCGACGCGCTGCCCACATGGGGCGACGGGCGGCTGTTTCTGACCGGCACCGAAGGCACGCTTGAGTTGCGCAAATACACCGATGTGGGCGGGCGCAGCGGCGCAAATCATCTGTTTTTGGTCAATGGCACCCGCTGCGAACACATCGACGCCACGGGCGCGGGCTATCCCTATTTCGCAGCACTTGCCCACGACATTCGCACCCGCGAGGCCACAGCGATGGGCCAGGATCATGCGTTTACTGTGATGGAATTGGCTCTTAACGCCCAAGCCATGGCCGAGCGCACATGATCAAGGTTGCCATATTGGGCGCGGGGATCGGGGCCGAACATCTGGCCGGCTATCGTGCGTGTGCGGACCTGTTTGACGTGCGTCTGCTGTGTGATCGCGACCAAGCGCGTGCGGGGGCCATATTCGACGGGGTTATCTGCGCAGATATCGAAACCGCCCTTGGTGCAGATGTGGACGTGATTGACATTTGCCTGCCGCCGCATCTGCATGTGCCCGTTGCTTTGCAAGCTTTGGCGGCGGGCAAACATGTGATCTGTGAAAAGCCAATTGCCGGGTCTTTGACCGATTGCGACCGCTTGGAAGCGGCGGCGCGCCATGCCGACCGGCAAGTCTTTCCGGTGTTTCAATACCGTTTTGGCTCCGCGACGGCGCAATTGCAGGCGCTGATCCAGGCGGGGGTGGCCGGTGCGCCGTTGGGCGGGGCATTGCAAACCCATTGGAACCGAGGTGCCGATTACTACGGCGTGCCTTGGCGCGGCACCTGGGCGGGCGAGGGTGGCGGCGCCATTTTGGGCCACGCGATCCACAGCCATGATCTGATCTGCCATCTGTTTGGCCCGGTCGCACAGGTGCAGGCGGCCTTGGCCACGCGGGTGAACCCGATTGAAACCGAAGACAGCGCCGCGTTGATCTTTCAGCATGAAAACGGCGCTTTGGTCACCAGTTCGGTCTCGCTTGGCGCAGCACAAGACACATCGCAATTGACGCTGATGTTTGAGAAATTGACCGCGCAAAGCGGCACTGCGCCCTACGCGCCGATGGCATCTGGTTGGACGTTCACAGCCCGCGCCCCCGCCGAACAAGGCGATATTGACGCGGTTCTGGACGATGTCGCGCCAACACCGGCGGGGTTTGCAGGCTTTTTGACGGCTGTTGCAAATGCCTTGCGCGGTGTGCCGGGCGCGGTCACGTTGGCGGATGGGCGCGCCTCGAGCGAACTGGTCAGCGCGCTTTATGCAGCGGACCGGCGTGGCGCGACCGTGGCGCTGCCGTTGGCGCAAAATGATCCGATTTACGCAGGCTGGCTGCCTGATTTACAGGAGACATAGGCAATGTTGCAGACCTGGCGATGGTTTGGTCCCGACGATCCGGTTGACCCCGCAGACATGGTGCAGGCAGGCGTGCAGGGCGTTGTCAGCGCGCTTTATCACATCCGTCCCGGGCAGGTCTGGCCGCTGGAAGACATCCGCGTGCAACAGGACATTTTGGCCGAGCATGGGTTGAATTGGGCTGTGGTTGAAAGCCTGCCTGTCTCTGAGGCGATAAAAACCCAAAGCGGCGATTGGCGCGCGCATCTGGATGCCTATCGGTTGTCCCTGGCCAATCTGAGCGAGGCCGGAATTGGTACGGTTTGCTATAATTTCATGCCGGTCTTGGACTGGACACGGACGGATCTGCGCGCGCCGATGCCCCATGGTGGGCACGCGATGGCGTTTGATCTGGTGGCCTTCGCAGCCTTTGATCTGCACATTCTGGCCCGAGACGGCGCGCAAGATGACTTCCCCCCCGAAGTGGTCGAGGCCGCCGGCGCTTACTTTGCGGGACTGCCCGAGGGCGCGCGCACGGATCTGGCGCGCACGATTGTCAGCGGTTTGCCCGGTGCGAATGACAGTTGGACGCTGGATCAGGTGCGCGAATTGCTTGCGCTCTATGACCGGATCGATGCCGACCGATTGCGCCGTCACATGTTTGATTTCCTCGCCGAAGTGATCCCCACGGCGCAAGCTCTGGATATGCGAATGTGCGCGCATCCTGATGATCCGCCCTTTGGATTGCTGGGCTTGCCGCGCATCCTGTCCTCAATTGAGGATTACGCGCTTTTGGTCAGCGCCGTTGATGCGCCGGCCAATGGGATCACCTTTTGCACTGGCTCGCTGGGCGTGGATGCGGGCTTTGATCCGGTTGATTTCATCAAGACATTGGGTGGGCACATCCACTTTGCCCATTTGCGCAACACCACACGGCGCGGCGCCACCGCACAGGGGCAATGCAGCTTTTTTGAAGCCGCCCATCTGGAGGGTGACACCGATATGGTTGCCACTTTGCGCGCGCTTTTGGCCGAAGAAGGGCTGCGGCGCAGCGCTGGGCGGGCCGATGCGGTGATCCCGTTTCGCCCCGATCACGGCCAGGCGATTCTGAGCGATCTGAAAACCACGTCGCTGCCGGGTTATCCGTTGATTGGACGCATGCGCGGGTTGGCGGAACTGCGCGGGGTGATTGCTGGTTTGGGCGGTGCCATCTGATGCTGACCTTCGTCGCAGCCGTCTTTTTCCTGCTGATCACACCGGGCCCGGGCGTTCTGAGCACCGCCGGAGTTGGCTCTGCGTTTGGGGCAGGTGCGGGCACGCGCTATGTGGCGGGGTTGTTTCTGGGCACCAATCTGGTTGCGCTGGCGGTGGTGTCGGGGTTGGCTGCGATCTTGCTGGCCGATGCGCGGGTGCGCGGTGTGCTGTTTGCTGCGTCGGTCTTGTATCTGGGCTATCTGGCGTTCCGCATTGCATTTGCCGGATCGAAACTGGCGTTCATCGAATCACGCCGCCCGCCGGGTTTCATGGGCGGCGTTGCCTTGCAAGCGATCAATCCTAAAGCCTACGCGGTCAACACTGCACTGTTCACTGGGTTTTCGTTTTGGCCTGCCAGCTTGGCCGTGGAAACTGCGCTGAAATTTGTGATCATCAATGCGATCTGGATCCCGATCCATTTCCTGTGGCTCTATTTCGGGATCCGGCTGGGTGCTTTGGATTTGCCGGCACGCACGCACCGGATGATCAATGTTGGCATGGCGGCATCGATGCTGTGCGTTGTGGCGCTGGCCGTCTGGGCGCAGCTGTGATAGCCCGCCCGTGACAGCGATAACAGATTTGACCTGACAGCCGATTGGAGACCCCTATGCTGACCATGACCGCCAGTGCCCGCACCCGTGAGATTTGTGCCATGGCCCCGATTGTGCCGGTTTTGGTGGTTGATAATGTGGACCATGCACGGCCCTTGGCCGAGGCTTTGGTGGCCGGTGGCCTGCCCGCGCTTGAGGTCACGCTGCGCACTCCTGCCGCATTGGATGTGATTGCCGAGATGGCCCAGGTTGAAGGTGGAATCGTTGGGGCTGGCACATTGGTGACGCCGCAAGATGTGCGCGGCGCAAAGGCCGCCGGGGCGCAATTTGGTGTGTCGCCCGGCGCGACACCGGCCTTGTTGGCGGCCTGCGCCGAGGAAGGGCTGGCGCTGTTGCCCGGTGCGGCGACAGCCAGTGAAGCCATGGCCTTGTACGAACAGGGCTTTGATATGATGAAGTTTTTTCCCGCCGAAGCGTCAGGAGGCGCGGCCGCGTTGAAAGCAATTGGTGCACCGTTGCCGCAGATTTCGTTTTGCCCAACCGGGGGGGTCAGCCCGAAAAATGTGCATGACTACCTGTCGCTGCCCAATGTGATTTGCGCAGGCGGCAGCTGGGTGGCGCCGTCGCATTTGGTCAACGCTGGAGATTGGGCTGCGATCGAGGAACTGGCCCGGGCCGCGTCGCAATTGCTGGATCAATAGTGCGGCGGGCGCTCGTCGCCCAGGATCACGCCGCCGGTGCCCTGTGCCTCGCGCGCGCCTTCGCGCTTGATCAACAATTCAACGCGGTGCATCAACGTGTCGATGTCGCGGGCCTGACGGGTTACCACGTCGTTCAGATCCTCCACCACGCGGGTCAGATGGGCGATTTGTTCTTCCAGATGTTGCATGGTGTTCTCCGATCAAAGCCTAACCTAACGTGGTCAGGGCGGGGGACTCAACCTACCGGAGGCCCGTTCCGGGCCACACGATGTTTTGCGCCGCCCTCCGGTCGGCGCGCCGCCGCCTTGCCCCGCCGCGCCCCTTGGGCTAGACCGCGCCGCGAGCTGATTGCCCGAAGGGAGGCCAGATATGGCCAAGATCAAAAAGACCCCGCGCCCCAAGGCGGAAACGCCCAAAGGGTTCCGCGATTATTTCGGCAGTGACATCAGCCAGCGCGATGCCATGTTGCGCACGATCGGGCAGGTTTACCACCGCTATGGCTTTGATGCTTTGGAGACCTCGGCTGTGGAAACAGTTGAGGCTTTGGGCAAGTTTCTTCCCGATGTGGATCGCCCTAATGAAGGGGTGTTTGCCTGGCAGGAGGAAGACGGCGATTGGCTGGCGCTGCGTTATGATATGACGGCGCCCTTGGCTCGGGTTTATGCCCAGCACCGCCATGATCTGCCGCAGCCCTATCGTCGCTATGCCATGGGACCGGTGTGGCGCAATGAAAAGCCGGGACCTGGGCGGTTTCGTCAGTTTTATCAATGTGATGCGGATACGGTTGGGTCAGCAAGCATGGCAGCGGACGCTGAAATCTGTGCGATGCTAAGCGACACTTTGGAGGCCGTAGGCATTGCGCGCGGTGACTATGTTGTTCGGATCAACAACCGCAAAGTGCTAAACGGCGTGCTGGAGGTTGCTGGTCTGGCTGGCCAAGACACCGAAAAGGAACGCGGCATCGTGTTGCGTGCCATCGACAAACTGGACCGGTTGGGGCCTGTAGGTGTGCGCGCATTGTTGGGTGAGGGGCGCAAGGACGAGTCCGGTGACTTCACGCCAGGCGCTGGTTTGGACCTGGCCGCCTGCGATGTGGTTATGGGTTTTGTTGAAGCACGCCGCGACAGCGGGGCCGAAACCGTGGCGCGGTTGCACGATCTGGTGCAGGGATCGCAAGTTGGACAAGCTGGTGTCGACGAACTGCAGCAGATTGCTGACCTGTTGGCCGCGCAAGGGTACGGTCCAGATCGCATCGTGATCGATCCGTCTGTGGTGCGAGGTCTCGGCTATTACACTGGACCTGTTTACGAGGCGGAACTGACCTTTGAGATCAAGGACGAAAAGGGGCGCGTGCGTCAGTTTGGTTCGGTGGCAGGCGGGGGGCGCTACGATGATCTGGTCAAGCGGTTCACCGGGCAGGCGGTGCCTGCAACCGGTGTTTCGATTGGTGTTGATCGTCTGCTGGCCGCTTTACAGGCAACAAACCAAAGTGCAGTGCACGATGCTGGCCCTGTGGTGGTGACCGTGATGGATCGGGACCGGATGGCCGATTATCAGGACATGGTGGGCGAGCTGCGCGCTGAAAATATCCGGGCCGAAGTGTATCTGGGGAACCCCAAGAATTTCGGCAACCAGTTGAAATATGCCGACAAACGCAACAGCCCCATCGCTGTGATCGAAGGGGGTGACGAAAAGGCGGCGGGTGTTGTGCAAATCAAGGACCTGGTGTTGGGCGCGAAAATCGCTGAAAGCGCCTCGCTTGAGGAATGGAAGGAGCGGCCCAGCCAAATCGAAGTGCCACGCACCGATCTGGTGGCTGAAGTGCTCAAGATGTTGGAAGGTCAGCGAAAATGACCGATCGCGCGGCGACGCTGGCGCTGGCCGCGCAGCTGCGCGCACGGTTTGAAGGGGCAGGGGCAAAAGCCATTGAAACGGCGGTTTTGCAGCCTGCTGAAACCTTGCTTGATCTCTACGGCGAGGACATTCGCGCGCGCGCCTATGTGACATCAGATGCGTTGCGCGGCGAGCAGATGTTGCGCCCTGATTTTACTGTTCCTGTGGTGCAAATGCATATGGCGGATGGGGCGGACCCGGCGCGTTACACTTATGCGGGCGAAGTGTTTCGCCGTCAGAAGCACGACCCGGAGCGTGCCAACGAATACGTGCAGGTTGGCTATGAGGTGTTTGACCGGGTTGCTCCGGCAGAGGCGGATGCCGAGGTGTTTGCGCTGATGGTGGCGGCGACGGCGCATCTGGATCTGCGCGCGGTGACTGGCGATATCGGCATTTTGATGGCCGCCGTGCAGGGGCTGGATACGAGCGATGCGCGCAAGGCGGCCTTGATGCGCCACATTTGGCGCCCTGAACGGTTTCGCGCGCTGCTTGAGCGATTTGCCGGGCGCCAGCCGATGTCAAAAACACGGACGGCTTTGCTGAACACCGACGATGCGCCGGAACTTGGGGTTTTGGTTGGCAAACGCGGGGCGGGCGAAATCATTGCGCGGGTAGAGGCGCTGCGTTTGGATAGCACGCAGGCCCCGCTGAGCGGTGCGGAGCTGAACGCGCTGGAGCAATTGTTAGAGGTTGAGGGAGCGATGCCCGACGCACTTGAAGCTTTGCAGCGGTTGCGCGCGGATTTGCCAGCGATTGCGCCCGCATTGGAGCGTTTGAAACAGCGCATGGCAGCGTTGAGCGCGCGCGGCATCGATGTGGCCCGTTTGGCGTTTCAAGCCAGCTATGGGCGCAGTTCGATGGAATATTATGATGGGTTTGTGTTTGGCCTGTCGGTGCCGGAGCGGGCAGATTTGCCGCTGGTGGCCAGTGGCGGGCGCTATGATGCGTTGACGCGGCAATTGGGACGGGGCCGCGAAATACCTGCGGTTGGTGGTGTTTTGCGCCCTGGGTTGATGCTGGATCTGGAGGCGGGCGCGTGACACTCAAGCTGGGCGTGCCGTCCAAGGGGCGGCTGATGGAAGACACGTTTGATTGGTTCCGTGCGCGCGGGATCACGCTTGCGCGCACCGGGTCGGACCGGGAATATGCCGGGCGTGTGTCGGGCGTTGAAAACGTGGCACTGGTGTTGTTGGCGGCGAGCGAAATTCCGCGTGAAATGGCTGCCGGGCGGTTGCATCTGGGCGTCACAGGCACGGATCTGGTGCGCGAAAAGCTGCCGCTTTGGCGCGATCAGGTGGTCCAGGTGGCGGCTATGGGCTTTGGCCATGCGGATCTGATTTTGGCGGTGCCGCAGGCCTGGGTCGATGTGGACACGCTGGATGATCTGGATGGCGCAGCCGCTGCGTTCCGTGCGGTTCACGGCCACCGGATGCGCATCGCCACCAAATACCACCGGCTGGTGCGTGGGTTTTTGCGCGATGGCGGTGTGGCGGATTATGCGCTTGTGGACAGTCAGGGCGCAACCGAAGGCACCGTGAAAAACGAAACGGCCGAAGCGGTGGCCGACATTACCTCAACGGGCGCCACTCTAGAGGCCAACCATCTGAAAGTGTTGGAAGATGGTTTGATCCTGCAATCGCAGGCCACACTTTGGCAAAGCCGGGTGGCCCCTGTTGCCCTTGCCGAGCAGACGGCGCTTCAGGCGTTTTTAAAGCAGGTTGCGTCTTAAAGCACACCGATTTCGGCCAACGCACGGTTGAGCTCGACGGGGATCGGTTCTTCCTGTGCGCGCCCTTTTGGCAAATCGGGCGGGGCATCCGAAGCGGCCAGATAGCGCCAGCCCTGAAACGGGCGTTTGAGGCTGGATTGGGTGCGGATCAACTCGGGCTCCAGCACAATCGCACAGCGTCGAATGCCGTCCGACCCAAAGACCTCGTCCAGGCGTGTGATCGTTTGACGGCATTGCACCATGCCTTTGATCACCCAAAAAATCGAGCCACCACGCAGAATTTCGGCCTCGCGCTTGGGCCACATGCGGGTGACATGGCGCGGTTGACCATCCGGCCCTTTGGCGCGCGCATTTGTTTGCCACTCCGCCAGTTGTTCGATGTTTTCTGTTCCGACCGACAATTTGATCAGGTTTACATATTTATCCACAGAGTCGCCCCCAAACCACCGCTCATATGGTAGTGGAATTCCCGACAGCTTCAAGCTATTGTGGTTGCCTGCCACATCAGGGAATCGCGCTATGACCCGTTTTGCCGCTCCAATCGCCGAACAGATCTGGGATATGAAGTACCGTTTCAAGGCCGCCGATGGCACGCCGTTGGATGGAACAATCGAGGACACCTGGCGGCGCATTGCGCGGGATTTGGCGCAGGTCGAAAACGACTCTGACCATTGGGAAAACAAATTCTACAACGCGCTTGAGGATTTCAAATTTCTGCCGGCGGGACGCATCACAGCCGGGGCCGGCACAGCGCGCTCGGTGACGTTGTTCAACTGCTTTGTGATGGGCACGATCCCCGACAGTATGGGCGGCATTTTCGAAATGCTGAAAGAGGCGGCGCTGACCATGCAGCAAGGAGGTGGCATCGGCTATGATTTCAGCACGATCCGCCCCAAAGGCGCGGATGTAAAAGGCGTGGCGGCGGATGCTTCTGGGCCGTTGTCATTTATGGATGTGTGGGACGCAATGTGCCGCACCATCATGTCTGCGGGGTCGCGCCGGGGCGCAATGATGGCCACCATGCGCTGCGATCATCCTGATATTGAAGACTTTATTGCAGCCAAGTCCGACTCGGCCCGGTTGCGCATGTTCAACCTGTCGGTGTTGATCACCGATGATTTCATGGCTGCGGTCAAAGCCGATGGTCCGTGGAAATTGGAATTTGACGGCAAAGTTTACCGAAGTGTTCAAGCGCGCGATCTGTGGAACAGGATCATGCGCGCCACCTACGATTACGCCGAACCCGGGGTGATCTTTATTGATCGCATCAACACCGCCAACAATCTGAACTATTGCGAAACAATTGCGGCGACAAACCCCTGCGGCGAGCAACCCTTGCCGCCTTATGGGGCCTGTTTGCTGGGGTCGATCAATCTGGCGCGGCTGGTGTCGGACCCGTTTGAGGCAGAGGCCAAGCTGGATGTTGACGCGCTGGACGATCTGGTGAGCACGGCTGTGCGGATGATGGACAATGTCGTGGATGTGTCGCGCTTTCCGCTGCCCGAACAAAAAGCCGAGGCACAGGCCAAGCGCCGCATCGGTTTGGGTGTGACAGGGTTGGCTGATGCGTTGTTGATGTTGGGGCTGCGCTATGGCTCGGACGAAGCGGCGCGACAGACCGAGCGCTGGTTGCACGCGATCGCTCGCGCCGCATATCTGGGGTCAGTGCAGCTTGCACGGGAGAAGGGCGCCTTTCCCCTGTTTGACGCAGAAGGCTTTTTGGCCAGCGGCACGATGCAGGCCATGGACGACGATGTGCGCGCGGCGGTTGGCGAACACGGAATTCGCAATGCGCTTTTGACCTCGATTGCTCCAACCGGAACGATCAGCCTTTATGCAGGCAATGTATCCAGCGGGATCGAGCCGGTTTTTGCCTATGCCTATACTCGCAAGGTTCTGCAAAAAGATGGCACCCGAAGTGAAGAGGAAGTGGTGGATTACGCCGTGCAAATGTGGCGCGATCTGAAGGGCGACGCGCCTTTGCCTGATCACTTTGTCAACGCACAGACTTTGGCGCCCTTGGATCACGTCAAAATGCAGGCTGCGGCGCAAAAATGGATCGATTCCTCGATTTCCAAAACCATCAACTGCCCTGAGAATATCTCGTTTGACGCGTTCAAGGATGTTTATGTTCAGGCCTGGGATCAGGGGTGCAAGGGCTGCACAACCTATCGGCCCAACGCAGTGACGGGATCGGTTTTGAGTGTTTCGGACGATCAAAAAATTGAGGCATCCGTTTATGAAAAGATACGCGCAATTGCGGACATGGCGGATATCTCAGATCGTAGTCTTTCGTTAAAGGCTGGTCTTACAGCCGGTTACCTTGACGATTTGAAAGCCGAAGGAAAAACCCCAACGATTACGTCACTGCAGAAAATTGCCGAAGCTTTAGGTGTTCCGGTTGCAAAACTGGTTGCAGAAAAATCGTCGCCCGAAGTCATCACCCATGATCCGGATATGCCCCAGCGCCCGCATGGTGACGTGATCTATATGTCTGACCCGCTGGATCGGCCAGAAGCGTTGGAGGGCAACACCTATAAGTTGAAATGGCCCGACAGCGAACATGCGATTTACCTGACGATCAATGACATCGTGATCAACGGTCATCGTCGTCCGTTCGAGGTGTTTATCAACTCCAAGAATATGGAGCATTTCGCCTGGACTGTTGCCTTGACGCGGATGATGTCGGCCGTATTCCGGCGCGGTGGCGATGTGTCTTTTGTGGTAGAAGAGCTAAAGGCCGTGTTTGACCCGCGCGGTGGCGCTTGGATGGGGGGCAAATATATCCCGTCGATTCTGGCCGCTATTGGCGCAGTAATTGAAACCCATTTGATCCGAATTGGCTTTATTGAGGGCGAGGGGATGGGTCTCAAAACCGACCCCAAAGCGCAGGTGGTCAACTTGGATGCACCCCATGGCGCGGCGTGCCCCAGTTGCGGACAATATGACATGCGCATGTCCGAAGGTTGCATGACTTGTGGCAGTTGTGGTCACTCCAAATGCCAATAATTATGGCTGGCCGTTCGTGTTTGAAAAGGGTCAGCCAACACGGCCTTTCGGGTCACAATGTGACCTTTGGAATAGCTGCAGAACCACCCTATTTCGCTAATTTAGTGCACTAATAGGCTTTGTTGCACAAATGGGCTGGTGGGATTCACTGTATGAATCCAACGTGATAGCTGAGGTGGATGAGCAGTTGGTCCCCTACGAAGTACAAGACCACGAATTGGTCGTCTTACAATGACAGCTTGAAGCGGCGCGGATC
>JBGCDD010000092.1:0-47613 GCA_045105075.1 Sedimentitalea sp. | reverse complement strand
CCGGCAGATCCAGGCGGTTCGGTTCTTCTCGTCTTACAAGAGGCACAAAAGGCGATGGAAGCGTCGCTCGCCGGTCGCTTCAACGACGAAATCGCCAGGGAACTAACTCGATACTGGAATGGTCGAGTGTTCTATATTCTGTCACCAATTCCGACGACGCTTTTTGAGGGTCGGATCGGAATTGAAAATAAGGCGTTTTCTGTCGCAAGAACAGTGTTTGAGCCAAAAGGAACAAAGCGCGCAAAACAATTGACTGCAACCCAGGGCGCCATCTGGATTCCAGCCCCATCAATCTTGACGGTTCAGCATGGGATCATTGAACCAAAGACTGTGGAACAACTTGACCATTGGTGGACAGGCAACGGGCTTCTTCAGATAGTAGACACAAAAAAGCTTCATGAAAATCTTCTTTCAGGAAGAGCCGTTATCGTTTCCGCCTCAAATGCAATTGTGGGTTTTGAGCTAGATCCATCCCCCCAGGTCAGACAACTCCTAGACAAGGACCGTTCTCGGCAAACCTTCAGAATGAGTTACCTGGCGGCCAACGGACAAAAGGTAGGCGTCAAGAGATTGGTCGGAGTTGATAGTTCTCTGGACTATATTGGTGCAAGAAATATTGCTGAAAGAGACGCCCCTCTCAGGGGAAAAAACATCGCCTTATTGGGCTGCGGGACTATCGGCAGTCACCTTGCTCGGTATCTTGTTCAATGCGGAGCGGGTAATAATGGAAAACTGACGTTAGTTGACTTTGAAACGATGTCCCCCGGAAATTTGGGGCGGCACATCCTGAATTCTTCTGACATCGGAACTCAAAAGAGCACTGCCTTAGCTGCCGAGTTGGAAAGATTTCACCCCGATGTTTCGGTGTCGTCTATCCACGGGAAAGCTCAGGCCGTTTGGCCTCGTATTGCTGAAGCTGACCTTGTCGTCGATGCGACGGGTGTCGAAAATTTAAGTGAATTTCTAAACATAAAGGCCATAGAACGACGTCTGTCCGGAAAAGAAACCGCAATTCTGCATGCTTACATTTGGCAAAATGGGATTGCGGTCCAAACGTTCTTGAATGCTGGAAACCACTTAGCATGCTATCGGTGCCTGAAACCTGAACAAACCTGGCTTTGTGATCCACGGAAAGATGTCAAAACAGAAGCTCGCATAGTACTCAATCGCTGCGGAGACGGGCCGTACCTGCCTTTTTCGGTTTCCGCCTCGGTCTCGGCTGCTGGTCTTGCACTGGAGGCTATTTTGAGTTTCTTCCGTAAGGAACCCGGACCGTCTCTTCGTAATCTCATCCTCGACAGCAAAACCGCAAAGCACCTCAAGGACAGCAAGCCAAGGCAACATGAACGGTGTCCGATTTGCAATTTGTGAAGCACATCCTCCTTGAAAAGGCAGTCCTAAATCGAGTCAATGGGTACGTCGATCCACGAGGTTATACCGTCGAGCTTGGAGGAATTCTTCTCGGCCTTCGGCGTGCCGACTGTATTCACGTTACAGATTGTACTTTTCCGGGACAGACGGATCAATCGAGTCGAAATCGTTTTTTTCGTCGCGACCCGTCACATCAAGAGATCGCTTCAAAAGCGTGGGAGGGATCTGAGCAAAAAATCGATTGGGTGGGTGAGTGGCATACCCACCCAGAAACCCAGCCAACTCCCTCGGCTATTGATAAGAGGACTTGGGCCTCACAGACCCGCAGCCGGAATTCAACCATGACGTATTTCATTGTCGGAACCACGGGGTCATGGATTGGAATCTGTTCAAAAGAAGCAAGGATTAGAAACCTGCTTCGAATTGGAGAGAGTGATTCACGGATACTCTTTTCAGCTCCAGTGCAGCACTGCACCGTGTGATCCATGGACTGCGTTGAGCCGTTAGTGTTGAGGTGTTTCTCGTTTGATACATTCGATAGGCACACTTGAGAATGCTGAACCTATTTCGCAGGCCATCCTCCCATTAAGCAATTGATTTAGCGATGTAATTTGGTGCGGGCGGTGGGAGTCGAACCCACACGGGCATTCGCCCAACAGATTTTAAGTCTGGTATGTCTACCATTCCATCACGCCCGCATCTGGCGTTGTTCTTCAATTTTCAGTTTCGGGCCTATATCGGGCCTAGAAACCGTCTCGTCTACGCAACGCCTTGTTCCGTATGCGTTTTACCGCACAGACTCAAGGATTTTAAGTCTGGTATGTCTACCATTCCATCACGCCCGCGACGCGGTATTGTCGTGACCTAGCAACCCAACGGGAGCAGAACAAGGCTTTTGCTTAGATATCCTCGCCCTTTGGCGCCAAGGGTCCGCCGGCATCGGCCAACTTACGTTCTGACAACCAAGGGTTTAGCGCCAAGGCTGTCGCAAGGGCGTCGCGTGCATCATCCGTTCGCCCGAGCGCCAACAAGGTCAGCGCCCTGCCCGACAATGCCGCCACATGGTTTGGAGAGCGCGCAATGGCGCGGTCAAGATCCCTAAGCGCAGGCACAAAGTTGCGGGTCAAATAGTTGACAAATGCGCGTTGATTATAGCCTTCCGCATAGTCGGGACAGTAAGCGACAAGTCGATCAAGGTCTTGCAAGGCGCCGACAAAATCGCTGCCGCGCAGTTTGGACATACCACGATCCAGCAACGCCTGGGACACCTCGTCGGGCGCGTCGACCCAGATCGCCCACATCTGTTGGGACACAGCGCGCCCATCGTTTTCGGTCGGCGCTGATTGGGCCTTGGCGATCAGCGCCAGCAAGTCGCTGTCATGATCCGGAGCGGGCGGACAGCCTTCGGCAAAGGCAGTTATCGGGGCCAACAGGAGGGCAAAAAGTATAGGACGCATGAGCATCATGCTGACGCTGAAGACGCCGTCGTCAAGTCACTTCTTGAACAGGCGCAATCGGGTTGCCCTCTTTCACCGCTTGCATCGCCACATAGGTCGAGGTGCCGGCAACATGCGGAAGGGTTGAAATTTTCTCGCCCAGCACAAGCCGGTAATCTGACATGTTTGATGTTCGAACCTTCATCAAATAGTCAAAATTTCCTGCGATCATATGCACTTGCTCGACTTCGGCCACTTTGGCAACGGCCGCGTTGAACGCGCGCAAAGCAGCTTCTCGGGTGTCGCTGAGACGCACCTCTACAAAAGCCACGTGATCCAGCCCCAGCCTGATCGGATCGAGCAACGCGCGATACCCCGTGATAACGCGCTCGGCCTCCAGACGGCGCAGCCGCGCTTGCGTCGGTGATTTTGACAATCCGATGCGTCGCGCCAGATCCGCAATACTGATCCGCCCGTCGCTGGCCAAAACAGTCAGAATCGCCCGATCATAACGATCGAGCCCTTGCCAGTCGTTTTGCATGGAAACCCCCCTTTCGATCAGACCATCCGCCCATGATACTACCAAATTCAGGCGATTGTCCCGAACAATTCAAGCTATAGTGTCCAAATCGCCCTGTTGGAGACAGCCATGCCTGAATCGCAATTTTCGCAATACACCTCGCTCGATGCACAGACCTATGTCGACGAAGAAATTGCCATTTCCCGTTTGATCAAACAGGCGGCCTTGACCAGCGCGGATCGCAGCGCAATTTCGACAGCCGCCGCCGCATTGGTGCGCGACATTCGCAACGCCACCCATCCTGGATTGATGGAGGTTTTTCTGGCCGAATACGGATTGTCTACGGACGAAGGCGTCGCACTTATGTGCTTGGCCGAGGCGTTGTTGCGGGTGCCTGATGCCGACACGATTGATGCGTTGATCGAGGACAAAATCGCGCCGTCCGATTGGGGCAAACACCTGGGCAAATCGGCCTCGCCGCTGGTGAATGCATCGACCTGGGCGCTAATGTTGACCGGCAAAGTGCTTGATGACGACGCCCCCGGCCCCGCCAGCGCCTTGCGTCATGCGGTGAAACGACTGGGCGAGCCGGTGATCCGCACAGCCACGTCGCGTGCAATGAAGGAAATGGGGCGCCAGTTTGTTTTGGGCGAATCCATCACGTCGGCGATGGCACGCGCGGCCGGTATGGAGGCCAAGGGCTTTACCTACAGCTATGACATGCTCGGCGAAGCTGCACGCACCGACGCCGACGCCGCCAAATACCATTTGTCCTATTCGCGCGCCATTTCCGCGATTGCCGAGGCCTGCACCAACCAAGACATTCGGGAAAACCCCGGCATTTCGGTCAAGCTGAGCGCTTTGCACCCACGCTATGAGGTGGCCCAACAACAGCGCGTGATGCGTGATCTGGTGCCCCGTTTGCGCGCGCTGGCCTTGCTGGCGAAATCGGCCGGCATGGGGCTGAACGTCGATGCAGAGGAAGCCGATCGTTTGTCCCTGTCGCTGCAGGTGATTGACGCTGTGCTCAGCGAGCCTGCGCTGGCCGGCTGGGACGGGTTCGGCGTGGTGGTCCAGGCCTATGGTCCGCGCACGCCCGCAGCGATTGATTGCCTTTACGACATGGCCCAGCGCTATGACCGCAAAATGATGGTGCGCCTGGTCAAGGGAGCTTACTGGGACACCGAAATCAAACGCGCCCAGGTTGAAGGCATTGACGGGTTTCCCGTGTTCACGCGCAAAGCCGCCACCGATGTGTCCTATATCGCCAACGCACGCAAACTGTTGGGGCTGACCGACCGGATCTATCCGCAATTTGCCACGCATAACGCTCATACGGTCAGTGCGATTTTGCATATGGCAAGCGATCAGCCCTATGAATTCCAACGTCTGCACGGCATGGGCGAAACGCTGCACACCCAAGTGATGCAAGCCAACAAAACCCGCTGCCGGATCTATGCGCCGGTCGGTGCGCATCGCGATCTGCTGGCCTATCTGGTGCGCCGTTTGTTGGAAAATGGCGCCAACAGTTCCTTTGTAAACCAAATCGTTGATCACGATGTACCCCCGGAACAGGTGGCCGCAGATCCTTTTGAAACCGTCACAACACCCACGCAAAACCTGCCAACAGGGGCCGATCTATACGAACCCGAGCGCCCAAATTCGCGCGGGTTTGATCTGACGCACGCCCCGACATTGGCCGCGCTGGAAAGCGCGCGCGCGGGTTGGGCAGGGCATCAATGGCACGGTGGTCCCCTTGTGGCCTGCGAAATCGCGCCATGTGCGAGTTCGGCGGTGATCAACCCTGCCCGTCCCGATGACACAGTTGGAACCATTGCAGAAACCACCCCCGAGATCCTGTCCGGCGCGCTGGACGCCGCCAAGCCGTGGATGGACACCATTCCCGATTGCATCGCGACACTGAACCGCGCCGCAGATCTGTTTGAACAAGAGCACGCACAGCTTTTCGCATTGCTGGCGCGTGAAGCCGGCAAGTCGCTGCCCGATTGCGTGGCGGAATTGCGCGAGGCGGTTGATTTCATTCGCTATTACGCCGCCCATGTCCCAAACCGCAAAGCCGCAGGGATTTTCGCCTGTATCTCGCCCTGGAACTTTCCCTTGGCGATTTTCACCGGACAAATCGCGGCCGCCCTGGCCACTGGCAACGCGGTATTGGCCAAACCTGCCGAACAAACACCGCTGTGCGCCCATCTGGCTGTCTCGCTGCTGCACAAGGCCGGCGTGCCACGCACCGCGCTGCAATTGCTGCCCGGCGGCCCCGTCGTTGGCGCCGCACTGACAACAGCGCCAAAAGTGGCCGGCGTGGCCTTTACCGGCTCAACCGCAACGGCGCAGAAAATCCGCCGATCGATGGCGGAAAACATGCGACCGGGCGCGCCGTTGATTGCCGAAACCGGTGGATTGAACGCGATGATCGTCGACAGCACCGCATTGCCGGAACAGGCCGTACAGTCCATTGTCGAAAGCGCTTTTCAATCCGCAGGCCAACGCTGTTCCGCGCTGCGCTGTCTTTATGTCCAGGAAGACATCGCTGACGATTTGCTGCGCATGCTGACCGGCGCGATGGACGCTCTGGTGGTAGGAGATCCCTGGCACCTGTCGACTGATTGCGGCCCGGTAATCGACGAAACCGCGCGCGCCGGGATCGCCGCGCACATCGCAGCGGCGCGCAACGAAAGCCGCGTGATCAAAGAACTGCCTACGCCACAGGGCGGCACCTTCATCGCCCCCACCCTGATCACTGTCGATACAATTGCCGATCTGAAGCGCGAGATCTTTGGCCCGGTGCTGCATGTGGCACGCTTTCGCGCCCAGGATCTGGACGCCGTGATCGATGCCATCAACGCCACCGGCTATGGGCTGACCTTTGGCCTGCACACCCGCATTGACGACCGGGTGCAGCATGTGACCGAACGCGTTCACGCAGGTAACATCTATGTCAATCGCAACCAAATCGGCGCCATTGTGGGCAGTCAACCCTTTGGCGGTGAAGGGCTTTCTGGCACTGGCCCCAAGGCTGGTGGCCCGCATTATCAATTGCGGTTTTGCCAACCCCACCGCAAAGGCGCGGACTTCATCTGGGGCGGCCCCAACGATGGTTGGCCCGCGCCAACTGCCCCGACATTGGCGGCTGAAACCCTGTCCTTGCCCGGCCCCACCGGCGAATCCAACCGGCTGACCCTGTCAGCGCGCGGCCCGCTGGTGTGTCTTGGGCCCGGCAACACCGCCGTGAACGAACAGGTCGAAGCGATCCAGAAACTTGGCGGTTCCGCGATCCGCGCCAATGGGATGCTCCCCCCCCAAGATCTGACGGACGTGCCCGATATCGCCGGTGCGGTGTGGTGGGGCGACGATCATACGGCCAGAGATTACGATCTGGCGCTGGCGGCGCGCGCGGGCCCTCTGGTGCCGCTGATTTTGGGGCTGCCCGATATCGCCCATGTGCGCAGTGAGCGTCATGTGTGCGTCGATACCACGGCGGCGGGCGGCAATGCTGCGCTTTTGGGGGGCACCAGTTGAAGCAGGCTTGACCCTCGCGCGCTTTCGCCCCAGCTTGCGGATATGTTTCCTATTCGCGACCATAATCCGTCGGGGCGCACGCCCTATGTCACCTACGCGCTGATTGCGGCCAATGTGCTGATCTTTCTGGCCTATCTGGGCATCATGAACGACAACCGCGCGATTTATGAACTGTACAACGCCTGGGCGGTTGTTCCGGCCGAGATTCAGGCCGGGCAAGCCTATTACACCCTGCTCACATCGACCTTTCTGCATGCGGGGTTCATGCATCTGGCCGGCAATATGCTGTTCCTGTGGATCTTCGGTGACAATCTGGAAGATGAAATGGGCCATCTCCCGTTTCTTGGGTTTTACGTGATTTGCGGCATCGGCGCCGGGCTTATTCACGTGCTGGCCGGGCCGGACTCGCGGGTGCCGACGGTGGGTGCCTCTGGGGCGATCGCAGGCGTGATGGGGGGCTATTTGTTGCTGTTTCCTAAGGCCAAGGTCGATATTCTGATCATCTTTATCGTTTTCTTCAAAATCTTCCCGATCCCCGCCTGGATCATGTTGGCGATCTGGTTTGCCATGCAGTTTTTCGGCGGATTGGGGTCAGACCCCGACACCGGCGGCGTGGCCTATTGGGCGCATGCGGGCGGTTTTGTGATCGGGTTGGTCCTGACGGTGCCGGTGTGGTTGCGACGCGGCGGCCCCACATTCTGGGATAAAACCCACGGCCATCCGCCCCACCCTGAGGCAAAGTACAAATTCGCGCCCAGCTCGATTCCAAAAGTGCCGCGCAAATGAGCGAATGGGTCACAGCCCGCTGCCATTGCAGCGCCGTCGTGATCGAGGCCGAGTTGCCGACTGGGTTGGCGTCAGCCGGGCGTTGTGATTGCTCGTTTTGTCGCAGACGCGGCGCCGCTGCCGTCACAGCCATCGCAGCCTCATTGCGCGTTGTTGAAGGCCAGCAAAATTTGACCCGCTACAGCTGGAACACCCACACCGCCAAACACTGGTTCTGCAAGGTTTGCGGGATCTACACACATCACCAGCGCCGCTCGGACCCTCGCGAATGTGGCGTTAACCTTGGCTGCATCGACGGGGTCAACCCGGCCGATCATGAACCGATCGGCTGGTCAGATGGGGTCAATCACGTATCGGACCAAAAGCCCTAGCCGCGGATGACTTTCGCAAAGCTGTCAAACAAGGCCTGGTTGCCCGCGATCACACTGCCCGAGGTCAGAATGTCACTGTCAGTGCCCAGCGACTCGGTCAACCCACCGGCTTCGCGCACAATGATCAGACCTGCCGCGATATCCCAGGGTTTCAGACGACGCTCCCAAAAGCCATCATAGCGCCCGGCCGCCACATAAGACAGATCAAGTGCCGCCGCGCCCCAGCGCCGAATGCCCGCGCAAACCGGCGCCAGCCGTGCCACATCTTTCAACGACTGCGGCAAATCAGAACTGCCCCCAAACGGTATGCCCGTGGCAAAAATGCTTTCGATCATCTTGTTGCGCCCCGACACCCGCAAACGCTGGTCGTTCATCCACGCACCGGCGCCTTTTTCGGCAAAGAACATCTCGTCCTTGGCGGCATCAAACACAACGCCCGCAACCACCTGCCCTTTGTGCTCCAGCGCAATCGAGACCGCCCAATGCGGCAAACCATGCAAAAAGTTGGTGGTGCCATCCAGCGGGTCAACAATCCAGCGACGGGTCGGATCTGCGCCCTCTTCGGCATCGCTTTCTTCGCCAACCCAGCCATAAGTGGGACGCGCGTTCATCAGTTCTTCGCGGATCAGCGCTTCGGCTGCGATATCGGCCTTGGACACAAAATCGCCCGCCCCTTTCATCGAAACCTGCAGGTTCTCGACTTCGCGGAAATCCTTGACCAAAGACCGCCCGGCCTTGCGCGCGGCCTTGATCATGATGTTGAGATTGGCACTTCCGACCATCTGGCTCGCTCCTATGGGACAGGCCGGGGCTATACGCCGACGACGTGCGCTTGCCAAGGCCCCAGAGCGCGTTGAAACGTTGACACAGGCCCGGTGGACTGAGACGCTATGACTATTAAAGCGACAAAGGATTACGCAACATGGCAATGGTTAATGAATACACCAAGGTTCAAGCAAAATTTACAAAGGCCGTCACCGACCTTGAGTGTTCGGAATTGTTTTCAAGTTTCAGACGGGCTGACAAAAAAGTGGTGGATGCGATGAAAACGCTCGACAAACTGTCGGGCAAAACTGCGGCTGATATGATTGCAGCCGCGAAAAACTTTGGATCAGACTCAACGCCCTATCTCAGCAAGCTGGAAAAGCAGGCCAAGAAGGAAAAGAACAATTCCAAGCTAATCATCAAGGAATTGACCAAGTTTCAGGTCAACCTGTCGGGCCTGTTACATAGCTATCTCAAGGACGCTGAAAAGCTGGACGTGGCGCAGCAGCAGGCTGGCGCCACCCAAGATGCGCGCGGCAAGGGCAAGGATGCCACCCAAGCCGCTGCCGATAAAGTCAACGACAAGAAACTGGTTGCCGCGATCAAGTCTTTCAACGAACGGCGCGACAAGCACCTGAAAGGCAGCGAAAAAGTGCTGGCCAATTGCCAGAAGGCCGCCGCTGGTATCAACACATTGCGCACCAAAGCGGCATCAGCCTTGGGCGCCGCCGAAAAACTGGCCGCCAACGGACAACCCGAAGGGGCGTTAAAGAGCGCTGTGGTTTTGAACAAACTGGTCGCCAATGCCGAACGTGTGGCCGAGGCGTCGTCGCGCAATCACACAACCGAGCTAAAGGACAAGTTTCAAAAAGAACGCTCCATGAACTTTCGGATGTTGAAGAAAGAGTTCGATCTGCCTGATTCTATGGAAAAGGCGTTTCTGAAGAACCAAAAAGCCAAGGTGAAAATCTTTTCCATGGCCACCGACAACGGCAAGGCGGCGCTGGAACTGATTTCACAAATGCGGGTTGAGGCGGCGGACATTGCGTCGATGGCCAAACAAGCTTCGGCTGCGGCGGAAGGGGGCGAAAAGCTGCTTGAATTCGTAGTCTCTGACCTGACGTCGGGCGGGTCGTCCGGCGGTGGTTTGGTCGAAAAGGCGATCAGCGAATATGGCGACGCTGTCGACAAAATGGATCGTGGGATCGAACGCGTCGCGGCCGCGGTGAAACGAGCGCGGGCCAACACTGATCCAAGCCAAACTGCCAAACTGACCGAATCCGCACAAACCTTTGGCAGTGTGCTGTCAGATACGGAGAATACCGCCCAACGCAAATGGGTTCGTGTGGACACCACATTCAAGAACCTTCAGCGCAAGGTGCCCAAACAGTTTATCAACGACCCAAAGGTCAAAGACGCGCTTAATGGAATGTTGCAAAAGATGGCGAAGATCAAAGGTGCACATGCAAAACACAAGAAAATTGCCGGTGCGTTGGATAAAATGCTGGACGGGTTGTAACAGCGCCGGCCAGAGCGGGCGCGTGCCGCCGCGTCATCGCTTGTGCGCCCTTGTGTCCCGCATCTGTGCGGGTCACCTTCGCGCCGATCCATATGCAAGGAACCTGCAATGACCGACCAGATGCACCACATCGCTCTCGCCAGCCGCCCATCAGGCGCTCCAACACCGGACGACTTTCGCCTCGAAGCCAAGCCGATGCCGACGCCCAGCGACGGCGAAGTGCTGATCAAAGTTCACTATTTCTCGCTCGATCCCTATATGCGCGGGCGCATGGACGATGCCAAATCCTATGCGGCGCCAGTTCCAATCGGTGGCACGATGGAAGCCGGTGCCGTGGGTGAAGTTGTCATCTCCAACAGCTCCGCCTTTCAACCCGGCGACATCGCGTTTGGAATGATGGGCTGGGCCAGCCACGCCGTGGTCGCGGCCAACACCTTGCGCAAACTGGACCCTGCTCACGGGCCGATCACGGCGGCCTTGGGGGTGCTGGGCATGCCCGGCTTCACCGGTTGGCACGGGCTGATGGAGTACGGTCGCCCCAAAGCAGGCGAGACCCTGGTCGTCGCCGCGGCCACCGGACCCGTTGGGTCAATGGTTGGGCAAATCGCCAAGTCGCTGGGTTTGCGCACGGTTGGCATTGCCGGGGGCGCGGACAAATGCAAGCTGGCGACCGATATGTTTGGCTTTGATGCCTGCCTTGATCACCGCGCCTATGACACCGCCTCTGATTTGCGCCGCGCCTTGGGCGAACATTGTCCGAAAGGCATCGATATCTATTTTGAAAACGTTGGCGGCAAAGTGCTGGAGGCCGTTTTCCCGATGATGAACCCGCACGGTCGTATTCCGATCTGTGGTATGATCAGCTGGTACAATTCGGGTATTTTGGGTGGCGGAGATGCACCAACAGGGTTGTCGATGCCGAATATGTGGCGCTCGACCTTGGTAAAATTCCTTTCGGTCAATGGGTTTATCATTTCAAACCACTGGGATCGCTATCCTGCATTTTTGCAAGAGATCGGGCCAAAAGTGGCGGCTGGCGACATTGCGGTGCTGGAAGACATCGCTGAAGGGCTTGAGGCGGCACCGGGGGCGTTTATCGGCCTGCTTGAGGGCAAGAACGTCGGTAAACAGATTGTAAAAGTCGCCTGAGTTCAGGTTTTGCGCCGCCTACGGCGTCGCCACAGGCGCGGGCTTTGCCCGCGCCTGTTTGCGTTTCATTTTGATCATGAGACCTCGTTTTTGGGGAGGTTGGTTTGGTATTTTTGTTTTTTATCGCCAGTTTTAGGAGCGTTTTTGGGTCAAGAAGGGGGCGCTGCCCCCAAACCCCCGGAGTTTCTCTGGAAAGATGAAGATCAAAGCGTCTGGAGTTTGCGTGCCTCGATCCGCGCCAAATCGATCAGATCGCGCATAAAGGGCTTGTCTTTGTCTTCGGTTCGAATAGCCGCGTAGAGACGGCGGGTGATTCCGGATTTGGTGAGCGGTCTTGTGACGTAATCCGAAGAATATTTGACCTCGCGCACCACCCAATCCGGCAAGACACAAACACCCCGGTTGGAAGCCACGAGCAACAAGATGACGGCTGTGAGCTCGACCTGGCGAATGCTTTCTGGTTCAACTTTTGCCGGGATCAATAGCTGGCTGAAGACGTCCAGGCGGCTGCGCTCGACGGGATAAGTGATCAGGGTCTGACCGCGAAAATCGCTGGCGTCGATCCACGGTTTTGTCGCCAGTTCATGTGCCGCAGCTGCGACGAAAACAGGCGCGTAATCAAAGAGTTCTATAAACTCAATACCCTGCAGATCTTCGGGATCCGACGACACAACCAAGTCGACGTCTTCTTTTTGCAAAGCCGGCAGTGCGTCAAAGGCGAGGCCCGGGCGAATGTCAACATCGACATCTGACCAAGTCTTGCGAAAGCCTTCGAGCACCGGAAACAACCACTCAAAACAGGCGTGGCATTCAATGGCGATGTGCATCCGTCCGGTTTTGCCCTCACGCAGGTTGGAAAACTCGGCCAACGTGGCCTCAACCTGGGGCAGCACTTGTTCTGCAAGTCGAAGCAGGCGAAACCCGGCCGCTGACAGGGTCATTGGCTTGGAGCGGCGGATAAACAGATCCACCCCAGCCTGATCCTCCAGTCCTTTGATTTGGTGGCTCAGCGCGCTTTGAGTAATGTGGAGCTGGTCGGCCGCGCGGGCCAGACCGCCGGCGTCGTGAATGGCTTTGATCGTGCGCAGGTGGCGGAATTCGATGTGCATCCTATCATTGAGCTCATGTTGTTGTTGAGAATTATGAAATTGTTTCACATCCCGGCTCATGCGACAAGAGCCAGATAACTAGGAGAGTGCCTATGCCTGTTCCCGCCGTGTCGTTCGAGTTCTTCCCGCCGCAGTCGCTTGAGGCGTCGTTTCGGCTATGGGATACGGTGCAGACATTGGCCCCGCTCGAGCCGCGCTTTGTGTCCGTGACATATGGCGCGGGTGGAACCACGCGGGATTTAACGCGCGAAGCTGTTGAAACATTGCACAAATCCTCGGGGTTGGCGGTCGCAGCACACTTGACCTGTGTGAATGCAACCAAGGTAGAAACCCTTGAGATTGCGGCTCGCTTTGCCAAGTCTGGCGTGCGGGACATTGTGGCTCTGCGTGGCGATCCGCCCAAAGGCAGCGGCGGTTTTGTCGCGCATCCTGAGGGGTTTGCAACCTCGGTTGAGTTGATCGAGGCTTTGGCGCAGACTGGCCAGTTCACCTTACGCGTTGGCGCCTATCCCGACGTTCACCCAGAAGCCAGCAGCGCGAAAGCCGATATCGATTGGCTAAAGGCCAAGCTGGACGCGGGCGCAACCGAGGCATTGACCCAATTCTTCTTTGAGCCCGAGACATTTTTCCGGTTTCGCGATGCCTGCGCGAAGGCCGGGATCGATCACGCCATCACTCCCGGCATCCTGCCGATCGAAAACTGGAAAGGCGTGCAGAAATTCGCGGCAATGTGCGGAACAAAAATCCCCACCTGGCTGTCGGATGCCTTTGCAACGGCCGCCCGCGACAATCGATCTGATCTGTTGGCTACGGCGGTTTGCACCGAGCTTTGCAGTGAATTGCTGGAAGGCGGGGTGGAGCGGTTGCATTTTTACACGCTTAATCGTCCGGAACTGACTCGCGATGTGTGCCATGCTTTGGGGATCACGCCCTCGGTGCGCCTTGAGAACGTTGCGTAAGGCTTGCAGGTCCAAACGTCTTCGCTAGCCTTGCAACATCAGGTCAAGGAGAATGGCGATGCCCAGCCCCCCGGTGTTTCTCAGCCAGGACGAATTGCTCGGCCTGTCCGGTCTTGAGTTTTTGCAAGGCATGCTGGAAGGACGCCTGGCTGGCCCACCGATTTCCGAAGCAATGAACTACCGCTTGCACGACGTTTCAGAAGGCCGGGTGGTGTTTCGGGGCGCCCCAACGCAAGCCATGACGAACCCGTTGGGATCGGTCCATGGCGGTTGGTATGGCACGTTGCTGGACAGTGCGATGGCCTGCGCCGTGCAATCGGCGGTGCCAAAGGGTGCGCTTTATACCACGTTGGAATATAAGATAAACATCACGCGTGCGATCCCTGTGGATATGCAAATTGATTGCATTGGCACCATCGACCATGTGGGGCGCAGTACCGGTGTGTCGCATGGTGAAATCCGCGGTGTGGACGACGGGCGGCTTTACGCCACAGGGTCGACCACCTGTTTGATCATGACGCCGTCTGGCCCGCGGTGATCTCCCTGTCTTCACCGGCGTAGCCGCGCGCAGTTTCATGCAACCGTTCGGTCGGGGTGCGCCCGACAACCCGGGCCCGGCGCAGCAGAAAAATTTTACCCCAGGCGCGCCATGTGCCGACGGAAGGTGCCTGAGTGCTCGTGTAAAACCGGTTCCGCCAGCCTGTTGGCAGCGCAAGGCCGCAGGTTTCGGCCCGCGACAGCATCCAAACAAACGAAATATTGGCCAAGGGGCGCGCGGCCTCAAAGCCACCCAACTGTCCGCCCACATCACCGTGGGTGCCGCGAAACCAGACCTGTTCCACCCGCGCTGGCACATCGCGTGCGCACTCCCACAGGACCGGCTCGTAGACTTGGCGGGTTTCCTCCAACGCCAACGCATGAAAACCGTTTTGCACAGAGGCGCCAAGATGCGGGTCGTGAAAGGCATGGCGTTCTTCGGCGGCGCGCCACAAAATCGGCAAACGCAGGCCGAGCGCTTTGACTGTATCCCAAACGCCAACCATCCGGATCGGCACTGCCGCGTGGCAAAACGCAGCCTGGAAGCGCAGCGCGTGATAGCCGCCCGGCGCGTGTTCGTAGTGGCGATACGCAGTGCGGATGTTGCGAACCGTCGCATGTTCGGCGCGCAACAGGCCCACCCGGTCAATCACCCCGGCCAACGAGCGCACTGCAAACGCGCCGCGTGAATATCCCAGAAGGTAAATCTGATCACCGGGGCGATAACGCGACGCAAGATACCCATAGGCGCGGCGGATCTGGCGATTGATGCCGCGCCCCATCATCACATCCAGCGTACAGCGCCAATTCGACCATTGCACGCCGGCCTCATAGTAAACCGAAACATCGCCGCCCATTTCACGGCACAAACGATAGGCCCGCCCGGCATGGGTTTCGCGCCCGTGTTCGAGCGAGGACAAGGTGCCATCCAGAATGATCACATGTGCGCGCGGCCCGCGCGACACTGTCTCGGCCGACTGAAACGCCCGAAGCGGACGCCCAAGCCAGCCAAACAGTCGTTTACTCAGCCGCGATAGCGTCATCCTGCAACAATTCCCATACTTTCATCGGCGTGAACGGCATATCCGCCTGGCGCACACCGCGTTCCCACAAAGCGTCCTGTACCGCGTTTGACACCGCCGCCATCGAGCCAACGGTGCCAGCCTCGCCGCAGCCTTTCATGCCCATCAGGTTCGCCGTTGAGGGCACAGGTTCCGAGGTGAAGCTGATCATCGGCACATCGTCAGCGCGCGGCATGGCGTAATCCATGAAGGTGGCGGTCAACAGCTGGCCGTCTTCGTCATAGACCACGTGTTCGCTGATCGCCTGTCCCAGCCCCTGAACAACACCGCCATGCACCTGACCTTCGGCCAGCATCGGGTTGATAAGGTTGCCAAAATCATCCACGACCGTGTAGCGATCAACGCTGACGACGCCGGTGTCGGGATCAACCACAACCTCGCACACGTGCGCCCCATTGGGATAGCTGCGCCCCGGCAGGGTCGCACGTTCCTCGTGCACCAACAGATCGAGGCGCCCATCGACGCGCGCCATGTCAGCCGCCTCTAGGAATGTCGGGCTCAGGTTCGATCCGGGCGCGCGGAATGTGTCGTCGTCAAATACCACGTCGGCCTCCTCCACCCCCATCTTATCGGCCAGATAGGGCGTAAATGCGGCGATCATTTTATCAACTGTGGCCAACGTCGCCGTGCTTTGCGTGGTGACCGAGCGTGAGCCACCGGTGCCCCCGCCTTGCGCAATCAGATCCGAATCGCCCTGCACCACAGAGATCAGATGCGCCGGGATTCCGGTCTGATCCGACAAAAACTGTGCATAAACAGTCTCGTGGCCCTGCCCGTTGCTTTGGGTTCCGACATAAATGCTCACTGTGCCGTCCTCGTGAAATTCGACTTTCGCGCCTTCACTAGGATCGCCCAGAATACTTTCGATATAGTAACACAAACCCTGCCCACGCAGCAGACCGCGCGCCGCGTCCGCCGCTTTGCGCGCGCCAAAGCCAGCGCGATCCGACAGCGCACCGGCACGGTCCATGACCATTGCGAACTCACCCACGTCATAGGTTTCGCCAGTGGCGGATTTGTAGGGAAACTGGTCTGGCTTGATGAAGTTCTTGCGCCGCAGCTCCCACGCATCCACGCCCAACTCGCGCGCGGCCCGGTCGATCACCCTTTCCAGCACATAAATCGCCTCGGGGCGACCAGCGCCGCGATAGGCATCGACCTGGGTTGTGTTGGTGAAATACCCTTCGGTCTGCATCCAGGTGGTTTGCACATCATAACAGCCCATCAACACCCGGCTGAACAACAGCGTCTGGATCGGCTGGCCAAACTGGCTGTTATAAGCCCCCAGATTGCAGCGCGTCAGTACGCGGTAGGCGGTGATCTTGTGATCGGCGTCAAAGGCCAGTTCCGCCAGCGACGTCAGATCGCGCCCGGAATTGTCGCTCAGCATCGCCTCGGTGCGCTCGGACATCCAGCGCACGGGACGGCCCAGCACACGCGCCGCCTGCGCGCAGGAGAAATATTCAGGATAGGCCATCGCCTTCATGCCAAAACCACCGCCCACATCCGGGTTGGTGACGCGCACGTTTTCCTTGTCCAGCCCCATGAACTCGGCCAGTTGATCCTTGAGCCCCCAGACCCCCTGCCCGTTGAACGACACATGCAGCCGGGTGCCGTCAAATTCGGCGTAACACCCGCGCGGCTCCATCGCGTTAACGATGATCCGGTTGTCGCCCACATCCAAACTGACCACATGGGCGGCGTTGCCAAACGCGGCCTCGGTTGCGGCCTCGTCGCCCATGCCCCAGTCAAACGCTTTGTTGTCGGTGGCCGTCGGATGAATGGTCTGCCCGCCCGGTGCCAGATCCATTTTCACCGGCAGTTCGTCAATATCCAGCTCGATCAATTCAATCGCGTCACGCGCCGCCTCGGAGGATTCGGCCACCACAACGGCAATCGGTTCACCCACAAATCGTACGGTGCCACGCGCCAGCATGTGCCGCTCGGTCGCCGCCCCCTTGGAGCCATCACGGTTGTCGACAACGGTCGCGTTCATCACGGTTTTCATGCCGGCCGCATCCAGATCGTCGATGCTCATCACCAGAACCACCCCCGGCGCGGCGCGCGCTGGCGCCAGATCCAATGTGGTGATATTTCCATGTGCCACCGAACTGCGCAAAAAATGGGCAAACAGAGCGCCATCAGGCACGATATCATCCACATAGCGCCCCTGTCCGGTCAGGAATCGCGAGTCTTCAAACCGTTTTACAGGTTGGCTTTTTCCGAACTTATCCATGGCGCTGCCCTCATGTGTTATGTTGGATTGGACACTAGCTTTGGCGCGGGCAATGTCCAGATGTGTCGCACACGGTCGCCGTTTTCGCCGCGTCAGATCGCAGCCCCACGTCAAGGGGCAATTTTGCCGCCGCAACCCTTGCACAATGGCACCGAATTCTGGACGATCAAACAAGCCAGATGAAGAAACGCGCCACTTGCGCTGTGGAGATGTACAGCTGATGGACAAAGTTGCCTTTACTCAGATGAAGGACGGCACCCGTGCCGACTATGAGTTCCTGACCGAACATGAGACCGCCTATTCCAAAGGCACCGCTGCGCGGCTGATGGGGGCGCTGGTGGATCTGGACGAAGGGCTGTCGGGCTATCAAATCACCCGGCTGGGCCATTCCCTGCAATCGGCCACGCGCGCCTGGTATGACGGGGCCGACACGGATTGGATCGTCGCCGCGTTGCTGCATGACATCGGCGACATTTATGCGCCCTACAATCACGATGAATACGCCGCCAGCGTGCTGAAACCGTTTGTGCGTGAACAGGTCACCTGGGTTGTTGAAAAACACGGCGATTTTCAGATGATTTACTACGGACACCACGTGGGCGGCAATCAACACAAACGCGACGCCTACGCCGGACACGCCTATTTCGATGATTGCGCGGCATTTTGCGAACGCTGGGATCAGGCCAGCTTTGACCCCGACTATGACACGCTGCCGTTGGATCACTTTGCTCCGCTGGTGCACGAGGTGTTCGCCCGCAAAGCCTATGACCCGGACGTGACACGCGCCGGTCAGCGGGTCGATCTGGTTGATGCCGACAAGGCGCGCTCCCGTGCGCGTTAGGGTGCTCGCCCTGATGGTGCTGCTGGCCGGATGCGCCGCGCCGTCACTTCCGGTTGCCACCGCGCCAGTGTCGTTCACCCGTGCCAAATCCGACACCGAACCAAAGATCGTTGGCCTTGACCGCATGACCTTTCGCAGCTTTCAGGGCAAAACCGAAGTGGCAGGGGCAAAGTGCGCCGCCAGCAATGGCCGACTGCGCGCGTCCTTTACCACGCCCGCGGCCGTTGATCTGCCGCGCACCCAGGGCAAAACCGGCCCCCTCTCGCTGGTCTGCACGTTAAATGGCAAAACCGTCTCTCGCGAATTGCCCGAAGTTCTGCCCGTCGCCAGCAATGTCAATGTGGGCATCACCACAACTTCGGCTGCCGGACTGGCCGCAGGGTTGATCGTTTTGGCCGCTGCCAGCGGCATCGCGCAAGAACGCGACATCTGGGCTTACTCCAAGGGTGCCGCGGTTTATACGGTGAAATTCGACTAGCCCGACCTTAGCATCTTTCCCTTACGCGCCCCCCGGGTTAGATCAACCGGCGTATAAAAGGGATCAAAACCATGGCTCTGGGAAAATTCAACGCGGCCGAAGCCGAGGACCGTCTTTACAAAGCATGGGAGGACGCAGGCTGTTTCAAAGCCGGCGCCAATGCCTCGCGCGCCGAGACCTATTGCGTCATGATCCCGCCCCCCAATGTAACCGGCTCGCTGCACATGGGCCATGCGTTCAACAACACGCTGCAAGACATCTTAACCCGCTGGCACCGGATGCGCGGCTTTGACACGCTGTGGCAACCGGGCACCGACCATGCGGGCATTGCCACCCAAATGGTGGTCGAACGTCGTCTGGCGGAAACCCAGCAACCCAGCCGCACCGAATTGGGCCGCGAAGCGTTTACCGCCAAGATCTGGGACTGGAAGGCCGAAAGCGGCGGCACAATTGTCAACCAGCTCAAACGGTTGGGCGCCTCTTGTGATTGGTCACGCGAAGCCTTCACAATGTCCGGCGCCCCCGGCGCGCCTGCGGATGTGGCCAAGGGCAACTTCCACGACGCGGTGATCAAAGTCTTTGTCGAGATGTACGACAAAGGCCTGATCTATCGCGGTAAACGGCTGGTAAACTGGGATCCGCACTTTGAAACCGCGATTTCCGATCTTGAGGTCGAAAACATCGAAACCCCCGGCCACATGTGGCACTTCAAGTACCCGCTGGCGGGGGGCGAAACCTATGAATACATTGAGAAAGATGAAGACGGCAACGTGACCCTGCGCGAGATGCGCGATTACATCTCGATTGCAACAACACGGCCTGAAACCATGCTGGGCGACGGCGCAGTTGCGGTTCATCCATCGGATGAGCGTTACGCGCCAATTATCGGAAAACTCTGCGAAATTCCGGTTGGCCCACAGGCTTATCGTCGACTTATCCCCATCATCACTGATGAGTACCCGGATCCTGATTTCGGCTCGGGTGCGGTCAAAATCACCGGCGCGCATGATTTCAACGACTATCAGGTCGCCAAGCGCGCCAATATCCCGATGTACAATCTGATGGACACCCGCGCCGCGATGCGGGCCGATGGCAAGAGTTACGCCGAAGAGGCTGAGATCGCTCAGAAAATTGCCAACGGTGAGCAAGAATTTGACGAGGCGATGATCGCCGCAATGAACCTTGTGCCCGAAGATTATCGTGGGCTCGACCGGTTTGAGGCGCGCAAACGTGTGGTCGCCGATATCACCGCCGAAGGGCTCGCCGTGATGATCGAGGCCCCTGCAAGCGGCGATCAGGACGACACCGCCGGATCACCCGAGATGATCCCGCTGGTGGAGTCCAAACCGATCATGCAGCCTTACGGCGACCGCTCCAAGGTCGTGATCGAGCCATTGCTGACCGATCAATGGTTCGTGGACACCGACAAAATCGTCGGCCCCGCGCTGGATGCTGTGCGGGGTGGTGACGTTAAGATCATCCCGGAAAGCGGTGAAAAGGTTTACTTTAATTGGCTTGAGAACATCGAACCCTGGTGTATCTCGCGCCAGCTGTGGTGGGGCCACCAGATCCCGGTTTGGTTTGGACCGTCCGTCGAGCAATTGAACAATCTTGATGATGAGATCGCCACAGAACTTCTTACATTGTCCGGGTCAGAAAAACGTTTTTGTGTTTCCTCCGAAGCTGACGCGATGAAGGTCGCGCGCGAGTATTACCCAGACGACATCGAGATCGTTTTTTCCAACGAACAGAATTTTGTTGAAATAAAACGCAGTCAAGACCTATCGAAAATCGAAAAGATCGTTCTAACCCGCGACCCTGACGTGCTCGACACTTGGTTCTCGTCGGGACTCTGGCCCATTGGCACGTTGGGCTGGCCCGAAGACACAGACGAATTGAAGAAATACTTCCCGACCTCTGATCTGATCACCGGGCAGGACATTTTGTTTTTCTGGGTCGCGCGGATGATGATGATGCAGTTGAGCGTGGTCGAGCAGATCCCGTTCAAAACGGTTTATCTGCATGGGTTGGTACGCGATGCCAAGGGCAAGAAGATGTCCAAATCCACCGGCAATGTGATCGACCCACTTGATATCATTGATGAATTTGGCGCAGACGCGCTGCGCTTTACCAATGCGTCGATGGCCAGCCTGGGCGGCGTTCTGAAAATCGACATGCAGCGCATCACCGGGTATCGCAATTTCGGCACCAAATTGTGGAACGCCGCAGCCTTTGCTCAGATGCGCGGCGCGTTTGACGTGGCCCCCGCCGCCACGCCGCCCGACACCAAACTGGCCGTGAACGCGTGGATCAAGGGCGAAGTGGCCAAGACACTGGAAACCGTGGACGCGGCACTGGCGGCTTACCGGTTCAACGACGCGGCCAACGCGCTTTACGCCTTTGTGTGGGGCAAATTCTGCGATTGGTATCTGGAACTGACCAAGCCGGTGTTTGACGGAACCGACGCCGAGGCCATCGCGGAAACCCAAGCCACGTTGGCGTGGGCGTTGGACCAGTGTTTGATCTTGCTGCACCCGATTATGCCGTTCATCACAGAAGAGCTGTGGGGGCAAAAAGAGCGCTCCAAAATGCTAATCCACGCCGATTGGCCGACTTACGCGGTGGCCGATCTGCTTGATCCGGAAGCCGACGGCGAGCTGAGTTGGGTGATTGCGGTGATCGATGCCGTCCGCTCGGCGCGTGCGCAGATGCATGTGCCCGCCGGCGCGCAAATTCCATGTGTTGTCAAAGACTTCCACCCCAAAGCCAAAGCGGCCTACGCCGCCAATCAGGCGATGATTCATCGCATCGCGCGCATCACCAGCATCGATCCTGTCGACGGGTTCCCCAAAGGCACGGTCACGTTGGGTGTTGCGGGCGGTGAGTTTGGGCTGCCGCTAGAGGGTGTGATCGACATAGCCGAGGAAAAGGCCCGGCTTGAGAAGACGCTGGGCAAGCTGGCCAAAGAGCTGGGTGGTCTGCGCGGTCGGTTGAAGAACCCCAAATTCGCAGCCTCGGCGCCGCCCGAAGTGGTCGCAGAAACGAAGGCCAATCTGAGCGCGCGCGAAGAGGAAGACAGCAAGTTGAAAGAAGCTCTGGCTCGGCTATCCGAACTGGGCTGAGGGCGCGCCTTTGGCAGGGTGAAAGAGCCTCCGGCGGGGATATTTGTGGCAAGAGGAAAATCCGGTCTTGGCGAAGATCACAAGTGCAGCAGCGCTTTGGTGTCGCGCCAGATATCCGTAACGATTCGGCCTGCAGGCTCGGCGCGGGCAAGCGCTGCGGATTGTCCGGCCCAGGCCTGCATCGCGTCCAGACGCGCCTCTTTCGCCGCCTGACTGCGCATCGCGCTGGTGAGCCCGCGTTGGACGGGGTACGGGGCGGCGGGCGGTGCTGTGAGGCTGGCCGTGACGAAGGGCGTGCGCACGGCGCGGCCCAAACGGCCGGAAAAGGCGCGCGTGGCTTGGGTGTCTTCCGGGGCCAGCCCATCCAGTGCATCGGCCCAGACAGGGGCAATGCCGGCCTCTGGACTGCGCAAAAGGCCGGTGCCGATTTGCACGGCGGATGCTCCAAGAATAAGCGCCGCCGCAGCGCCGCGTGCGTCGCTGATGCCGCCTGTGGCCACAACTGGCAGGTTTACGGCATCAACCACCGCAGGCAAAAGAGCGAACAAGCCGATCAGCTTTTGCGGTGCGTCATCAGCAACAAACGCGCCTCGGTGACCGCCCGCCTCCATCCCCTGAGCCACGATCACATCCGCGCCTGCGATTTCTGCGGCGCGGGCTTCAGCCACGGTTGTGACTGTTGCATACCAACGGATGCCACGTGCTTTCATCTGATCGACCACCATAGGTGGGAACAGCCCCATAATAGAGGACATCACGGCAGGACCAGCGGCGAGGATTGCCTGACACTGCTGATCAAAATCCGGACCGATTGCATCACCTGCATCACTGGGCACATCCGGACCCCACTGCGCCAGGAACTGGCGTTGGCGGTCTTCTACAGCTTTGTCCCGAGGCGCTGGAGGATCGGGGATCCACAAGTTCATCTGGAACGCGCCGTTTGAGGCCGCGCGCATGTCACGGGCCCAATCCTGAATGCCGGTCGGATCAAGCAACAGCGCGCCGCACGCGCCCATGCCACCAGAATTTGCCACAGCCGCGGCGAGCGCGACCGGACAGGCACCGGCCATTGGCGCCATTAAAACCGGCACGTCCAGGGCTTCGCGTTCACAAAACGCGGCGATGCGCGACGGGATTTCTGTCATGAGGGTGCCTCGTTGAACTTGGGCGTTGATGTCTTGCTCTTGACTTGGGGTGGGCCAAGTCGGACTTGCTCTGGCTGAACACCAAGGGCAATGTGCGCGCATGACACATCTTCGCTTGACCCCGCTTGCCCAATCCTTGCCTGCCACTGTGCCTTTTGTGGGCCCCGAAACGCAAGAGCGCGCGCGTGGTGCGCCATTTGCCGCGCGGCTTGGCGCAAATGAGAGCGTGTTTGGCCCCTCGCACAAGGTGCGGGGAGCCATGGAACAAGCCGCCAGTCAGATCTGGATGTACGGCGACCCCGAAAACCACGATCTGCGCGCCGCTTTGGCAAAACACCATCGCACGAGCCCACAAAACATTGTTGTTGGTGAGGGTATCGATGGGCTGTTGGGCTATCTCGTGCGGCTTTTTGTGGGGCCGGGCGATGCGGTGGTGACCTCGGATGGGGCCTATCCGACGTTCAATTATCATGTGGCGGGCTTTGGCGGCACGTTGCACAAAGTCCCATACCGCGAGGATCACGAAGACCCCGCTGCGCTGATTGCAAAGGCGCGCGAGGTGGATGCCAAGCTGGTTTATCTGGCCAATCCCGACAACCCGATGGGCACGTGGCACAACGGCGATGTGTTGGCCAAGGCCTTGGATGATTTACCCACCGGTTGTTTGATGGTTCTGGACGAGGCCTATATTGATTGTGCGCCGGACAAGGCCGCGCTGAGCCTATCCTGGGACGACCCGCGTGTGATCAGGATGCGCACGTTTTCCAAGGTCTATGGGCTGGCGGGTGCGCGGGTTGGCTATGGCTTGGGCGCGCCTGATCTGATCACGGCTTTCAACAAGGTGCGCAATCACTTTGGTATGAACCGTGTGGCCCAGATTGGCGCTTTGGCGGCGTTGAACGATGCGACGTGGCTGGCCCACATCAAAGCAGAAATCGCGACTGCGCGTGCCCGCATTTCGCAGATTGCGCGCGACAATGGCTTGCATCCTGTTGGCTCTGCGACGAATTTTGTTGCCATTGACTGTGGGCAGGACAGTGATTTTGCCAAAGCGGTGCTTGGGTCTTTGATTGAACAGGGCATCTTTGTGCGCATGCCTTTTGCACATCCCCAAAACCGGTGCATTCGGATCAGTTGTGGTCCCCCTGCTGATCTGGACCTGTTCGCAACGGCCCTGCCGCGTGCTTTGGCGACTGCGAATAAAGCATAGGACCAACCGAGCGTGTCTGTGCGCCACATTCATCTGGTCTTAAGTCAAATTGCACCATAGGTTTTTGGTGCAAACGAAACGGAGACTGGGATGCGCAATCAAAATATCTCTGCCGCGCCTGACTATACGCGGGCGGCCTTGGTCATGGGCGGAGTCAATCTGGCCTGGATATTCCTGGCGCTTTGGGCGATCTATGGGCTGGCCGCCGTGATGCTGCTTGCGCTTGTGCTCAACCATCTGGTGACCTTGATCGAACGGCGTCGCGCAGGTTAGGTCCTCAGCTGCGCTGTGACAGAACGGCGGCTGCAGCGTCCAACGCGCCTTTGCCACGCTCAACGTCCAATGCGCCCAGGCCGGCCTCTATTCCGCCCAGCATGGCCATGACCATCTGGCCGTTGACATGCCCCATATGACCAAGACGAAAGAACGCATCGCGTGCGGGATCCCCTGGTTCAGCCATACCAAGACCAATGCCCAGGGTCAGCCCGATTTGCGATTTCACCCAGTCTTGCAAGGCTTTGCCATCGGGCGCGCTGACCCGCAAAGCGGTGACAGCATGGCTGCGACACGCCGGATCAGCGATGTTCATTTCAAGCGGGCCACGGCTGGACCAAACATCACATGCAGCCCAAATGGCGCGGGCAAGATGTGCGTGGCGTGCCCACACATGTTCCAGCGTTTCGGCGTTGATCATATCAAGCGCCGCGCGCAGGCCATAAAGATGATGGGTCGGCGCGGTTCCTCCAAAGTACTGGAAAAACTCCTCGGGTGTGGCACGCGGCGCCCAATCCCAGTAGCGGCTGACACGGGGCAGCGCGGCGCGGGCTTTTGCCGCCCGGTCGTTGAAGTAAACGAACGCCATGCCGGGCGGTACCATCAGCCCTTTTTGACATCCCGTCACCATCACATCCACGCCCCAAGCGTCCATTTCAAACACGTCACACCCCAGCGAGGCGATGCAATCGGCCATCAAAAGAGCCGGGTGGCCCAGCCCGTCAAGCGTGGCCCGCAACGCGGCTATGTCGCTGCGCACTGAACTTGAGGTGTCGACGTGAACCGCCAAAACCGCCTTGATGCTATGGGCTTTGTCGGCGGACAATGTCTCGGCAATGCGGTCCATATCCATTGGCGCGCGTTTGCCAAAGTCGATCACATCGACCTCGGCGCCCAACCCTTTGGCCATATCGCCCCAGCCATGGCCAAACCGCCCGGTCGCGGGCACCAAAACGCGCTCGCCCGGGGCGATGGTGTTGGCCAATGCCGCCTCCCACGCGCCGTGCCCGTTGCAAATATAGATCGCCACATGATGCGCGGTACGGGCCACTGATTTCAAATCAGCACAAAGCGCTGGCATCATCTCGACCAACTCGCCGCCATAAATGTTGGGCGCCGCACGGTGCATGGCGCGCAAAACCGCGTCTGGCATAACCGAAGGTCCTGGAATGGCAAGATATTCGCGCCCATGCGCCAAGGAGATTGCGTTTGTCATCGGATGCGCCCAAATGCTGTTTCGAGCACACCCTATCGGCGCGGCGCCCGGCGTCAATCCGCCATTGTTGCGCAGCGCGAACGCTTGCACCCAAGAGCCCTGCGGCTTAAGCCGACTGCATGACCGTGATCTGTTTCTCTTTGGTGTTATGAGCAAACCGCCTGAATCCTCGCGCGTGCTTATGGGTTGGCTTTGGCGCGGATATTTGCGTCATCATCTGGGCCTGCTTGGTGTGGCTTTGGTGTTCATGCTGATCGAAGGCAGCATGGTCGGTGCGGTCAGCTACATGATGCAGCCGATGTTTGATCAGGTTTTTGTGGCGGGCAACACCACCGCTTTGGGCTGGGTCAGCTTTGCCTTTCTGGTGATTTTTTGCGTTCGCGGTGGCGCCAGTGTCGTGCAAAAGGTGCTTCTGACGCGAATCTCGCAACTAACGGCGGCGGCTTTGCGGATTGATCTGCTCAAGCGGCTGATCCGCCAGGACACCGCCTTTCACCAAACCCACCCACCCGGTTTTTTGATCCAACGCATTCAGATGGATGTGAACGCAGTGAATAATGTCTGGCGCGCGGTTATCACCGGCGCCGGGCGTGATGCGATATCGCTGGTGATCTTGATCGGCGTGGCGATCAGTGTTGATTGGCGCTGGACGGCTGTGATGCTGGTTGGCATTCCACTGTTGTTGATCCCGATCGCCTCGGCCCAGCGATACGTGCGGCGCAAAGCCGCCCAGGCGCGCGATCTTGGCGCGACCCTTGCCACCCGTCTGGACGAGGTGTTTCACGGCATCGTTCCAATCAAGTTGAACAGCTTGGAGGACTACCAGGCCAAGCGTTTTTCGAGCCACACAGACACGTTTGTGCGATCGGAAATTCGCGCGTCCTTCGGCACCGCCTCCATCACCGGCATGATCGATGTGATGTCCGGGGTCGGGTTCATGGGCGTGTTGCTCTATGGCGGCTCCGAGATCATTTCCGGTGAAAAGACCGTCGGCCAGTTCATGAGCTTTTTCACGGCCATTGGTCTGGCCTTTGATCCGATGCGTCGCTTGGCCTCTGTCTCTGGCACCTGGCAGGTGGCCGCGGCGGCATTGGAGCGGCTCAAGGAATTGCTGGAAGCGCCGATACTGGTAAAATCCCCAACTGAGCCGCTGCCCGTTCCTGCCGGGGTGAGCGATGTTCGCCTGCAGGATGTCACGTTGAAATACGGCGATGCTACGGTTCTGAATGCGCTTTCGCTGACGGCGGAGGCTGGCAAAACCACCGCTTTGGTGGGCGCGTCGGGCGCTGGAAAGTCGAGTATTTTCAACCTGCTCACCCGTTTGGTGGATCCCAGTTCCGGCAATATTGACATTGGCGGCGTCCCGGTTGACCGGATCGCAACCAAAGACTTGCGCACCTTGTTTTCTGTGGTCAGCCAAGAGGCTCTGTTGTTTGACGAGACCCTGCGCGAGAATATCCTTTTGGGGCGCGATGACGTCAGCGAAGCGCAATTGCAGGCTGCACTGGACGCGGCCCATGTCAGTGATTTCCTGCCCAAACTGCCGCAAGGATTGGACACTTTGGTGGGCCCGCGCGGCTCGGCCTTGTCTGGCGGGCAACGCCAACGTGTCGTGATTGCTCGCGCGCTGTTGCGTGACACACCCATTTTGCTGCTGGACGAGGCCACCTCGGCGCTGGATGCGCAATCGGAAAAGGTCGTGCAAGCGGCGCTTGATCGCCTGTCCGGCGGGCGCACAACATTGGTCATCGCACACCGACTATCGACCATTCGCAACGCCGACAAAATCATCGTGATGGACCGCGGCGAAGTGGTTGACCAGGGCACACATGCAGATTTGCTAACGCGCGGCGGACTGTACGCCAACCTTTATCAGCTCCAGTTTCAGGATGGCAAAGCGGTCATTGACATGGCCGGTGAAGGAGCTCTTGACCCAACTGTGCCTGCCCAACGCCGCTGGTTGTGGCGGGTTCTGGGGCGTTAGCGCCGATCGGCGGCCGCCAGTCCTTCGGGATCACTGCCGGCAAAATAGCGCAGCAAAGTCCAAAGGTTGCGCGCCCCGCGGCGCAACCACCCAACCTTGAGATAACGTTCAGGACTGGTTGAGGCCAGAACCGGCAGCGCCACCAGCGGGCGACCCAGTGCGCGCACAAGGGCCACATCTTCCATCAGCGGCTGATCGGGATAGCCCCCCGCCCGGTCATAAACCGAGCGGCGCATCAACAGACCCTGATCCCCGTAAGGCAAGGCAAACAAAGCCGAACGCAGGTTGGCCCAGCCAGCAACCCAACGTGGCATCATCCCCGGCGCACGAAACCCAAGCCGAAAGTAGGCGCTTTGACCCTTGCCATCATTCAGATGCGCGCCAACACTGCGCGACCACCCCGGCGAAAGCTGTGTATCCGCGTGCAAAACCATCACCCAATCGCCACGACAGGCGGCAACGCCACGACGCAATTGCCCCCCTCGCGACGCCGCGCCACTTATGACAGTTGCGCCAACCGCATCCGCGATTTCCAGCGTCGTGTCATCGGAGCCGCCATCGGTGATGATCAGCTCACGGATCACACCGGCCGTCAGGCCTTCGATCAACGCCTCAAGACAACCTGGTAAACCCGCCGCACTGTTCAGCGTGGGCACAACAATACTGATACGGGCACTCAAGTGGTACAACTTTCTCTGTTCAACTTTAATGGCATACCTATATGACAAATGTATTAAATCAAGGAGAGGCCAAGATGAACGCGCGTGATATTCTCAGAGTGAGCGGTGCGGACACCCGATCCTTTCTGCAGGGCCTCGTCAGCAATGATGTCGCCGGGATTGATCATGGGTTGGTCTATGCGGCGCTGCTGACCCCGCAAGGCAAGTACATTGCAGACTTTTTTATGGCCGCAGACGGCGACGATGTGTTGCTGGACGTCGATGCCAAGCTGGGCGAAGGGCTGCTGAAACGGCTCACTTTATACAAATTACGTGCAAAAGTTGCGATCACCCGCACTGAACTTGCGCTGCATCGTGGCACCGGCCCCGCCCCCGACGGCGCGTTCGACGATCCACGTCATCCGGATATGGGTTGGCGCGCCTATGGCCCCGGCCCTGCCAGCGATGATGGTACCGATTGGGATGCGATCCGCGTCGCCCATTGCATTCCCGAAACGGAAATCGAGTTAACCCCTGACACTTTCATTCTGGAAGCGGGGTTTGAGCACCTGAATGGCGTCGATTTCCGCAAAGGCTGTTACGTCGGTCAGGAAGTAACGGCGCGGATGAAGCACAAAACCGAGTTGCGCAAAGGATTGCGCCGCGTGCATATTTCAGGCGCAGCCCCTGTGGGCACGCAAATCACGGGCGACGGAAAACCCGCAGGCACTCTGTTCACTCAAAGTAAAGGTGGTGCAATTGCGTATTTGCGACTGGACCGTGCCAGCGGGGATATGAAAGCCGGGGACGCAACGCTTACCTTGGGCGCGCCAGATTAAGCGCGCTCAGAGTACTCCATGGTCTCGGTGTTGACGATGATCATCTCGTCCTGTCCCACAAACGGCGGCACCATGACTTTGACGCCGTTGTCCAACACAGCCGGCTTGAACGAATTGGCCGCTGTCTGACCTTTGACCACCGGTTCGGTTTCCACGATCTGACACGTCACCTTTTGCGGCACCGTCGCGTTCAACGCTTCAGCGTCGTAAAATTCAACGACAATGGTCATCCCGTCCTGAAGAAAAGGCCGCCGATCACCCAGCAATTCGGCAGGAAGTTCGACCTGTTCGTAGGTTTGCGTGTCCATGAACACCAGCATGCCGTCGGATTCGTAAAGAAACTGCTGATCCTTCTGTTCAAGCCGGACCCGTTCGACCTTGTCCGCGCTGCGAAACCGCTCGTTCAACTTGGACCCATTGCGCAAATTGCGCATTTCCACCTGGGCAAACGCTCCGCCCTTGCCCGGCTTCACATGGTCGACTTTGACCGCAGCCCACAACCCGTCATTGTGCTCGAGCACATTTCCCGGGCGAATTTCATTTCCGTTAATCTTGGCCATGGCTGTTCCGATCCGGTCCATCTTGATCCGATTTATTGCAAGCCTATATATCTCGGGACGCTGAGAGGCAAGACAACGACATGTCGTATAGGAATGATGCAGAGACTTGCAAAAATTGCATAGAAGCCATGCGAAAAAAGGGTATCCGAATCGGATGAGATCCGCCATAAAGAACGCCACGCCGAAATGACAAGAGCAAGAATAACAAGGGAAACGAGATGAGAGATTTCGTTGACGGCACGGCCTTCAATAACGAGCAAGGTAACCGTGCACGTAAACTTTTTGCAGCAGTCGTACTGGCTGCTCTAGACGATGCAATTGCGGACGATAAGAACTATGGCAATGGCCCTGAGCAGATCGCCCGTTGGGCGCGCTCACGCGATGGCCGTGAGGTTCTGTCTTGCGCCGGGATCGACCCAAACGAGCGGGTGGTAACCGGACTGATGGACTTTGTGGGCCGTGGTGTTCGCACCTCGGTGGCTTTGTCACGCGAAGAAAGCGAGCGCCGAAATGCCGCTCAGCAGGCAGAAGCTGCGTAAAACTAAAAATCTAGACTGACAAAAAGGCGCATCGTTTGGTGCGCTTTTTTGTTGTCAGAAAAGCGTAAGCCATTGGCGTGCCACCCAAATCTCGGCCGCGAGCAGCAGTGTGAGTCCACCCCGCCCCCATAGGGTTGGCGTGCGGCGCCACAAAACCAAAAACGCCGCAAAGCACAGCGCCACAGACGCAGGCGCCACCCAATTTGCGTGGTGCGCGCTGTCCCAATAACTAAATGGGCTGTGAAAAACCCAATCGGAAACCGGCCAAAAATGTGCACGCCCGTCGCCAGCGTGAAGCGGGAAATCCAGACATAGGTGCAACAGCCCTGCGCCAGCAAACGCAAAGCCCGACGGTGACGCGGCCCAAAGCGCGATCGCAAGCCCCGCAATCCAAAGGAAAATAGAGTTATCAATGGCGAAAACAGTTTGCCAGGCTGGTGAGAAGTAAAGCTCACCAAAGACAACTTCAGGCGGAATGTTCATCAAAAACAACGACACTCCGCCCATGATATAGAGCGACGCGTCAGGGGCAAACGCACCCAACAATGCAAATCCGGTTATCCGGCGCGATCCTCTGCCAAATACGGCTGCTCCCAAAAGCAGATGCGCAGGTGTGTTCAAATCGCTTTCCTCTGTGCAAAAATTCCGCTCATGTCTGCTCAAGCATAGGAGAGATGTCATGGCGCGGTCCATCATGATTCAAGGCACCGGCAGCAATGTTGGAAAATCAGTTCTCGTGGCGGGACTTGCACGCGCTTTTTCACGCCGAGGGTTACGAGTTGCACCTTTCAAGCCGCAAAACATGTCCAACAACGCGGCCGTTACCTGTGATGGTGGAGAAATCGGGCGGGCTCAGGCGTTGCAGGCGCGGGCGTCAGGTCGCCTGCCCCATAGCGATATGAATCCCATTTTGCTTAAACCCGAAACAGATACCGGAGCGCAGATGATCGTGCAGGGCAGACGGTTGGGGCATTCGGACGCCGCCAACTATAAACGCGATCGCGCCGGTTTGATGCCAAAAGTGCTTCAAAGTTTTCAGAGATTGGCACAAGACACCGACTTGATCCTGGTGGAAGGCGCTGGCAGCCCGGCCGAGACCAATTTGCGCGCCGGTGATCTGGCCAATATGGGGTTTGCCCGCGCCGCTGGCGTGCCGGTCATATTGGTCGGAGATATAGACCGCGGCGGTGTTATCGCACAGTTGGTCGGCACATTTACAGTGCTCGAACCAAACGATTTGGCGATGATAAAAGGGTTTGCAGTCAACCGCTTCCGCGGCGACAGGCGATTGTTCGATCAAGGACGCGATGACATCGCTGCGCGTACTGGCTGGCCATCTTTGGGTGTGATTCCATGGTTTGATGACGCATGGCGACTGCCGGCCGAGGACATGATGGATGTGACGTCACACGCTGGCGGGCTTTGCAAGGTTGTTGTGCCGCAACTTGAACGAATGGCCAATTTCGACGACCTTGATCCTCTGGCTGCAGAACCCAATGTCACGGTTGAAATCGTCCGCCCTGGGCGCGCGCTGCCCGGCGATGGCGATCTGGTGATCATACCAGGCAGCAAAACAACACTTGGAGATCTGGCGTTTTTCCGCGCGCAAGGGTGGGACGTCGATTTGACCGCTCACGTTCGCCGTGGAGGGCATGTGATGGGCCTATGTGGCGGATATCAGATGCTTGGACGCAAAATTTTTGATCCGGACGGCGTCGATGGGCGTGCAGGTGAGGCCGATGGGCTGGGATATTTGGACATTGAAACACACATGAAGGGGCCCAAAACCTTGCGCTTGCGTGATGCGACGGCCCTGCCCGGCCGCGAATCTGTGACGGGGTATGAAATTCATATGGGCCATACCGATGGGCCAGATTGCGCGCGGGCATGGCTGGAAATCGATGGCGAACCTGCAGGCGCCGCATCAGCAGATGGGCGGATTATGGGGTGTTACTTGCATGGTCTTTTTGCTTCGGACACATTTCGCGCCGCCATGCTCAAACGGCTTGGCCACGGCAGCAGTATTGCCTTCGAACAACAGGTGGACAGCACCCTAGACGCGCTGGCCGACCACCTAGAACGTTTCATGGACCTGGACCAAATTTTATCTTTGGCCGCTCCGGTGCTGGGTTACTCAAGATCCTGAGTGGTGAGCGCGCGGTGAATTTCGCGTCGCACGAGTTTGCGAACATTGCGTGTTATGCGCTCACCCAAGGCACCCTGAAGTTCTTCGCGCACAATATCAGAGATCAACTCGCGCAGACTTTCTTCGTCAAGAATCGCTTCGTCAACTGACAGGCCTTCGGTTTCGGATGGGTCATCCGCAGCGTCAACCTCGTCCACGGCAACTTCGTTCTGAGCATCGTGATCTTGCCAGGCCATGGTTTCGACGGGCGTTCCCGCATAGTCATCTTCGGATTCGCCGTCTGGATCCCAATGATCTTGCGTTTCAGCGATTGCCGCTTCAAGTGCTTCGATTTTGGCATTCAGCGTGGCGGCCCGGTGATCATAATCCGCAACGTCCGCCTCTGCTTCGACCGGCTCGCTCAAAGTCTCGGTCGTGACCTCATCAACTGGCTCTAATGTCGAATTGGCAGGCTCAGCTCGCGCTTCATCGGTCGGCTCTTCAGCAGCATCTTCTTCAAGCGCCGGATCCGTTGCCAGGTCTTCAAGAGCTTGGCTTTCCTCAAGCTCAGGTATGACGTCGTCTGGAGCCAATTCGTCAGACAGGTCTTGGGTCCCGTCTTCTGCAAACTCGTCTTCTGCAAACTCGTCTTCCTCAAACTCGTCTTCTTCGAATTCGGCATCGTCGGTGACCATCTGAGGGTCGGCAAGATGCAAAACATCGGATGCCAGCGCCTCTTGAACCTGTGTGGCGGTGTCAGCTATCGCGTGCAAGCCAAGGTCCAACGGCACTTGCGAGCTGTCCGGAATGTCAACGAAATCAATGTCGTCTGCGATTTCACCTTCGGACAGGTTCGCGGCAACCGACGCAGCTTGTTCCTGTTCGAGACCTTTTTTGTACCAGGGCAGTTCTTCCTCTGGCAAATCACGCGCGGCATCAAACAGCCGAGCACCTGGCGTTTTCCAGGGATCATCCTCGGCAACTTCGGGAACGATTTCGGGCGGTTCCACATCCGTACTCGCCACGCGCAAGGCCGGGGTCAGCACCAAACGTTCGGGTTCGGGTTCCGGCTCGGGAACCATTTTACGCAACCCACCCCGCGTTTCTTCGGTGACGAGCCTACGGATCGAAGACAAGACATCTTCGATCTCCACATTCGTTACGGGATCAGACATTTTTTTCTACCACTGTCGCCTCGGACGCAATTATAGACCCAGCAAAAGATTCTCACAACCGATAGAGAAAATTGTCACTTCTTGCCCAGTGCTTTCAGGACACGGTCGAGATCTTTTGCCTGTTTACTGCGCGCACTCGGCGCGTCTTTGGCCAAGTTATAATACAGTGTCGGGTCGTAAATTTGCACGGCAAGGCCAAGCTGCTCGGCCGTCAAAAGCCCTTGGGTCGACAACAGTTGAAATGCCGCAATCGACTGCTCGGAGCGGGCAGAGACCTGTGATGTCAACGCGTTAAGCAGCTCTTGTTCCGCCGACAGCACATCAAGCGTGGTCCGCGCGCCCAAGGTCGCCTCTTCGCGGATGCCGTCAAAAGCAACCTGCGCGGCGCGTACCTGTTCAGCGCGTGCGGCCAGACTGGCAACGGCCACTTGCAGCCGCGTGTAGGCATCCGATACATCCTGACGCACATTGCGCTGCGCCGTCAGCAAAAGCGAGCGGCGTTGATCACGATCACCCATCGCACGACGCACAGCGGCAGCCAAACCACCGCCCTGATAGATGCGCTGCGTCAAAGACAACGACAGAGATCCGGTTTCAGAATAGCTGGAAATGTCCAAATTGTCCGTCGCACCCAGGCGCGCGGTCGCCGACAGACTGGGACCCAGACCTTTTTGCGCCGCCATGATGCGCAACTCGGCGGCTGCGACCTGGTGTTGAGCGGCCAGAATGTCGGGATGGCGACGCACTGCAACGGCAGTCGCCGCCGAAATCGAAGCTGCACGCGCTGGCAATCGGGGTTGGCCGGCCAAACGCCCCGGCTCACGACCCACTGCAGAGGTGTATTCCGCCCGTGCCGTGATCAGATCGCCCTGGGAATCAGCCAAGTTGCTGCGGGCTGCCGCCACTCGCGATTCGGCCAATGCGACGTCGGTGCGGGTCACTTCGCCGACTTCAAATCTGTCTTGCGCGGCGCGCAATTCTTCGCCGAGCAGCCGCAGGTTATTGCGCCGCAGCGCCACATTCTCTTCCTGCAACAACACGTTGACATAGGCCGACACGGCGCGCAGCAAAATCGTTTGCTCGACCGAAATCAAGGTTTGGCGCGTGGCCAAAACCACTTCCTTGGTGGCCTGCAGGCTCAGCCTGAGCTCGCCACCATCCCACAGCAACCAGGACGCGCTGAATTGCGCATTCAATGTGGAGGTGTTGGAGGCGTTGGACACACTGGGGTCGGAATAACTGCGCGTCGCGGTCAGCGCAAAGTCAAGAATCGGGCGCAGTCGCGACAAGGCCAATGCCGCATCTTCATCGGCAATCCGCAGCAGCGCGCGGTTTTGTTCCAGCAAGCCACTTGTGTTGTACGCGCCGATCAAAGCATCGGCCAGATTGTCAGCTTTTAAAGGCGGTGCAAGGACCACAGCCAGCGAAACGGCCGACACCGCAACCGAGGTTTTCACCCGTTTCATAAAGTTCAAACTGCGCATGCCCGCCCCCATAAGCCTCGTCTCACTCAATCGTCCCCGGTGATCCAATCACGCGCCATTGGGCGGCGCAAGCGTTGCCGCCAAACCACAGCTCAGAGCGCGAAATCCTGTTGCCGTGTGAACCCTGCCAAAACCGGCGCACCGGCGTTGAATTCAAAGCGCCAGCTGATGCGGTTGGCCGATTTGTACCCCACGCGCAGCGATCCCAATGCCCCGTCCATGTAAAGGCACGCAATGCGGCCGCCGTCTTTCAACTGGTCGGTGATTGCCGCCGGCACGTTTTCAACGCCGCCCTGCACCAGGATTACATCGTAGGGACCATGTTCCGCAGCGCCTTCGGCCAAGGGCCCGGCATGTAAAACCACGTTGTCCGCACCAATGCCAGACAACAGGGATTGAGCCTCTTGTGCGATGTCGGCGTCTTCTTCCACGGCAACAACGGCCTGGGCCATCCGCGCGACAATGGCAGAGGAATAACCATAGCCACAGCCAATATCCAACACCAGTTCGTCATTGCTGACATCCACGGCATCCAACATTTTGGCCAGCGTGCGCGGTTCGACCAGAACCCGCCCGTCACCAAGATCGAGCGTGGCATCAGCATAGGCCGCTTCGCGTTGCGCATCGGGCACAAAAACCTCGCGCGGGACACTCAGCATGGCATCGATTATCGGGAACTTGGTCACATCCGACGGGCGCACCTGCGTGTCGACCATCATCCTGCGTCGTGCGGCAAAGTCTGTCATTCCTACACTCGTCAGTTCAATTTGCTTTTGACTTTTGGCACATCCGCCGGTTTGCAGCAACGGGCGAGACGTTGAAAACACCTCGCAAATGATCCCTATCCCTGCGACAGATCGCCAAACACCGTTTAATTAGGCCCCTGTTAAGGGATTGCGCAGGGGTAGTACCACCACACAGCCTGCATCAAACACCAGAGTCACCAAGTGCATGACATCGCAACGCACGCTGGCGTGACGCGCGTCCAGCGCCATGGCGTCATCCTTGTCAAACCTCAGATACAGCGCGTTCCAACGATCATGGAACAACTGCGCCGCAAGCGGAATCGCCACCTCTTTGATGCGGGGGAAGCGCAGATCATGGGCCGCCAGAACCCGCACGATCTCATCCAGCGGGGCCTGACGCCGGGCCACAAATTTACTTTGAAACGGCAATTTAGAGCGCCCAATGTTGGCCGCCTTGGCATCGCGCGACACCCTTTTGCCCGCGAAGTGAACCGTCAGATCGCTGATCCGGCTTACCAGATGCACCATCGCAGCCCCCTTTGGATCGCGCCACCTCCAAGCAAACCGCAGGTTTTGAGCGCACACCCGCAAAGATCAATGCGGCCATATTATTGTCCTTTGTTCTAAGGCAGTTGGGCGCCGCCTGCGTTAACAACCCGACCCGGTTTGAAATCATCACAATCGTGGTGACTCCAATGCCCAGCTCGGCAAACGACGACTCAAGTCCCGCGTAGAAGCGTTGCCTTTTTCAGTCCATGCACTCCGCCCCTGCCTGTTTTGATCGCAAAAGCCTCACCGCTTTGATTCAAGCCCAAAGATCCCACAGATTTATTAACACTCCTAAAATTTTTCATTGACTGGATGAATTGCGTCAATAGCATTCAGGGGTCCCGTCGATGGTTTGGCGCGGCGGAAAGACGTCATAACACCCATGATCGATATCGATTCTGTTTCCAAAATCTTCGGCTCGGGCGATGCTGCTTTTACCGCTTTGAACGACGTCACTTTGACAATTGCTGAAAACGAGTTTTTCACGCTTTTGGGACCTTCGGGCTGTGGCAAGACCACATTGCTGCGCTTGATCGCGGGGTTCGAACACCCCAGCAGCGGGTCCATGCACCTGAGCGGGCAGGATATTTCGCATCTGGCACCCAACAAACGCCCGGTGAACACGGTGTTTCAAAGCTACGCATTGTTTCCGCATATGACGGTGGCCGGCAATATCGCTTTTGGGCTTGAAATGCTGGGCCGCCCCAAGCGCGACATCCGCGAGACAGTCGATAAAATGCTGGCGCTGGTGCAGATGGAAGACCTGCGAAACCGCAAGACCTCGGAAATTTCGGGCGGTCAGCAGCAGCGCGTCGCCCTTGCACGCGCGTTGGCGCCGCAACCCAAAGTGCTGCTTTTGGACGAACCGCTGTCGGCACTTGATCTGAAACTGCGCAAGGAAATGCAAATTGAGCTGAAGCGGCTGCAAAACGAAACCGGCATCACGTTTGTCTTCGTCACCCATGACCAGGAAGAAGCGCTGACCATGTCAGACCGCATCGCAGTGATGAGCGCAGGGCACGTTCACCAGATCGGTGCGCCCCGTGATATTTATGATCACCCGGCGACGCGCTTTGTCGCCAGTTTTATCGGCGACAGCAATTTCCTGCCCGCGCATCTCAGTCAAACCGATGGTGCCACCGCACAGGTTACGCTGAAAGATGGCCCCACCCTGCCCGTTTCGGCGCCGCAAGGCCGCACGGGCGACGTGACGGTTCTGATCCGCCCCGAACATATCACCCTTGCCACCGCGTCCGGTCAGCCCGACGGCCTGTTTGGAACTATTGAAAACATTGTCTATTTTGGCACAGACACGCATTTTCATGTGCGTCTGGACACCGGCGAGCCGATGATGGTGCGCACGCAAAACAGCCCTGACAATGACCACCCCCGCAACATTGGCGAAAACGTCGCCATTCAGATTCGCCCCGGAGCGGTGCAGGTGCTCAATGACTAGCGTCGAGCTTGGCTCATCCACGCCCACGTCGGCGCAACACGTCGAAGCGCAAGCGCAAAAGCGCGATATCCGCACCCGCTGGCTGTTGTCGACCCCGGCGCTGACGATCATCACCCTGTTTGCCGCCGGGCCGCTGCTGATCGTGGCGGTCTATTCGTTTCTAACGCCAGGTGACTACGGCAACGTAAAATGGATTTTCTCGACCAAAGCCTGGGTCAACGTCTTTGTGCAGCGCGATATTTTTGACGACACGCTGATCTGGTCCGATGCACATCTGAGCATCTTCTGGCGCTCGCTGAAGCTGTCGATTGCCACCACGGTCCTGACGGTGATTTTCGGCATTCCAACCGCCTATTTCATCGCCACGCGTCCGGCGCGCACCCGCAATTTCTGGCTGTTTCTGATCACCGTGCCGTTTTGGACCAATCTTTTGGTGCGCACCATCGCCATTCAGGAAATGATCCGATCCGAAGGCGTGATCAACGCGCTGTTGCTGGCCCTGGGGATCATCGACGCGCCGATTCAGATGATGTTCACCGATTTCGCCATCGGATTGGGCATGACCTATGTCTATCTGCCGCTGATGGTGCTGCCGGTTTACGCCTCGATCGAAAAGCTGGATTTCCGTTTGGTTGAGGCAGGTTACGACCTTTATGCCTCGCGCTGGCTGTGTTTTCGCCGGATCATCCTGCCGCTGGTCAAGCCGGGTATGATCGCTGGGTCGATCCTGGTGTTTGTGCCCTCATTGGGCGCCTACGTCACGCCGCGCGTTCTGGGGGGCGGCAAAAACCTGATGTTTGGCAACCTGATCGAGCTGCAATTTGGCGCCGGGCGCAATTGGCCCCTTGGAGCGGCTTTGGCATTGTCGTTGATGGTGCTCGTGGCCATCGCTTTGATCTATTACACCCGTATTTCCAGTCGGGGGCCGCAGAATCATGGCTGAGCGCACCCTGTTTCGCACCCGATTTGACACCAAACGCGTGCCCGGATTCGCCACGCTGGCCCTGTTCACCTTTGTGGCACTCTATGTGCCCACCATCATCTTGGTGGTCTATTCCTTCAACGAAGGCACCTCGCTGGCCATCTGGGAAGGGTTTTCCCTGCGCTGGTATCAACAGGCGTTCAATAATGAAGCTGTGCGCGAGGCCGGATTGCGCTCGCTTTACCTTGCGACCGTGGCCGCATCGGTTGCAACAGTCGCCGCGACCATGGCCGCACTGGCCACCACCCGCAAGAAAGCGTTCAAGGGCCAGACCTATGTTTATGCGCTGATCAATCAACCGCTGATGGTGCCCGAAATCGTCACGGCGGTGGCGCTGCTGATCTTCTTTGCGCTGATCAAGGTCGCCACCGGGTACACCGGGATGCTGTACCTGATCCTGGCCCACACTGCGTTTTGCATTCCCTTCGCCTATCTGCCGATCCGCGCGCGGCTGGAAAGCATGGATCTGACGCTGGAAACCGCCGCCGCTGATCTGTACGCCAGCCCGTGGATGACCTTTCGCCGGGTGACCTTGCCGCTGATGTGGCCCGGAATTGTCGCCGGGCTGATGCTGGCCTTTGTGATCAGCCTCGACACCGTTGTCATCACCGAATTCATCAAATCCGCCGGGCAAGAAACCCTGCCCACCTATATGCTGGGCCAATTGCGCCGGGTGGTCACGCCCGAGGTCAACGCGATCTCGACCGTGCTTTTGGCCATTTCGATCACCTTTGTAGCGTTCTTTTTCTATCTGACCGGGCGCAAGTCCTGACCATAACCAAGCCCCGCTGCGGGGCCAATAACCGGGAGCAAGACACATGAAAACCAAACTGATCACCGCGCTGACGGGGGCTTCGCTGGCGATGGCCAGTGCCGCCGTCGCCGAGGGCGAGCTGAACATCTATAACTGGGGCAACTACACCAACCCCGAACTGATCGAGAAGTTCGAGAAAGAAACAGGGATTTCGGTCACGATCACCGATTTTGACAGCAACGACACTGCGCTGGCCAAGGTCAAGGCGGGCGGCCACGGCTTTGACATCGTCGTGCCGACCCACACCTATGTGCCGATCTGGATTGGCGAAGATCTGCTGCTGGAAACCAAGCCCAACGAGATGTCGAATTTCAAAAACGTCGATCCGGTCTGGGTCGATGTGGAATGGGATGCGGGTCGCACGTACACGGTTCCGTGGCAGTGGGGCACCACTGGCGTCGTGGTGAACACCAAATACTACGACGGTGATATCAACACCTCGGCCATCTTCATGGATCCGCCGGACGAGCTGAAGGGCAAGATCAACGTGGTGCCGGAAATGGGCGACGTGATGGGCCTGGCGATCATGTATTACGGCGGCGAGCCTTGCACCGGCGACAAAGCGATCCTGCGCAAGGTGCGCGATGGTCTGGTGGAAGCCAAGAAAAGCTGGCTGGGCATGGATTACGGCAACCTTGAGAAATTCGCCAAGGAAGACCTGTGGGCCGGCGTAAACTGGAACGGCTCGACCTTCCGCATGCGCCTTCAGAACGAAAACGTCGCCTATGGTTATCCCAAGGAAGGCTACATCATCTGGATGGATTCGGTGGCCGTGCTGAAAGATGCCAAAAATGTCGAAAACGCCAAAACCTTCCAGAACTTTATCATGGAACCCGAAAACGCAGCGCTGATTTCAAGCTTTGCGCGCTATGCCAACGGCATCATGGGGTCGGAACCGTTCATGCCCGCAGACATGAAAACCGCGCCCGAAATCGTCATTCCCGAAGAACTGAAGGACAAAGGCGTGTTCAACCAGACCTGCCCCCCGGACGTTCAGGCGCTTTACACGCGCATCTGGACTGACCTGCAGAAATAAGGATCAGGCCCGGCTGTTTCATGCCGCCGGGCCACCGCCTATGACATCTTATAAAAACAGCGACCCCACCCCACCGATTATGGCAGGCTCGCCGGTTCCGCCCGAATGGCGGGTGCCGCGTGCGTTGTGGGACGCCCCGCCCTGGAACCGCTGGAGCTTTCAGCATGTGCGCCAATTGCTGCCAACTGTGCCAGTGCGCGCGGGCGCACCGTCGCCGTTGGTGGCGAATCTGCAAGACATCAATGATTTGGGTTTTCAGGCGCTTGGCGGGCCAACCACCATCGCCACGATGCTCGACCACACCTATACCGACGGCTTTATTGTGCTGGTCGACGGCAAGATCATCACCGAGCAATATTTCAACGGTATGCGCCCCGAGACGTTGCATCTGGCGCAATCCGTGTCGAAATCGGTGGTGGCAACGGTGGCAGGTATTTTGATCGGGCGCGGGCTGTTAAACCCGGCCCTGCCCATCACCGATGTGTTGCCCGAACTGGCGCAAACCGGCTGGAACGGCGCGACACTGCAACATGTGCTGGACATGACAAGTGGGACGGTTTTTGACGAAGGCTACACCAGCCCCGACAGCGATATCGCCAAAACCGATGTGGCCGCCGGTTGGCGCCCCCGCCCTGATGACGCCGCCGACTGGCCCGATTGCGTCTGGGATCAGATCTTGGGCCTGAAAGCACGCGACGTTGATCATGGCACCCGGTTCCAGTACCGCTCGATTGAAACCGATGTGCTGGCCCACGCGATGGAGCGGGCAACGGGGCAAAAGCTGGCCGACCTGGTCAGCACCGAACTTTGGCAAAAGATCGGCGCCGAACATGATGCCTGTTTTACGGTTGATTCCGCCGGATATGCGCTGGCCGATGGTGGGTTCAACGCGTCGTTGCGCGATTTCGCGCGTTTTGCTCAGGTGCTGCTGGAGGGCGGTCGCGGCATTGTGCCTGCCGAGTGGATCACTGACATCCGCCGAGGCCCCCACGGGTTGTTCAACGACGAAGGCCGCACGATCCTGCCCAACGGCGCCTATCGCAACCAGTTCTGGATCGAAGATGAAACGCGCGAAACCTTCATGTGCTTGGGCGTGTTCGGACAGTTGATCTATGTGGCGCCGGAATACGATATGGTTGCGGTCAAACTGTCGACCTGGCCCGATTTCGTCGATGCGGATTTCAAGATCGACACGCTGCGCGGTTTGCATGCGATTGCCACTGCTTTGGGAAAGGGCTGAGAATGGACACCTCTGATCTGTGCTACATAACTGCGGATGCCGCGATTGCCGGGTTCACCGCCAAAACCCTGTCGCCGGTGGAGTTGATGGAGGCGACCATTGCGCGCGCCGAAACCGTGCAGGACAGCCTGAAACCCTTCACCTTTACCCACTATGATCATGCGATGGACCAGGCCCGCGCGTCCGAGGCGCGTTATGCCAAAGGTGCGCCGATCGGCCCGCTTGATGGCTTGCCCATGGGCATCAAGGACGAAAGCGAGATTGCCGGTCAGCCCACGTCGATCGGGTCGCTGATCCTCAAGGACTACGTGCCCGAAACAACCTCGGTCAACAACGAACGCATTTTGGCCGCTGGCGGCATCGTACATGCGCGCACTGCGACGCCCGAATTCTGCTGCGCCGGGGTCACTTGGTCGCGATTGTGGGGTGTTACGCGCAACCCGTGGAACCCTGATTTCACCTGCGGCGGCTCCAGTGGCGGGTCGGGCGCGTCGTTGGCCTTGGGCACATCAAGCCTGGCCACCGGCTCTGACATTGGCGGCTCAATCCGGATTCCGGCCTCGGCTTGCGGCGTTGTTGGCTATAAACCACCCTATGGGCGCAATACCGATGATCCGCCGTTTAACCTTGATTTTTACTGTCATACCGGGCCTTTGGCGCGAACCGTGCGCGATACGATCAGGCTGCAAAACGTGATGTGCGGCCCCAGCCCGCGCGACATTGCCAGCCTGCGCCCAAAACTGGTGCTGCCCACCGAATATGCCCCGATCAAGGGATGGAAAATCGCCTATTCCCCCGATCTGTGCGCTTTTGAAGTCGACCCGGAGGTGCGGCGCAACACCGAGGCCGCGTTGGACGTGTTCCGTGATCTGGGTGCTACCGTCGAAGAGGTCGATCTGGGTTGGTCACCCGATATTCTGAGCGCAGCGATGACCTATCTGAACCACCTGTTTGGCGGCTATCTGTCCAAACTGTTGGACGAGCACGCCGACGACATGACCACCTATTGCCGCCAGATGAGCGAACAGGCGCTGGACTCATCCGCACAGGATTTCGTCGGCTCGCTTGAGGTCGCCGGCCAGATGTACGATACGCTGGGCCCATTGCTTGAAGATTATAACGTGTTGATTTGCCCCACTTTGGCGGTGCCTGCAGTGGCGGCCGACCATGATCCGACAACCGACACCGTGACGATCAATGGCCAGGTGGTCGACCCCAGTCTGGGCTGGTGCATGACCACGCCATTCAACACGCTCAGCCGTTGCCCGGTGTTGAGCGTGCCATCGGGTCACGCATCCAACGGCGTGCCCACAGGCATTCAAATCGTCGGGCGCACCTATTGCGATGAAGACGTTTTTCAGGCCGGGCTTGCTTATGAAACCGCCGTGGGCGGCTGGTACGGCGCCGGCAAACGCCCGATTTAATTCAGCAAAACCGGAAGGGTGATCGGGCCACGAAAGCCAAACCCGCGCCAAATCACACGTTCAGGATCGGGCAGTGACATGTCGGGAAAGCGGTCAAACAGGATTGGCAGCATGATCTGGCCCACCGCCCGGCGTGCCACATGGATGCCCTGACAGAAATGCGGCCCATTGCCAAAGGCTTGATGCGGCGCGGTGGCGCGGTAAACATCAAAGCCTTCACCGTCGCCATAGATCTCTTCATCGCGATTGGCGCTGGCCTGAACCGTCATCACCGCCTCGCCCTTTTTGATCAGAAATCCGCGAATTTCCGTGTCTTCTGTGGCGCGGCGCGATGACAGTTGGATCGGGGCAACCCAACGGATGGCTTCCTCGAACGCGCGCTCCCAATCGTTGTTGCGCTTGACCTCTGCCAGTTGATCGGGGTTGGCCAAAAGTCCGTAAACCACTGTATTCAAAGCATCTCGAGGTTCATTGATGCCACCGCCTATGGCGATCTTGATGTTGGAATGGATCTGCGACAGCGCGATTGGATCCTCAGCGTTCAACATGACCGACAGCGCCGAAGGGTTGGGTTCGGCGGTGTGACGGTCGCCCAGCCGGGCAAACAACGCGTCCATTTCATCATTCGCCGCATCTGAGGCCGCAAAAGGCGCGTCTTGCCAGCCAAAGTTGCCAGCCCCATCAATCAGCGCCTGCGACCAGCGTTGCATTTCGGTGTCGCTGGCCTCGTCCAACCCCAGCAAGACCGCAAGTCCGCGCGCAGCATAGGGTCCGGCCAGGGCCGGAAACAGATCAACCACCTCGCCCCGTGGCAAGCGCGCCACGTAATCTTCTGCAATCTCGCGATAGCGCGGAATCCAGCTGTCACGGATCACCCGAGGGTTGAAGGCTGGGGCCATCGCCATCCGCTCGGCCATGTGCTCTGCGCCATCTTTGCGCATAAGCGTGTGGGCGCGAAAGGCCCGCTTCATTGGGGTGTTGGGATCGTCCGAGCTGAACAAAACTGGGTTTTCTTTGACATGTCTCGTGTCCGCCGCCTTGGTCAGCACGGTGCGACCGGTCGATTTGAGTCGCAAAACCGGAGCTTCCCGGCGCAACCGTTGGTAGATCGGGTAAGGGTCATGGTCCAATGCAGCCAGCGTGATCGTATCGTCCAATGGCGCCTGTTCTAACGCTGCCATCAGAACGATATCCTGAAATCAGATTGTTGCATTTTGCTCCTCCCAAAGCGGATGTGTGATCAACCTAGCCGATCAACCTTGCGACGCAAACGCAATGTTGCGCGCCGCCAAATCACTCTTTTTGCGGTGCTTGCCCGGACCAGGTGGCCCAGGTTGGGCGGTCGAGCGAAAACGTGTCACCGCTACGCACATAATCACTGCCAAAGGAACGCGCGACCAGATCAAGCGCAGGCGTATCCACATGCCCACGTTCGCCGTCGAGCACGCAATCATCATCGATATGAACGGCCAGCACCCGCCCAATCACCACGCTTTGATCGGGCCCTGTGACCACGGTGGACAGCGACACACATTCAAACGCAACAGGGCTTTGGGCAATTCGCGGCGGCGCAATATGGGTCGATGGCGCGACCGCAAGCCCGGCAATGGCCAACTCATCAGTGCCACGCGGCGCATTCAACGCGGTCACATTCATCGCCTCAACCAGCCGCTCCGGCACCAGATTGATGACGAATTCACCTGTATCCAGAATGTTCTTGGCGGTGTCCTTGAACCCCTTGTCCGGGTCCGCCAACAGCCCGATTGCAACCGTCGGCGGGTTCGATCCCATGGCGTTGAAAAAGCTGTAAGGCGCAGCGTTGATCCCGTCAGCTCCTTTGGTCACCACCCAAGCAATCGGGCGCGGCATGACCGTCGCAGCAAGCAACTTATAGGCGATTGAGGCGTCGACCCTGTCCAGATCAAAGCGCATCAGTCAGGCGTGGCGTCAATGATCGGATGGCGCAAACTGCCAATGCCTTCAACCGTGGCCACAACCGTGTCACCGGGCCACATGTATTCCTCAGGATCGCGCCCAGCACCCACTCCGGCAGGCGTGCCAGTGGCAATGATATCGCCTGGCTCCAGCGTCATACCCGTCGAGATATCGGCGATCAGCTCGTCCACTTTGAACAACATCAAAGAGGTGTTGGCCCGTTGTTTTTCAACGCCATTCACCGTCAACGATAGTTCGAGCGCTTGTGGATCGGGCACGTCATCGGCCGTCACAATGCAGGGGCCAAACGGCGCGTAGGTGTCCTGGCCTTTGGAAAAGATCCACTGCCCGGCACGGCGATTGTCACGCGCGGACACATCGATCATCACCGAATACCCAAACACATGACCAAGCGCGTCGGCGCGGCTGACATGACGCGCCGTGCTGGCAATAATCACCGCCAGCTCGACCTCCCAATCCAACTGTTTCGTCATCTTAGAGTTGTGCTCGATCCCGTCACCCGGCCCGATCACACAGGTCGGCGGTTTGGAAAACAACACTGGCTGCTTGGGCAGGCTGTCATCGGTATCAAGAACCTTGGCGCTTTCGGTGACGTGATCGACATAGTTCAACCCGATGCCAAAAATGTTCTTGCGCGGGCGCGGGATCGGCGCCAGCAGCGTCACATTCGACAACGCGGTCGCAGTGTGGATCGGTGGCGTGTCCCCGGCCTGATCGATCAAACTGCGCAATGCTGCCAAACCGGGACGCCCTGCATCGATCAGCCCCAACATGGTATCGGGAATTTCTTCGCCCATCGCCACACCCAGATCGGCGGCATCCACCACCAGATCGCTCACGATCACGCCCAGACGCGCGCTGTCTTCTATCGACGCGCGGTATGTTACAAGTTTCATTGTCTCTCCTCAGACCAACGGCTGCTGGCCGCTATTTTCGCCAAATGCCTCTTCGCGGTAAAGCCCCATCGCTTTGATCACCGGCAGATCATTCAGGCAGAACAGGCAGGCATCCTCGCTGTCTGACGCATTCACATGCTCGTGCCAAGCCCATGACGGGACGCAGAAAATGTCGCGCTCGGACCAATCATAGCGTTTGCCGTTGATGATCGAATGCCCCGACCCTTTGGCCACGTGATACAGATAGCTGCCGGTGTGACGGTGGGCTTTTGTGTGTTCGCCAGCGCGCAGCATCTGCATGCTGGCCCCCATGGTTTTCATCACCGGCCCATTGGTCACAGGGTTGACGTAATCCATCATGATCCCGTCAAATGGTGAACCGTCGCTGCAACTGGCCAGCTTGGACAGCGCATCATAGGTCGGCAGCCATTCGTATTTGAACATCGGGCTATAGCCCTTGTCCCAATCCCCGCCCGACGGCGTCAGCCCGGCATTGCCCCAGGTTTTGGTCATATCATCAACCGGAAACGTCACCGGCTCGCTTAGATCGGGATGAACCTGGAAAAAATTGGCCTCCATCGCATTCACAAAGGGAATATCCAAACCGTCTTGCCAGATGCACGGCGTGCCCGAAGCTTCGACCGCATGTTCGTGCCAGGTGCCGTTTGGCGTCAGCACAAAATCGTTTTCGCCCAGCGTCATCTTATGCCCGTCAACGACCGTATAGGCGCCCTGCCCCTCCATGATGAACCGGATCGCACTGGCGGAATGACGATGCGCCGTGGCGGTTTCGCCAGGGTTCATCACTTGCAAACCCGCATAGAGCCAGCCGACCGCCGCATGCACATCAGTGCGCCCGGGATTGTTCAGATAAATCACCCGTCGCCCGGCTTTTTCCGGCGTCACCAGCTCAACCGAGCGCAGCACATGCCCCCGCAAATCGCTATAGCGCCAGACCACCGGAACCGATTGACTGGCCGGCTCCCAAGGTTCGATCTTGTTGGCAACGGTCCAAAGTGCGCCGGCTTCGTATTGCTTCAGCTCGTCATAATAGGCCAAAAGCTCGGGCGTATCCTCCACATTGGCGCGCCCCGCCACATCTTCACGGTGGTTTTCATGTGTGCGCGTCATCCCAAGTCTCCCCAATGGTTCGATGTAAAACATGCGAAATGGCGCCAGCTGCGACAAGCACATTCTGCGCCTCTCTGGTCTTGATTCTGTCTTTAGTGGACCTGTCACGCTTTAGTGCCGCCCCAAGTGCTCGTTTAGGCCACCTTGCGTTCAAAGGCGTACCACTGCCCGGCAGTGGTTTGTTTACAAACCATGAGAGGGGGGCTTTTCCAGGCTTTGTTGCACAAATCGGTTGAAGGACGTTCTTCCCCTTTCCCCAGACACAGTTATCCTACGGACACAGTGACAGGTATGCCGAGAGCCGTTTAGCGGTTCAGCACGGCGATGCGGATTTGGATCTCGGCAACCTGCCT
>JBGCDD010000091.1:0-9648 GCA_045105075.1 Sedimentitalea sp. | reverse complement strand
GCGGCGCCACTGCGGTGCTGACCGCCGGGTTGGTGATGGGCATCATGCTGATCCCGTTTGTGTCGTCCTTGTCGGACGATATCATCAACGCGGTGCCGCAGTCCTTGCGCGATGGCTCGCTGGGGCTGGGCGCAACCAAATCCGAAACCATCCGTCAGGTGGTGTTGCCCGCCGCGCTGCCGGGCATTGTTGGTGCCATCCTGTTGGCCGCCAGCCGCGCCATTGGCGAAACCATGATTGTGGTGATGGGAGCCGGCGCCATCGCGAAATTCTCGCTCAACCCGCTTGAGTCGATGACCACGATCACCACCCGCATCGTCAGTCAGCTGACCGGCGACACCGATTTTGCCAGCCCTGAAACGCTGGTGGCCTTTGCTTTGGGTTTGACGCTGTTTGCGCTGACGCTGGGGCTGAACATTCTGGCGCTCTACATCGTGCGCACCTACCGCGAGCAGTACGAATGACCGATATCGCCCCGCCCCCCGACGCCGCGCGCGCACGCCACCATGGCTCGCTTTTGCGCCAGGATGCTCACACCAACCGGCGCAATGGTGCCGAAAAACGGTTTCGGATCTATGGCATGATCGCAATCGGCATCGGCATGCTGATGCTTTTGGTGCTGGTTTTCACCATCGTCAGCCGCGGCACCGGAGCGTTTACCCAGACCTTTGTGGCGCTCGACGTCGAGCTGCTGGAAAGCAAGCTGGACAAGGCCGGAACCCGCGATCTCGCCAAGATCAAGAAGGTCAGCACCTTTGGCTACGCGCCGCTGATCCGCAACGCTTTTGACGCAAAGATCGCCGCGCATGGCATTGAAACACAACTGAAATCCAAAAAGATGGCAGGGATTTTGTCGCGCGGTGCAGTGGCGCAATTGCGCAGCTTTGTCATCGAGAACCCGGATATGATCGGACAGACCGTCCGTTTTGAGTTTCTCGCCTCCAGCAGGGTTGATGGTTACCTCAAGGGTCGGGTCAGCCGCGACAGCATCGCCAATGACAAGAACATCAGCGTCCAACAGCTCGATTTCGTGGATCAGTTGATCGGTCTGGGCAGTGTGGAAAAGCGGTTCAACTTGGCCTTCATCACCGGCGCGGATGCCTCTGATCAGCGCCCGGAGGCCGCCGGGATTGGCGTGTCGATGATGGGCTCGCTGTTCATGATGCTGGTGGTGCTGGCGCTGGCCTTGCCGATTGGGGTGGCCGCGTCGATCTATCTTGAGGAATTTGCGCCCAAAAACTGGATCACCGATGTGATCGAGGTCAATATCTCGAACCTCGCGGCAGTGCCGTCGATTGTGTTTGGCATTCTGGGACTGGCGATGTTCATCAACTACATGCACTTGCCGATGTCCGCGCCTTTGGTGGGCGGGCTGGTGCTGACGCTGATGACTTTGCCCACGATCATTATCTCGACCCGTGCGTCGCTGAAATCGGTGCCGCCCAGCATTCGCGATGCGGCTCTTGGGGTCGGCGCCAGCAAGATGCAAACCGTGTTTCATCACGTGCTGCCGCTGGCCGCGCCCGGCATTCTGACCGGCACGATCATTGGGCTGGCACAGGCCCTGGGTGAAACCGCGCCGCTGCTGTTGATCGGGATGGTTGGCTTTATCGCCTCAAACGCGCCCGATGGCGTGGCCTCGGGGCTGATGGATCCCAATTCGGCGATGCCGGCGCAGATCTACGAATGGGCCAAACGCGCGGATCCGGCGTTTTACGAACGCGCCTGGGGCGGGATTATCATTCTTTTGGTGTTTCTGGTCACGATGAATACAATCGCGGTGATCCTGCGGCGCCGTTTCGAACGCCGTTGGTAGGGGCAGGATTATGAACGATATGCAAGCTGTGGAGACAGAGGTGAGCACCAAAACCATCAAGATCGCGGCCAGCGGCGTACAGGTCTATTACGCCGACAACCACGCCATCAAAGACGTCAGCGTGCAGATCGAGGACAAAACCGTGACCTCGTTTATTGGCCCGTCCGGCTGTGGCAAGTCGACGTTCTTGCGTTGTCTGAACCGGATGAACGACACGATTGATATCTGCCGGGTCGAGGGCGATATTTTGCTGGACGGCGAAGACATCTATGACCCTCAGGTCGATCCGGTGCAGCTGCGCGCCAAGGTCGGGATGGTATTTCAAAAGCCCAATCCGTTCCCCAAATCGATCTATGACAATGTCGCCTACGGGCCGAAAATCCACGGATTGTCCAAATCCCGCGCCGATCTGGACAACATCGTGGAACAGGCGCTGCGCCGGGCTGCGATCTGGGATGAGGTCAAAGACCGGCTGGGGTCGCCCGGCACGGGCCTGTCCGGCGGGCAGCAGCAACGCCTGTGCATCGCGCGCGCCATCGCCACCGAACCCGAAGTGTTGCTGATGGACGAACCCTGTTCTGCACTTGACCCGATTGCCACCAGCCAGGTCGAGAACCTGATTGATGAGCTGCGCCAAAGCTATTCGGTTGTTATCGTCACCCATTCGATGCAACAGGCCAGCCGCGTCAGCCAGAAAACCGCTTATTTCCACATGGGTGAAATGGTGGAATACGGCGAAACCGCACAGATTTTTACAAAACCGCAAGACCAGCGTACGGAAAACTACATCACGGGGCGGATTGGATAAAACAATGCAAGATCAACATATTGCGTCAGCTTTTGATCGCGACCTTGAGGCCATTCAAGCGCGGATAATGAAAATGGGTGGACTGGTTGAAGCGGGGATCCGAAATGCCGCGCTGTCGCTGGAAACCCGCGATCAGGAACTGGCCGAACAGGTGCGCCTGGGTGACAAAGCCATCGATGCGCTGGAGGAAACGATCAACGAAGAGGCCGCGCGGGTGATCGCCTTGCGCGCGCCCACAGCGATTGATTTGCGCCTGGTTTTGTCGGTGATGAAGATCAGCGGCAATCTGGAGCGCATCGGTGATTACGCCAAGAATCTGGCCAAGCGCACCGGAGTATTGTCGCAGATGGCGCCGGTGAACGACAGTGCCAGTGCGCTGCGGCGCATGGCGCGCGAGGTCGAGCTGATGCTGAAGGATGCGCTTGATTCCTATATTCAGCGCGACGAACATCTGGCCCGCGACGTGATCCAGCGCGACAAGGATGTGGATCAGATGTACAATGCGCTGTTCCGCGAGTTCCTGACCTTTATGATGGAAGACCCGCGCAATATCACCGCCTGCATGCATCTGCATTTCATTGCCAAAAACATGGAACGAATGGGTGATCACGTGACCTCGATTGCCGAGCAGGTGGTCTATCTGGTGTCGGGCGAGCGCCCGGACGAGCCGCGCCCCAAAGGCGATATCACCTCTGTGACGCAGGTCGGGTGACGCACGATGTCCGCCGACAAGCCCACAGTCTTGGTGGTCGAAGACGAGCCGGCGCAGCGCGAGGTTTTGGCGTATAATCTTGAAGCAGAAGGGTTTCGCGTCAACCGCGCCGAGAATGGCGAAGAGGCGCTTTTGCTGGTCGATGAGGACATGCCTGACATCATCGTGCTGGACTGGATGATGCCGAATGTGTCGGGGATCGAAGTGTGCCGGCGGCTGAAAACCCGCGTTGAGACCCGGCCCATTCCGATCATTATGCTGTCGGCGCGGTCTGAAGATATTGACCGGGTGCGGGGGCTCGAAACCGGCGCGGATGACTATGTGATCAAGCCCTATTCGGTGATTGAATTGATGGCGCGGGTGCGCAGTCAGTTGCGTCGGGTGCGTCCGTCAACCGTGGGGTTGCAGCTGGAGTTTGATGACATTGTGCTGAATGCGGAAACCCACAAGGTCACGCGCGCGCAGCTGCTGGTAAAGCTTGGGCCGACCGAGTTTCGGCTGTTGTCGACGTTCATGGAGAAACCGGGTCGCGTCTGGAGCCGCGAGCAGCTTTTGGACCGGGTTTGGGGGCGCGATATTTATGTCGATACCCGCACGGTTGATGTTCATATCGGACGTTTGCGCAAGGCGTTGACCCAGCATGGGGGTGACGATCCGGTGCGTACTGTGCGCGGCGCGGGATATGCGTTGGGCTAGGGGAAGGGGGCCAGCCCCCTCTGAGCCTGCGGCTCATTCACCCCTGGGATATTTTGGGCAAGAGGAAGATGCAGCGCGGTTTGACGGGGGCTGGGATTTGGGGTCAGCCACTGGCGCCGTTGTGGTGAATGGTGCCCAATCCGCTCAGGTCATAGCCGCCCATGTCGTTGGCGCGGGCGGCGCAGGCTGGCGTGTCCAGAAAGGCCATAAGGTTCTGCAAAGGTGGATCAAACCAGGCGCGGCGCCATATTGCCAGATCGAAGCGTTCCTGAGCCAGCGCCACGAAACCCAGGTCAAACAGGCCGGTCAGTGCACCCAGGCCAAAACCCACGTCGGCTTTGCCATCATGCAGGATTGCGGCCAGTTCTTCTTCGGTGCGTGCGCGTGTGGGCAGGGCGTCGATGTCGTCTCGGCTGAGGCCTGCGTCGGACAATCGGGCGTCAAATTCGCGCAAGGAGGCGGCGGAGTCCTGGCGCAGTATCACGCGGCGCCCGGCCAGATCACCAAAACCGCGCACGCCTTGTAGGCCAGGGCGCAATAGCAAGCCGCGTTGGCGTTTTGCGATCTCGACCAAGACCACGGGGGCTTCGCCGACAGCGTCCTGTACGGCACGGCGATTGAAGCCGTCATGTTCGCGAATGTGCAGCCCGGCGGCTTGGGCGCCGCGTGTGGCCAGCCGGGACAGCCCGTCAAAGGAGCCGTCATAGAAGCTGGCCAGACCTGAGCCGCTTTCGCGCAGGGCCCAATCAAGCAGGGGATCGTGGCTGCCGGCGATGATTGGGGGCAGGGGTGGTTCTGCCACATTCGGCCCGCTGCGTGCGCTGGCCAACCAGGCGGTAATGTCTGCGCGCGGGAACAGCAGTTTGCCAACAGCGCGCACGCAAGGCACGTCGCCCGAGGCGGCCAGATCATATACTTTGCGTTCGCCGATGCGCAACAGATCGGCCAGCTCGCGCGTGGTCAGATAGTCGGGCACGCGATCAATCCAGACGCACACCGGGGCTGGAGCCTTGATCAGCGGCCGAAAATCCGGCCTCGCCCAGTCCGTACCAGGCGGCGACGGAGATGACGATCATGGCGACAAAGGCGGCAAGCATGGCTTTCATGGGGTCAGTCCTGCGTTTTGGTGGCGCCGCGTAGAAATCCGATCAGATCGGCGCGGTCATCGGGGTTGGTGATGCGCTGCATTGGCATCTTTGAGCCGGGGATATAGTGATCCGGACCCAGATCAAAGAGCGCGTCGATACTTGTGTCGGTCCAGATGATGTCGGACCCGGTAAGGATGGGCGAATAGCGATAGTCGGTCACGGTGCCGGCGCGCCGATCAAACAGGTTGAACAGCGTTGGTCCGGCGCGCCGCGCGCTGCCCGGGGTCAGGGTGTGGCAGATCGAACATTTGCGCTGGAACTGGCGTTCGCCGTTGCTCATGGTGTCGGGCGCGTTGAGGAAAGTACGCTCGCCGGTGGTCATCTGGTCGTGTTGATCCAGCGTGGCGACGGGCCAGGAGTACATTGTGTCATCAAGCCCGCCGGCGTGGATGTTCAGACCATCGGGCGAAAACGCCAGTGCCCAGACCGGGCCGCGTGCAGTGGCGCGAAAGTCGCGACTGATGCGCCATGTGGTGGTGTCGATGACCATGATATAGCCCTCGCCGTCGCCCACCGCCAATTGGGTGCCATCGGGCGACAGCGCCAGCGCCAGCACCGGGCGGCGCCCCAGCGTGAAATCGGCGATTTGGGTTTCGCTGGTCAGGTCAATCACCCGGGTGACACCATCGACGGCGCCGTAGGCCAGCCAGTTTTGCGCAGCATTGATGGCGATGCGGTTGATGCCAAAGCCGTTGTTGACCACCACGCGCGAGCCCGCGTTTGACCATTGCCGGATGGTGCCGTCGGCTGAGGCGGAATAGAGCGTGTCGCCGGCAAAAGCCACCGCACTCACGCCAGAGCGATGCCCGCTGAGCGAACGGCTTTTGAACCAGAGCGTGTCGGATTGATCGGGGCGGGCTTGGCGCAGCACGATCTGGTGCTGCCCGATCGAGCCATCCCAGCTGGCGGTGGTGATGGTGTTGGCATTGATTGCGATGTCGGTGATTTTGCCTTTGTGCTGGGCGATCTCGACGGGGGCGGCTGTTGTTTGATCCCAGATCAGCAGGCGGAAATCGTCCGATCCAGACAGCAAAAACGTATCATCCAGAAACCGCAGCGACGTGACAGCCGCGCGGTGACCTTCGAACCATTTGGGGGTTTTACCGGTCCACCAGCCCACTGAATTGTCAAAGCTGGCGGTGGCGATCTGCCCCGAGGGGGCAACGTCGATGGCCATGATCGGGCCGCCGTGCCCTTTGAGCGTAAAGAACTCCTGAGCGCCCCCAAGCGAGGGCAGCAGCATCAAAAGCCCCAGCAGCCAGCGCATTATTCGGCCGGGGTGGGCGCGCCTTTGGCGGCCTGTTTCGCTTCGACTTCTTCGACCCAAAGACCGTGATGTTCACGCGCCCATTGTTCTTCGACTTCGCCATTGCCCATAGCGTCAAAGGCGCCCTCCATGCCGACGCTGCCCAGATAAATGTGTGCAAAAATCATCGCCATGAACACGAAGGCGACGATGGTGTGCCACAGCTGCGAATACATCATTTCCTCGTGCGGAGCCATGGTTTCGGGCAGTGGCGCAAGGCCAAACCACCCCGGCGCACCGGCGTCGTTGAGCAGCGCGAATGTCTTGGCAAACATCGGCAATTCGAACGGGAACAGCAGCGACAGACCCGAAGCGGAAATCGACAAGCCCAGCACCACACAGCCCCAGAAGATCAGCTTTTGCCCGGCGTTGAATTTGCGCGCGGGGGGGTGCGAGTTTTTCGAAAACAGCCCGCCGGCTTTCAGCAGCCAGACGATGTCGTGGCGGTTGGGAATGTTGTGCAGCGTCCAGTTGATGATGATGATCGCAAGGCCCAGCATGAACGCCCAGGCCAGATTGTTGTGCACCCATTTGCTGGCCACGGCCAACAGCGAAAAGGTTTCATGACCAAACAGCGGGATCAACACCATGCGCCCAAACAGCGTGATCAACCCGGTCAGCCCAAGGATCAGGAATGAGCCGGCAAAAAGCCAATGGCCAAAGCGTTCAAAACTGGTGAAACGCAAGATCGTGCGCCCGGTTTTTTCACCATCAATCCGGATCTTGCCGCGCAGCAAATAGAACAATGCCAGCAAAACCAGAGTGCCGCCCAGCAGATAGGCGCCATAGGTGGCCAGCGGGCCATTGCGCAATTGCAGCCACCACATGCCGCCATCCTGGATCAGCACATCTGCGGCGGGGCTGCGCGAGGACACTGTGATATCGGCGCTGCCATAGCGCAGCGCGCGGAACACATCGCTGTCTGAGGCATAGCCTCGCAAACCCAGTGCCGCCGCCGCATCGGACACACCGTCGCCGGTGTTGTTGGCGCGGTAGGCCGGATCGACGGTCTCGCCGCGCTGGCGGGCCATAATGTCTTCCAGTGTTGTGGCCCCGCCCGTCGCGCTGCGATCTGGCGTTGGGGTTTCGCTTTGCGCCCAAGCCGTCAGCGGCAGCAGGCAAAGGGTGCAGATGGCAAGGCAACGCAGGACAAGCGACATCTCAGAACTCTCCAGTTTTGGGCGCGGTGGCGCCCGGGTCAGGCACGTTCGGCCTCGAGCAGCGCCACAAGGGCGCGGTATGCATTCAGTGCGTCATAGGTGGCGCCGCGGGCCTCAAAAATCTTGATGGTCTCGCGCAGGAATTTCTTTTGCCAGACCGGATAGTTCAGATCTTTGGCGATTTCGAGCCCATGGGTAAAGTGTTCGAGCGCGCTGTCATTGTGCCCGGCCAATGCCGAGATCAGACCAAGCTGTTCGAGCAACTGGCATTTGACCCGGTCGTCCTGATCAATGTCGGCGATCGACAGTCCTTCGGCCAGATAGGTCAGCGCGGTTTTGACCTGTCCCATCTGGCTCAGCGCTGATCCCAGCACGCCAAGCGCATAGGGCAGCACCACGCGGTTGTTGTGCCGGCGCGCCCCGATCAAGGCCTGCATCGCGTGGGTCGAGGCTTCGGCGGGGTGATGATCCTGGTCCAGACACCGCGCAACGTTGTGCTCAACCCGGGCCAATTCCTGGCCATGCGCCAATTCGCGCGCCTGTTTCAACAGATCATAGGCGGCTGTAAAACGTCCGTTGTGGCGCATGATCGTGGATTTGGTCACCAACAGGTCAATACGCGTGGCGGTGGCTTCCATGCCGTCAATATGGGCCAGCCCCTTGTCGATCATATCTGCCGCCAGATCGCGCCGCCCGGACGAATAATGCACAACTCCCATGATCGCGCACACATCGGCCACTGCATCTGGGGTTTCTTGCGGATCAAGCCGGGACAACGCGCGTTGGCTCAGCGCGGCGCAACTTTCAAAGGCGCCAATCCATTTGTTCTGCCAGGCCAGCGTGCGCAACGCCAGTCCGGCTCCTTGTGGATCCGGGCGCGGGCGCCGCAGCGCCTGACCCAGGGCCTGTGCGGCCAGATTGCGGCTGGTCTTGCGGTCGCTCCAGCGCACCCCCCAGGCTTTGCGATTTAAAAACCGCATATCGGCCCGGCGATTGTCCGGGTCCAGCATGATCAAAGTGGTGGTTTGCTCATCCGCCATTTGGAGTGCCGGATTCCTTTGGGTTGATCAGTTGGACCACGTCATCTTGATCCGTTTCGGTGCCCCTGAGGACGGGGCCATGTTCGGTGATTATTTTGCCAAGGTCTTCGGCCAATTTGGTCATGCGTTGCTCGAGCGCGAAATTGTGCAGATCCTCGAGGATCGGAACAATCCAATCGGTGCGCATCGGTTCACTCATGATCCATGACTTTCCGCTCTGAAGTGTGTCGGTCCGGGGCTGCCCAGTGCGCCGGTGACACAACATTGTTTGCCGTTCGTCAGCAATCGAGGACGGGCCTTGCGATGTCAACTGCAAGGCCCGCGCTGTTTTGTCCGTTTAAGACAGGTTAACCGCCTTGTTTGCCGTAAGCGCTGCCCCAGCCCCATGCGCCCGAGCCAAAGCCACGGGCGACAACGCGCTCGCGGTAGATGGCCGAGACCACGTCGCCGTCACCAGCGAGCAGGGCCTTGGTGGCGCACATTTCGGCGCAGATGGGCAATTTGCCCTCGGCGATCCGGTTGCGGCCATATTTGGCGAATTCGGCGGTCGAATGCGTTTCTTCCGGGCCACCGGCACAGAAGGTGCATTTGTCCATCTTGCCGCGGCTGCCAAAGTTGCCCGCTTGCGGGAACTGAGGGGCGCCAAACGGGCAGGCGTAGAAGCAGTATCCACACCCGATGCACAGATCCTTGGAGTGCAGGACCACGCCTTCTTCGTTCTGATAAAAACAGTCTGTCGGGCAGACCGCCATGCAAGGCGCATCAGAACAGTGCATACACGCCACCGAGATCGACCGTTCCCCGGGATCACCATCATTGATGGTGACCACGCGGCGCCGGTTTATGCCCCAGGGGACTTCGTGCTCGTTCTTACAGGCTGTTACGCAGGCGTTGCATTCGATGCAGCGTTCCGCGTCGCATAGAAATTTGGCTCGTGCCATAGTGTCGTCCTCCCTTATGCG
>JBGCDD010000090.1:0-4546 GCA_045105075.1 Sedimentitalea sp. | reverse complement strand
CCGGCTGCATCTGGATGACGCACTGTGGAGTGGCACCTTAACCAAGGCCGAGGTGCTGGACTTTGCAGATGTCGTCGGAACCGACACTGTTTTCGACTTTGGCGCAGGCAACACGCTGACGTTGGAAGACTACACTGACATTGCCGGTCTCGAGCGGATTTTGACCTTGATCTAGGCCGCTCGGCCAGCGTTCGCGCGGGACAAATCCTGCTAGCAAGGCCGCCTTTGACCTGACCATGCGCCCTCAGTGGTTGGATAACATGGTGACGCCTTGTGGTGCGCTGCAACGCTTATCCACCCAACGCAACCGGCCAGAAAATGACCATCAGCCCGGCCGCAAACAGGCCAAGCCGGATCCAAACCGGGCGCGCTCCGATCAGCGACACAGACATCAATGCCAAACCCACGGCGATCTGCAGCGCCGCCAAAACCGCCCAAAGCGGCGTGGTTTGCAGTTTGATCAGCGCCGGATTTGCGATCATCGCCAGCGGGATAACGTAAAGCCCAAAGCCCAGCGTCATCGCCGTCAGCGCGACTTTCAGCCAGTTCTCACCGATCATGCCGGCGGCAATAAACACGGCGCCACAGACTGGCGGTGTGATCGTTGACAGCAACGCAAACCAGAACACAAACAAATGCGCCTGCAACGGCTCCAGCCCCAGTTGGATCAGCGCTGGCCCGGCCACCGACACGCAGATCACATAGGCCGCGGTCGTGGGCACCTCCATGCCCAGGATCAAACAGGCCAAGGCGGTCAGCAACAATGCGGGCCACAGCAACCCACCCGAGCCAGACAGGATCAACGAGGTGATCTTGACCCCCAGCCCGGTGATCGACAGCACGCCAATGATGATCGACGCACAGATGATGATGGCCGCGATCATCGAAACCTGGCGCGCTGCATTCAGCATCGCGTTTTCAATGCGCGCTTTGGTTTGCGCCACCGATCCAACGCCGCTGGTGTCAAAAAACAGCAGCACAAAGCCTGACAGGATCGCCAGGCTGGCTGCGTATTGCGGGGTGACCTGAACCCAGAACATGCCCAGCAGCAAAACCGCAAAGGGCACGGCGAAAAACGCGGATGTCACCAGCACATCGCGGGCCGAGGGTTGATCGGCCGCGCTGAGCCCCGACAGGTTTTCGCGCGCCGCATAAGCATTGACCCCGATCCAAACAGCCAGAAAATAGAGCACCGCAGGCAGCACCGCCGCCGCCATAATCGATGTGTAGGACACACCCGTCAGCTCGACCATCACGAACGCCCCTGCACCCATCAACGGTGGCATGATCTGCCCCCCCGACGAGGCCACAGCCTCGACCGCGGCGGCCAGCCGTTTGGGATACCCCAGCTTGGTCATGGCCGGCAAAGTAATCGCCCCAGTCGAGGCCACATTCGCCGACGCCGAGCCCGAGATTGATCCAAAAAACGCCGAAGACAGCACCGACACTTTTGCCGCGCCGCCCTTCAGCCGACCAGCCGCAGCCGAAGCCACGTTCATGAACCCCTGCCCGGCCTCGCCTGCGTTCAGCACGGCGCCAAAAATCACAAAAATCGCCACGACGTTGACCGAGACGCCCGTCAGGCTGCCCCAAATGCCGCCTTCCGCAATGGTGAGCGTGCCCAAAAAGCTGGGCAGTGGCGTGCCGGAATGGCCAAACTCGCCCGGAATATGTTGGCCGAACAGCCCGTAAAGCAGCGCCAGAACCGCGACCATCGGCAGCGGCCAGCCAATTGCACGCCGTGCGGCTTCCAGAACAACGACAAGCAGCACAATGGCGATGCCTGTCTGAAATCCGCCTTCGAGAAAGCCATATTGATCGGACAACGCGTTGTGCGACCAGGCCACCCAAAGCGCGGCGCCAACCCCAAACAGCGTCAGGACAGACCCGCTAGCACGGGTCCAAAACCCCTGCGCTCCGGCCAGCAAAATCCACGGCAGCGCCATGGCAAGGTGCAGCGGGCGGCTGACCAGATTGGGCACAAGGCCCGAAAAGATCAGCGCCAGGTGAAACGCAACCAGCCCCAACGCGGCAACAAAGATGACAAGGCGCATCGCTCACCCTTTGCAATCGGCGCGGCGCCAAAGTGCCGCGCCGGATGTGGTTACATCTGGGCGTCGTTCAGGGTGAACCCGGCTTCTTTGTAGTAACGGATCGCACCGGGGTGCAGCTTGCCGGTGATATTGCTCATCAGGCCTTGGTCCACGCCGTTCCACCACGGCGCGGCCTCACCCATTTTGCCGCGCTGTTCCCAAAAGGTCTTGGTCAGCATATAGGCGACGTCATCGCTCATCTTGGTGGTGGTAAAGGCGGCCACCGGCAGCGACGTTGTGCTGATTTCGCTGTCTTGGCCGGCATAGGTGCCCGCCGGAATCACCAGCTTGGTGCGCTTGGTTGTGGCGATCTGATCGGCGTCCAGCGACAGCACCGTGACGCCCGTTGTGGCCGCCGCTTCGATCACATTTGGCGCAGGATAAGATCCGGCAGTCACAAACCCGTCGATCTGGCCGTTCTTGAGCGCCGAAACCGCGTTGGACAGTTCCACCTCGGCCAGTTCCACCTTGCCGTCAAGCCCGAACAGGCCCAAGTATTTGGCCCCCTCGCGCGCCCCGAACGAGCCTTTGCCCAGCAGGATCGTCTTGCCTTCCATCGACGCGAAATCGGTGATGCCGCTGTCATTGGACACCACAAAATGCATGGTCAGCGACGGGATCGGAAACAGCGCGCGGATGTCGTCAAAGGCGGGGTTGCCCTTGCCCTCAAACATCGCTTTGCCACCCTGAGCCAGACGGACCAGTACCGGCGGCGTGGTGAACACATAGTCGCCGCCGCGCGCACGCACCTCCATCACGTTCTGAACCGAGCCTTGGCTTTCTTCGACCGTGACGATCATGCCGCCGTCAGTGCCCGCTTTCATGGCTTCGGCAATCTGCACGCCCATCTGGTAATAGGACGACGTCGACTTGGCCGATTTATAGGTTACGCGATCCTGTGCGCTGACCATGCTGGCACCCAAGGCCAAAGCCGCGCCGAGCAAAACTGTACTGAATTTCATCTGTCTCTCCCTAACTTTCTTGACGTTTTGGCCCAACAAAGTCGCGCTTCAGCGCAAAGTGACGGGCCTGCCCGGCAGATCATGGCGTCAAGCGCGGCCAAGTTCCATAGCGTTTGCAATATGATTTTGCGCAGCAGTCGCGACCAATCAGGCCAACCGCGCCAACGCATCTTTGATCGCCTGCATCACCTTCGCGCTGTGATCGACATCAAATGCGGCGCTGTGCGGGTGGCCAAACGACTGCGCGTCATTGTCATAGTATTGGCCGGAAGCCTTTGCGAATTCCTCCGAAACCGCAGTACGGCGCAGCAGATCGGCGCCAATCATCAGATCATTGCCGGCGATGCCAAAACCCTCTTTGACCATTTTGGACGCCAACAGCGAGCCCGGATTGACCGCCAGCACCATCGGCCCACCCGCCAACTCCACGGCCAAAGCGCGCGACCAGATGGTGATCGCCAGTTTGCTCTGGGAATAGGCGCTCATGTCGTCGGCGCGGGTGTTACCGGCCAGCACATCAAAATCCACGGGAGCTTGGGCCGCCGACGACAGGTTGATGATGCGCCCGTCTTTGGGAATGTGCGCCAGCAACGCCCGGGTCAGAGCGTAAGGCGCCAGCGTGTTGACCATGAACCGCACATCCAAGCCATCTGTGGTGACGGTTTGCGCTGTTTTCAAGACCCCTGCATTATTGATCAGAACGTCGATCTGGGGGTGATCGCGCGCAACCGATTTGGCCAGCGCGGTGACCTCGGACAGGCGCGACAGATCGGCCACATAGCCATCGCTGCTGCCGCCCACGTCGGTCTTGGCAGCGGCCAGTTTGGCATTACTGCGCCCATGCAGCAAAATGTGGTGACCGTCCGCCGCCAACAGCTTGGCGGTCAACAGGCCGATGCCATCGGTGGCCCCTGTGATCAGAATGGTCTTGGTCATATCAAATCTCCTTCACGGGTTGAGGCCCGGCAAAACATCTTTTGCCAAGCGTTTCAAAGTCTGTTCGGGGTCACTTTGGTTAAAGCGCAGGTTGAGCGCCACGTGATTGATACCCAGCGTTCTCAGCTCGGACAGATATTGGCACAGGAATGCCGCCCCTGATTGAAAGCCCAGGTGAATAGGTTTGGGCGGCGCGTCGTCATTTTCCACCAGATCAATGTAAAGCGATTGGATCACCGGCTTGTTGGGCTGTCCCCCAACGGCAAGCCGCGCGCGATAGTCTTGCACAACCTGCGCCTGCGCGGCGACGTTGCGCGGGTAGGTGATCCAACCATCGCCGTTCCGGGCCAGCCAATCCGGCGATTGCTGACTGCCCCCGGTGATCAACAACGCCAGTTTGGACCGCGTAGGTTGGGGCAGCATATCGATGCCGCCGCCGACCCGACCGAACGCGTTTTCAAAATCGGGCCGCTCCTGCGCCATGTTGCGGATATAGGCATAGCTTTCGCGAAACCGCAGCCCGCGATCATGATAGGGCATATCCAGCGCCGGATA
>JBGCDD010000089.1:0-25376 GCA_045105075.1 Sedimentitalea sp. | reverse complement strand
CGCCTCGCTCATTTTGCAAATCGTCTATGGCATTGCCCATCTGGCGCTGATCAGCCTTGGGCTGGCGATCATCTTTGGCATGATGCGGGTGATCAATCTGGCGCATGGCGAATTCATCATGTTGGGGGGCTATACGGTTGTGGTGGCCACCAACAACGGCGTGAATATCTGGGTCGCGATGCTGATCCTGGCGCCTTTGGTGGTTGGGATCATCGGTATTGTCGTTGAACGGGTGCTGATCCGGTATCTTTACGGACGCATGGTTGACACGTTGCTGGCCACTTGGGGGCTGTCATTGCTGTTCATTGGGCTGGTCACGTCGATCTTTGGGGCCTCGACCGCGACGACGATCTCGCCACCGCTTGGCGTGATCACCATCGGGGAATACACCTCGTCTGGCTATGAGGTGTTTTTGATTGTCGTCACCATCCTGTTGCTGTTGATGGTCTATGCCATTCTCAAACTGACCACGCTGGGATTGGTCGCGCGCGGCACCATGCAAAACGCGGAAATGGCGGGTGCGTTGGGCGTGTCCACAGCGCGGGTCTATATGCTGACCTTTGGACTTGGCGCCGCTGTCTCGGGCCTTGCGGGTGGATTGCTGGCGCCCATCACCGGCGTGCTGCCCACAATCGGGTCGGTCTATATCGCCAAAGCGTTCATCACAGTGATTTCCGGCGGCGAGGCGATTTTGGCCGGAACGGTATCGGCCTCGATCTTGCTGGGTGGGATCAACGGCATCATCGCGTTCCTGACCGGCCCAACGCTCGGCGAAGTCGCGCTGCTGGCCACTGCCATTGTTCTGCTGCGTTTGATGCCCAAAGGCATCACCGGCAGCTTTTTCCGCAAGAGCCTTTAACCGCATGTTGGCACAAGATTTCAAAGGCACGCTGATCGTCGCCGTTTTGGGCGTGATCTTTATGCTTGCCGCCCCGTCCGTGCTGCAACTGTTCACCATCATCACCTTGTCGCAGGTCATCGGATTGGCGATCCTGGCGCTGTCTTTGGCGTTGATCTGGGGCTATGGCGGCATCTTGTGTTTCGGGCAAACCGCGTTTTTCGGCGTCGGCGCGTATGCCTATGCCATTGCGGCGGTGAACTTCGGAGGATCCACTTGGGCCATTCTGGTGGCGATCCTTGTGGCCGCCGCCTTTGCCGCGATCATCGGCTATTTCGTGTTTTATGGCCGGGTGTCAGATGTCTATCTGGCCGTGATCACGCTGACGGTTGCGTTGATCCTTTATTCGCTGATCCGGCGCACCTCGGGGCCAGAATACAAGATCGGCAATGCGCTGCTGGGCGGGTTCAATGGCACCGGTGCGCCGCCGCTGAATTATCCGTGGGACACGGGCGCGTTCATGTTCCCGGAACAGGTGTTCTATGTGGCTATGGCCGCGCTGATCCTGCTTTACATCTTCTGCGGCTGGCTGGTGAACACGCATTTCGGACGGGTCTGTCAGGCCATTCGCGAAAACGAGGTGCGCGCCGAATTGCTGGCCTATGACACGCGGCTTTACAAGCTCGGCATCTTTACCATCGGAGCCGCCATCGCAGGTTTGGGCGGTGTGTTTTTCTGCGTCGGGGTCAGCCGCGTCACGCCGGATGTGTTTTCGCTGCCGCTGTCGGCGATGACCATCATCTGGGTGATCGTCGGCGGGCGCGGCACGTTGATTGGCCCGATCCTGGCAACATTTGCGCTGCATTTCCTGACCTCGTATCTGGGGTCGCAATCGGTGGTGAACATCAATCTGGTGCTTGGCATCATCCTGATCGTCTTTGTGCGCGGCGTGCCGCAAGGCATCGTGCCCACGGTCACGGGGTGGATCAGCGCGCGGCGCGGCCGCTCAAACCAGCGCGCGCGCGAACGCCGGCTGCGCACCAGACGGCCGCGCCGCAGCGAAAAGGAAGCGCCATGAAAGGGGGCGAAATCGTTCTGGAAACGCGCAACCTGTCGATGCATTTTGGCGGCGTGCGCGCGGTGGACCGGGTGGATTTCACCCTGTGGGAAAACGAGCTGCGCTGCCTGATCGGTCCCAACGGCGCTGGCAAGTCGACGTTTTTCAAATGCCTGACCGGGCAGCTGACCCCTACGGCTGGTGATGTGGTGATCCGCGATATTCATGTAGGAGGCCGCCCGCCCCATGAAATTGCCGGGCTTGGCGTGGGGATAAAAACCCAGGTGCCCAATGTGTTTGACGGGCTCACGGCTTATGAAAATGTCTGGATGTCCGCGCGCCGCTGGCATGGGCGCGCGCGCGCCAAAGTGCTGACCGATGAAACGATCGAGCGATTGCAGCTGGGTGATATTCGAAACGACATGGTCGGCAATCTGGCCCACGGTCAACGCCAATGGGTTGAATTGGGCATGGTTGTCGCCTCGGACCCGTGGTTGGTGCTGCTGGATGAACCCGCCGCCGGAATGACCCACGAGGAAACCGCGCGCACCGCTGAATTGATCCGTGAGATCAACCAATCCGCAACTCTGGTGGTGGTCGAACATGACATGCAGTTCATCCGTATGATCAGCCAACAGGTCACGGTGTTCCACGAAGGTGCGATATTGATGGAAGACACTATGGATGCCATTTCCGCCGACAAACGCGCACGCGAAGTCTATTTGGGACATCGCGCATGAGTGCGCTGCTTGAAGCCAAGGCTCTGCGCGCCGGATATGGCCGGGTGCCGGTGCTACACGGCATCGATCTCAGCGTGAATGACGGTGAAATCATCGGCGTGCTGGGCCACAACGGCATGGGCAAGACCACCCTGCTGAAAACCATCATGGGCATCGTGCCGCAAACCGCAGGCGCAATCACCTATGGCGGCATGGATATCAGCCGCGAGAAATCGAGCGAGCGCGCCCGTCTGGGCATTGGTTACGTGCCCCAAGGGCGCGGGATTTTCCCGACGTTGTCGGTCTATGACAACATCCGCATGGGCATTGCCGCGCACGGTTTGGACGAAGAAGAGGCGATGCGCCAGATTCTGATCGAGTTTCCGCGCCTGGAACGGTTGCTCGACCGCGATGGCGGTGCGCTGTCGGGGGGCGAGCAACAGCTTTTGGCCATCGCGCGCTGTTTGGTGAGTGAACCCGATCTGATCCTGCTGGACGAGCCGACCGAGGGCATTCAACCCTCTATTATCGACGAGATCATCGAACTGCTGCGCGATCTCAACCGGCGGCGCGGCGTGGCGATTGTGCTGGTCGAACAGAGCCTCGATTTCATCACCGAACTCTCCGACCGCGTTCTGCTTTTGCAAAAAGGCGTGATCACCGGTGAGGTCGCTGGCGATGATGCCGCCAGTGCGGCGCTGATCGAAGAGTTCACCGGCTTTGGCGGATCGTCAACCGCCCCGCCACCGATGCCAACCCCGATCCAAACCAAAACCACATCTGCGCCCGCGCCGCGCGCGCATGACATGAAACCCGTCCTCAGCGAGAGGCTATCTGCGATGACCGTTCAGCGCCCCACCCATGCCCAGCTTACCGAGATCGTCGAGGAATTGGGCATGCACATGTCCTCGGCCCGCGTGCAGGAATTTCTCGATGTGATGCAAGGCACGCTTGATGCCTATGATATCGTTGACAGTTTGCCCGACTATCTGCCGCCGGTTTTGTACCCGCGCACTGCCGGTACCCGCCCCAGTGGCGAGGAAAACCCGCTGAATGCGTGGTACGTAAAAACCGAAGTGCGCGGTGCGCCGCGTGGCCCATTACATGGGCGCACTGTGGCCTTGAAGGACAACGTGTGTCTGGCCGGCGTGCCGATGATGAACGGCGCCTCGACGCTCAAAGGCTATACGCCGGATGTGGACGCCACCATCGTCACGCGGTTGCTCGATGCGGGCGCAACCATCGTTGGCAAAGCCCATTGCGAATATTTCTGCCTGTCCGGCGGCAGCCACACCAACGCCACCGGCCCGGTGCATAACCCGCACAAAATGGGCTATTCGGCGGGCGGGTCTTCGTCAGGCTCGGGGGCATTGGTCGGCGGTGGGCTGGTCGATATGGCCATTGGCGGCGATCAGGGGGGCTCGATCCGGATGCCCGCGTCGTTTTGCGGCTGTTATGGGATGAAGGCGACCCACGGACTGGTGCCCTATACCGGCGTCATGCCGATTGAGGCGACGATTGACCACACCGGTCCGATGACCCAAAACGTGATCGACAATGCGCTGATGCTTGAGGTGCTGGCCGGGGCTGATGGCCTTGATCCGCGCCAATATGATGTGGTGACCGACCGCTATACTGCGGCGGTGTCGCGCGGCGTGTCCGGGTTGAAAATCGGCATCGTCAAAGAGGGTTTTGGGATGGACGCCTCCGAACCTGTGGTTGATCAAAAGGTGCGTGCGGCCGCCGATCTGTTCAAGCAAATGGGCGCTGTTGTCGATGAAATTTCGGTGCCCTGGCATCTGAAAGGCACCGCCATCTGGACGCCAATCGCGCTGGAGGGGCTGACCAATCAGATGATGCACGGCAATGGCATGGGCACCGGTTGGGAGGGGATGTACACCACGTCGCTGCTCGATTTCCATTCCAACTGGCGCCAACGCGCGGACGAGCTGAGCGATACGTTGAAAGTTTCGATGTTCATCGGGCAATATTACTTGAAACAACACCGTGGGCACTATTATGCCAAGGCACAAAACCTGTCGCGTCAGCTGCGCGAGGAATATAACAAAGTGCTCGGCTCTTACGATCTGCTGCTGATGCCAACGACCCCGATGAAGGCGCCACCGATCCCCCCCTCGTCCGAGGATCTGGCGCTTTGGTGTCAGCGCGCGTTTGAAATGCTGCCCAACACGGCGCCGTTTGATGTCACTGGCCACCCGGCGATGTCGATCCCCTGCGGCATGGCCGATGGGCTGCCGATTGGCATGATGTTGGTGGGCAAACGCTATGACGAAAGCACGATTTACCGCGCTGCCGGTGCATTTGAGGCCGCGACCGAGTGGCAAAAGATGTGATCCCGCTGAACAGGCTGTCGCATGTGCGCGGTGCCACCGGCCGGGCGCTGCTGAATGCCACGATCCCGGATTTTCTGAACGAAGTTGTGCGCCGTCACGGGACCCGCGAGGCAGCAGTGTTTTGCGACACGGGCGTGCGCTACAGTTATGATGAGCTGGCGGAACAGGTCGATCGCGTCGCCGCCGGTTTGCTTTCGCTTGGGCTTTATAAAGGCGAGCGGATTGGTATCTGGTCGCCGAACCGTGCCGAATGGCTGATTGCACAATTTGCCACTGCGCGCATTGGGTTGGTGTTGGTCAACATCAATCCTGCCTATCGCGGCGCGGAGTTGCGACATGCGCTGACGACAGTACGCGCAAAAGCGTTGATCTTGGCCGCGTCTTTTAAATCTTCGGACTATCTGGCGACTTTGCAAACCCTGGCGCCGGAACTTGCAAATTGCAAACCGGGACACCTTCGCGCCAAGGCTTTGCCGGATCTAAGCTGTGTCATCCAATTGGGTCCTGATCCGGTTCAGGGCGCCGTGGCCTTCGATGATTTAAAGGATATCGGCCAGGGCCATCGTGCCCGGTTGAATGCAATTTCGGCCAGCCTGTCGCCCCATGATGCGATCAACATTCAATTTACGTCAGGCACGACCGGCGCGCCCAAAGGCGCGACGCTGACGCATCATAACATCCTGAACAACGCGATCAGCTGCGCGCGCGCCATGGATCTTGGCCCGGCCGATCGGGTGTGCATTCCGGTCCCGCTTTATCATTGTTTTGGCATGGTTTTGGGCAATCTGGCGGCGGCATCCTATGGGGCTACAATGGTGTTTCCCAGCGAAGGTTTTGACGCGGGCGAAACGCTGTCGGCGCTGAGTGACGAACGCTGCAGCGCTATGCACGGCGTGCCCACGATGTTTTCGGCGGTGTTGGATCACCCCGATTTCGCCCGTCACGATCTGCGCACGTTGCGCACTGGCATTATGGCAGGCTCGGTTTGCCCCGAACCCCTGATGCGCCGTGTGATCAAAGATATGAATTGTCACGAAATCACAATCGCTTACGGCATGACCGAGACCAGCCCGATCTCGTTTCAGACTGGATTGAATGATCCGATTGGCGCGCGTGTTGCGACGGTTGGGCGGATCCAGCCGCATGTTGAGGTCAAAATCACCGGAAAAGACGGCCAAACCCTGCCGGTCGGCCAGCCGGGTCAGGTTCTGACGCGAGGCTACCTTGTGATGAAGGGGTATTGGGGCGATCCGGAACGCACAGCGCAGACAATTCGCAACGGGTGGATGCACACCGGTGATATGGGCGTGCTGGACGCAGACGGATTTCTACGCATCACGGGCCGCCTTAAGGACATGTTGATCCGTGGCGGTGAAAACATATACCCTGCTGAAATTGAAGCCTTTTTACTGTCCCACCCCGACATTGCAGAGGCCCAGGTGTTTGGCGTGCCCGATGCCAAAATGGGTGAAGATGTCGCGGCATGGATCATACCGCGGTCAAGCACGCTGACCGTCGCGGCAGTGCAAGCCTATGCGCGTGAAAACATCGCCCACTATAAGGTGCCGCGCCATATCAAGCTGGTTCACGACATGCCGCTGACGGCCACTGGAAAGGCTCAGAAATACGTGATGCGTGATCAGATGATGGCCGAGTTGGGCCTAACGTAGCCCGTCCTGACCCACAACGTCTTCGACCTCCAGCCCGCCCATGCGCGCATGGATCCGCCCGCCTCGGCTCATCGCCAGCGCAAACAACAATTCCCGTGCACGCGGCCCGTCCGGCACACCAACTTCCATGCCGTCAAAATGACTGCGCACATAGGCCGCATTGATGTGGCCCAAAGGAATGTCGATCCGGGTGCCAACGCCGCCCATCTTCATCGAAGACGGCACAATGGCTTTGGCCTCGCCCAATCGAGCCCGCATCGCATAGCCGCCTGGGACATGCCACAGAGCGGTGTGTTCCAGCTCTCCTGCTTCACCAACGAGACCCGCTTTGCCATAACCGTCGATCCCCTCTAGCCCTCCCATCGCCTCGATCAGACGATCAGTCATCATCAGACCCAGAGTTTGCAAATCTTGCATCGCACTTTGCAAATCCACCGTGAACCCATCGGCAAACGGGTTTTTAACCAAAGCCACAATTGCGGCGCGCCGGCGTGGTTTGTCAGGCAAAGGCCCACCATCATGGTGAATGTCTTCAACAAAGATCATGGTTTTGCGAAGGGTGAAATCAGGCATCCAATAGCTCGCTTTCCAAAGTAAGACCAGCGCGGGCGCCGACAGTTTCATGGTGTTGGTTCAGGGTCAGAAAGGCTGCGGCAATGACGCCTTTGTCCAGACAAGAGCGTGCAAAAACCACGCCATGGTGCAAAGCTTGGCGGGTTTCGGTTGGCGTCAAGGCACCAACCCCAACAGTCACGCACCGCCTGCCCAAATCACTGTCACATTGTACGTCGTGGGCCGGACGGCGCGATATCTTTGGGTGCTCCGGCAGATCAACGGCATTGGCAATCAAAGTCGCAGCCACATCGGCCTCGGCTGCGCTGGTGGCCAAAACCGTGACACTGTCTGCAATCCCCAACGACAGACTGCGCCCGCGCCACCCCGACGTCGCAATCCCACCGATACCATCCTTGGCACCAAGCACCAGCCGCGTTTGCGAACCAGCAATTGCACCTGTCATCTCGCCACGTTTCAGGAACATAGCGATGTCACCACCATTGTTCACCACAGCGCGCGACAGCGGTCCGGCGGCGCGCATGTGCTTTAGGATATCGTCGGCCACGGCACCGGCCACGGCTGCCATTGGGGTGACCAAACTGGTTTGAAACGGGGCCGCGGCGCGCCACATCCTGTGCGCAATCGGTCCTCTTGGCGGCGCGGACGGCATAGCCCGGCGCAGCAAAGGCAGTTCGGCCACCAGCTCATTCAACACCTGATCAAAGCGTTTGCGCGCCCCAATGAGGGCGGCGGATCGGGCCGGACCTTGTGCGTCGATGACCAAATCAATCGGTCCGTGTTGCAGATGCAACCGCCCATCGGGCATGGTTTTGGCCATAGCGCGCGACCTCATTTTGGATCTGCTCCCCGGACCAATCGCATCTGAGAGCCAAAGGCGCCGCCCTCGTTGAACACGTCATTGACCGATCGCACCGCATCATCATGCCCGCCCAAAGCCTGGAATTCGCAACGCGGCAAGGTGAATTCCAACGGTGCCACCAGCGCAGGCGTGGGCACATATCCAAACGCATCCGAAGGCAGACCTGCCACGTCGACCATCACCGTGATCCCACCGCCGGGCCAAACATAGGCCGGCTGACCACCACAGCTGATGCGGGTGCGCCCGGCCTGAACCGAGCGGGTCAACCGCACCGGATTGCGCGTCACACCCGAGCGCAGTGAACCACCCGCGCCGCCCATGAACATGACCGTACACAGCGCCGGTTCGCAGTTTTCCGCAATTAGATCAACGCTGGGGCGCAAGGCATCGGGCAGCGGCAACGCCTGTGGTTCCAGCGCTTTGTCCAGCTCAAAATACCCCCAATGTTCGCCGGTTGTAGACACCATCAGCAGCCGCAATCCTTCGCGCGCGCCCTTTTGAGGCCGCCATGGCCCCAGAATGGTAAGCGGGTCGTCGATATCAGTGCCACCCCAACCGCGCCCCGGATTGGCAACTTGAAAATAGCGCCCCGGCGTAGAACGACGTCCTTTGATGCGAATACCGGTGTCGGGCCAACCAATCACCTTGCCGGCCTGATGTTCGCTGACCACGCCCGTGATGTGGTCATCAACCACGACGACCTCATCGACCAAGCCCTGCCATTGATCCGCAAACATGCCGATGGTCGCCGAGCCGCACCCCACGCGCATACGGTCTTCTCGCACACCATCGACAATCGGCGGTTGGCCGGATTGCACGGTCACCTGCGCTCCGTCCTGAATTTGCAAAGTCACCTCTTCGCGGTTGCAAAGTGCTAATAAGGCAGCACAGGTGGCGCGCCCTTCAGCTTTGGAACCGCCTGTCAGATGATCAACCCCGCCCAGCGACAACATCTGCGAGCCGTATTCACCAGTGCTGACATGGCCAATGGTTTCGCCCTGCGCCAGAACCGGCGCTGCCTCGGACCCCAGATGGCGGTCAGTGTCGATTTTCACTTTCACACCGCAATAGCTAAAGATTGCCTCGGTCACGACGGTCACAAAATCAACGCCGTCCAAAGGTTGGCTGACGATGAAAGGGGCAGGTTTGTAATCGGGATAGGTCGTGCCCGCGCCAATCGCCGTGACCGCCAATTCAGAGGCCGAAAGATCTCCGCTCCAATCTGATGCCAGAAACGGGTGGATGTCGTCGCCGGCGTCGGCGCGTCGGTCCAGCAATGTCAGCGGATCTGTCCGGATCAGCGCGCCGTCCTGGTTGGCATAACGATCACAAGCCCCGGCTTGCCCCGGCGCGATGTAACACATCACCGGACACGCATCGCAGCGGATTTTGTTATCCCGCGCGGTCATGCCCGGGCGGCTTTGATCGCCGCCAAAACCCGGTGCGGCAAGGCGGGCAATTCCGTCAACCGTGCGCCGCTGGCATGACGGATCGCGTTCAGGATCGCTGGCGCCGTGGGGATCAGCACGTGCTCGCCCAAGCCCTTGGCCCCCATCGGCCCCTCGGGGTCCGGGCATTCAATCAATATCGAGCGGATCGCCGGCACATCGCCAGTGGTGGGGATCAGATAATCGTGCAGATTGTCGGTGCGTCCCGGGACATAATCTTCCATCAGCGCCATGCCGATGCCTTGGGCAATGCCGCCTTCGATCTGCCCTTCGGCCAATAACGGATTGATAACGCGGCCCAAATCATGCGCCGCGGTCATGTGCACAACCCGTACCGTACCAAGCGCCATATCCACCTCGACCTCGGCCAATTGCGCACCGTAGCCATAGACCGCATAGGGCGCGCCCTGCCCGTTTTCATCCAAGGGTTGTGTCGGTGGGTCATAGGTTTCTTCACCGCGCAGCACATATCCAAACTCATCCGGCGCCAACGTATTCAGATCGATCACATGTCGCTCGCCTGCGGCACAGACATGCAGCGCGCTGCCATCGAGCGTCACAGTTGCGTCCGCGCCCATGTTGGACAGCGCCAGTATCTTTGCGCGCAAAGCCCGACCCGCAAGCAGTGCGGCTTTGCCAGTGACATAGGTTTGGCGCGAGGCTGAGGTTTTGCCGCAATCCGGTGTGATGCCGGTGTCGGGGCCAACCCGTTCGATCCGCTCAACAGCCACGCCCAACGCATCAGCGCAGATCTGGCTGATCACCGTGTTCGAGCCTTGGCCAATGTCTGTGGCGCCTTGGTGCAACACGATCCGGCCCTCAGGCGTGATGCCCAGACGGATGGTGGACGGATTGGACAAAGCGGTGTTGCCACAACCATACCAACACGACGCCACGCCAATGCCACGCCGGATGGTGCCGGTGTTGGCCGCTTTGGCACGCTTGAGCGCGGCGTCCCACTCGGGTTGCAACGCGTCCAAACACGCGCTGATGCCAACGCCAAAAAGCCTTTGACCACAAACAGTTGTCGCGCCATCTTCAAGTGCATTCAGGCGCCGAAACGCCAGCCGGTCGATCCCGGTTGCTTGTGCCAAATCATCAAACAGCGTTTCCTGCAACACAGCGGCTTGCGGAACTCCAAAGCCACGAAACGCACCAGATATCGGCCCGTTTGTGTGCACCGCACGCGCTTCAGCGTGATAGTTTGGCATATTGTACGGCCCGGAAGCGTGAACCGGCACGCGCACGGCAACGGTCGGGCCCCAGCTGGAATAGGGGCCAGTGTCAAAATCGCCGTCAAACACCATACCCGTCAGCCGCCCCTGCGCATCGGCGCCAATGCGCGCCTTCATTTTGGCCGGGTGGCGCTTGGTTGTGCTGATCATGCTTTCCCGCCGCGAATAGCGCATGCGCGCGGGTTGGCCGGTTTTCAATGCCACAAGCCCGATTAACGGTTGCAGTGACAGATCCAGTTTTGAACCAAAACCACCGCCCGCCGCGGTCGGCGCAATGCGCACCCGATCAGTCGGCAGACCCAGCACGCGAGCGGTGTCATCACGGTCCATCACTGGCGCCTGGGTGCAGGCGCGGATCACCAAAACCTCGCCGTCCATCCAGGCGCTGCCGGCTTCTGGTTCGATATAGGCGTGCTCGACGTGGCGGGTCTGCATTTCGCCGGTGACCACATGGGCCGATTGTTCCAGAGCACTTTCCGGCGCGCCTTGACGGACTTTGCCGGTGATCAAAATGTTGCCGGGGCGCGTGTCATGGACCTGTGGCGCATCCCGGCTTTGTGCCAATTCTGGAGTTAAAACAGCAGGTTTGCGCGTCCAGCTCACGGGGAACTCGCTGAGATCCAGCCCGTCGATCACATCATCAGGCCCGGCAACCAGAGCCACGGCTTCGCCCGCAAAACGGACATGGTCCTGCGCCAGGGCGGGTTGGTCGGCAAAGGGCGGGATCACGCTGAATCGGTTGTCACCGTCAATGTCTGCCGCGGTAAAAACCTGCAAGGGCGGGTCAAAGCGCGCCGCCCAACTGGCCGTGTCGCCCAAAGTGAAGAACGCCGCTGCATGGGGCGCGCGCACCGCCCGCACCAGCAAAGCGCCAGAAGGGGCCACATCATCGCCAAAGATCTCTTCGCCTGATACTTTTTCGGCCCCATCGACACGTTCCATGCGCGCGCCAACGGCAGCGCCGGTTTTTGGGCTGGGCGCGGGCATGTGTGGGGTTGCCGCATCAAGCACAGCATCGATGATTTTGGCGTACCCTGTGCAACGACACAGAACACCGCTTAGGGCATCCTCTACATCTGCGCGCGTCGGCTTGGGGTTGGTGTGCAGCAGCGCCGTGGCGGCCACGATCATGCCGGGGGTGCAGATGCCGCATTGCGCGGCTCCGTGACGCAAAAATGCAAATTGCAAATTCGAACTTTGCAAACCTTCGATGGTGCGAACATCACACCCGTTCACCCGCGCCAAAGGTGTCAGGCAGGCGCAAACCGGATTGCCGTCAAGCAGCACAGTGCAAGCCCCACAATCACCCGCATCGCACCCGACTTTGGTGCCCTTGAGACCCAGGGTTTCGCGCAAAACCTGCGACAACCGCCGCCCGGGATGATCCTCGACAGCCTGCACATTGCCATTCAGCACAAACGAGCAACCGGACATGTCTTTCATTGGCTCTGCCCCGCTTGTCGCACCGCGCGGCGCAGCAATTCGGTTGCGGCCTCGACCCGATAGGCGGCATCGCCGCGAATGTCCGACAAAGGCGCCAACACCTGGGCCAATGTGCCCGGCGTGATCGCATCAATTGCTGCCTGAACCGAGCCACCTGCTACCGCTTGTTCCAATGCGCTCAAGCGAATGGCGACCGCATTGCACGCCCCGATCGCCAAAGCCGCGCGGGTGATGATACCCTGCTCTATGGTCAACCGCACGGCGACCATCGCAATCGATATCACCATATAGCGGCGCGCGCCCAGTTTCAGAAACCGGCTGCGCCCCAATCCGGCGCTGCGTGGGATGATCACCGCGCTGACCAATTCGCCGGGGGCAAGCACAGTTGTGCGGGCGCCCGTCAAAAACTGCGCCAATCCCAATTGCCGATTGCCAGTCTGCCCCGCGATCTCAATTTGCGCATCCAACGCCAATAATGGCGGCACCCCGTCGGCGGCAGGCGAGGCATTGCACAAGTTGCCCGCCAGCGTTCCGGCGGCCTGGATCTGTGGCGAGCCCACCTCGCGCGCGGCTTGTTTGAGCATATCGAACGCCGGCGGCAAAGAGGTTTGCAAGATGTCGAGCCACGTGGTTGTGGCGCCAAATCGCCAGCCTGCGTCGGTTTCGGTAATCCCGCGCAACGCACCAATCCCCGTGACATCCAGCACCGGCCCGCTCAGATACGGACGTTCGGTTGCGGCCAGCAAATCCGTGCACCCGGCGGCCACAGTAACAGGCCCCGCCGCCAGAACGGCAAGCGCATCACGCAATGTCTCGGGGCGGTGATAGTGTGTCACGGGCCATCCCTTTGCGAATTGGAGAATCAAAACCGTTCGTATACAAACGATGCTGTGACCACTGGTTTCTGTCAACATGGAGCACACATGTCCGAGACGCTGCCATCGCTGTGCCAGGATTATCAGCTAGACGCTCAGATCGGATTTCTGATGCGCCGGGCCAATCAGCGGCATCTGGCCCTGTTCGCCCGCCACATTCCGGAACTGACGGCCACGCAATTTGCCGCCCTTGCGCGGCTGTGTCAGGGTGGCGAAATGTCGCAAAATGCTCTGGGGCGGGCGACGGCGATGGACGGCGCAACGATCAAAGGTGTGGTTGACCGGCTGCGCGCGCGCGGGCTGGTGGATGCCAGCAGCGACCCATCGGACCAGCGCCGCCGGGTGCTGCGCGCCACAGCCGAGGGGCAAGCGCTGTTTGAGCGGTTGGTGCCCGGCGCACTGACGGCCACGCGCGACACACTTGCGCCGCTAAATGCGCAGGAACAGCATCAGTTTCAAAGCCTTTTGGCGCGTTTGCTCTGATGCGCGCGGGACGCATGGCAGGCATTGACGTTGGCGGCACGTTCACCGATCTGATCGCACTTGATGTGAACACGGGCCAGGTGCGGCTGGCCAAAGTGCCCAGCACGCTGGACAATCAAGCCAAAGGCGTGATGGCGGCGTTGAAGGCTGCAGAATGTGATCTTGCGGCGCTTGATCTGATCGTGCACGGCACCACAACCACCACGAACGCTGTGCTCGAACGCAAGCTGGCGCGCACCGGCTTGATCACCACGCGCGGCTTTCGCGATGTGCTGGAACTGGGACGGCGCACGCGCCCGCAAGCCTATGGCATGACCGGGCAATTTCGCCCGCTGATCCCTCGCAACCTGCGTCTTGAGGTGCCCGAGCGGATGGATGCCAGCGGCGCCGTTGTTGTCCCGCTTGATCTGGACGCGGTGCGCGAGGCGGCAACGCATCTGTTGGCGCAGGGTTGCGTTTCGGTTGTGATCCATTTTCTACATTCTTACGCCAATGCCAGCCACGAACGGGCCGCTGCTGCTGAAATCGCACAGATCTGGCCAAACGCGCACATCACCATGGGCCACGCGCTGCTGTCGGAAAGCCGCGAGTTCGAACGCGGGGTCACAGCGGCGGTCAACGCGTCGGTGCAACCGATCCTTGATCGATATATGCAAACTCTGATCCAGGATTTGCAAACCGGCGGATATGGCGGCGCTGTGCTGGTGATGAACGGCAATGGCGGCATGGCAAACGCCCGCCATGTGGCACAAGAAGCCGCCAAGACCGTCATGTCGGGGCCCGCGTCCGGGGTGATGGCCGCTGCGTTCATCGCCCGGCAAGTTGGGCTGACGCAACTGATCACTTATGACATGGGCGGCACCTCCAGCGATGTGGCCCTGATCCGGGGCGGAGCGCCTTCGGTGTCCAGCGAAATCGAGATCGAATATGCCATGCCGATCCACGTGCCGATGGTTGATGTGCGCACGGTGGGCGCCGGCGGCGGGTCCATCGCACAAGTCACAGCGTCCGGCCTGTTGCAGGTTGGCCCACAAAGCGCCGGCGCCGATCCGGGGCCGATCTGCTATGGCAAAGGCGGCACCGAACCCACTCTGTCGGACGCCAATTTGGTGTTGGGACGGTTTGAAACCGCTGGTGTGGCCTCGCTTGGGGACGATCCCGCTTTGGAGCATGTGCGCGCGGTGTTTCAAGACCGCCTCGCCACGCCATTGGATTTGGATGTCACCCAGGCCGCCGCCGCCGTTGTGCGCATGGCCAACACGACGATGGCCGGTGCGATCCGCATGGTTTCACTGTCGCTGGGCGAAGATCCGCGCGATTTTACTCTGTTTGCCTTTGGAGGTGCGGGTCCGTTGCATGCGGTGGCTTTGGCGCGCGAACTTGGCATTCCGCGCGTGCTGGTGCCTGCGCGCCCGGGTCTGACCAATGCGATTGGCTGCGTGGTGGCCGATCTGCGCCATGATTATGTGCACACGCTCAACACGGCTGTCGATGCGCTGGACCCCGACCAATTGCGCGCTGTGTTCGAACAGCAAATCGCCCAAGGCCGCGCGCTGATCGAGGCCGAACGCACGCCCATTGCCGCGCTTGAAACCGTGCACAGTCTGGACATGCAATTTGTCGGCCAAACCCATGTGCTGCGGGTCCCGCTGGAGGGGCCCCACATCACATCCGATGACCTGCAGCGCCGCTTTGAAGAGGTGTATCACCGTCGTTTCCGGGTCGATCTGGCTGATATTCGCGCCAATGTGGTCAACGCCAACACCTCGGTCATTGGCACGCGGCCTGCCCTTGATCTCAGTTCGCTGATCGACCCCGCCGGGCGCGCCGCGACCCTGACACCGATGGGCGAACGGCGCGTGTTTTTCGACGATGGCTGGCTGGACACGCCGGTCTATTGGCGCGATCACCTTCCGCTTGACGCCGAATTTGTAGGCCCCGCCGTGATCCAACAGATGGATTGCACGGTACTGGTCGACCCCGGCGCACGCGTTACAGGCGATAGGTTTGGCAACCTGACCATCAGCCTGAAAGACGCGCCATGCTCGATCCCATCACCCTGTCGGTCATTCAGGCGCGGTTGCAACAAATTTGCGACGAAATGGATCTAAGCTTTTCGCGCGCTGCGTTTTCGCCAGTGATCGCCGAGGCCAATGACCGCTCGGACGGGATATATGATGCGCGCGACGGGGCATTGATCGCGCAAGGTGCGGGCGGTTTGCCAGTGTTTGTTGGCACCATGCAATATTCCACCCGTGTGCTGATCGAACGGATTGCTTCTGGCAAAACCCCTGCGCCGCAACCCGACGATATTTACATCGTTAATGATCCTTATCTGGGCGGCACACATCTTATGGATGTGCGCTTTGCCATGCCCTTTTACCGCGATGATCAGATCTTTTGCTGGCTGTCCAACACCGGGCATTGGCCAGATACGGGCGGCGCGGTGCCGGGCGGGTTTTCGGCCTCTGCCACGGCCGTTGAACAGGAAGGATTGCGGCTGCCGCCAGTGCGATTGTTCAAAGCCGGGGTTCTGGACAGCGAAATCTACGACATCATCTGTTCCAATATTCGCGTTTCTGATCAACGAATTGGCGATGTTCAAGCGCAAGCCGGGGCGCTGCGCGTGGGCGCGGATCAATTGCACCAGCTGCTGGATCGCTACGGCGATAATGTGGTGCGCCAGGCCATAAGCGAACTGCGCCAGCGCGCACGTGTTCAAATGCAGGCCGCCTTGGCCGATCTACCTGACGCTGCGTTGAAATCCACCGCTTGGATCGACAGTGACGGCGTGGTCAACGACCCGCTCAAGATCGCGCTTAACGTGCAGCGCAGCGGCGAAACTTTAACCTTTGATTTCACGGGTTCCAGCCCGCCCTGCGCCGGGCCGATGAATTCGGTACGCGCCACAACGCTCAGCTCGGTCTATCTGGCGATGCGCCATATCTTCCCCGAAGTCCCGATGAGCGCAGGCGCTTTTGAACCGCTGGTCATCACCGGGCTGGAGGGCACGTTTCTGGATGCTGAGTACCCGCGTCCGGTGTCGGGCTGTGCGGCTGAGGTGTCACAGCGCATCGCCGAAGCGGTGTTTGCGGCGCTGGTGCCCGCCCTGCCCGACCGCGTGACCGCCGCGCCCGCTGGCACCAGCGGCAACTTTGCTTTGGGCGGGCATGACCCGGCGCGCGGGCGTGATTTTGTGATGTATCAGATCTCGGGCGGCGGCTATGGCGGCTCGGCCATGGGCGATGGGCTGAGCAACGGATGTTCGACCATCGGCATCTCAAAAGCGCCCCCGATCGAGATCATGGAGCAGGCCTTTCCCGTGCTCTATCACCACTATGCGCTGCACGAAGGATCGGGCGGTGCGGGCCAGCAGCGCGGCGGATTTGGTCTGGATTACGAGGTCGAACTGCGCCGGGGCGAGGCGCGCGCCAGTTTTGTGATGGATCATGGCCGCTTTGGCCCGCAGGGTGCTTTGGGCGGGGCCGACGGCGCCTGCAATCAGGTGCGCGTGGTGCAAAACGGCGTGCCATACGTGCCTGCACATCTGTCAAAAGAGCAGGATATTCCCCTGGCCCCGGGCGACCGCGTGCATGTGCGCACCCCCGGTGGTGGCGGCTATGGCGATCCACTGTTGCGGGACGCTGAATTGGTGCGCCAGGATGTCGAGTTAGGCCGTTACACCGCCGATCAGGCGCGCGACTTTTTTGGCGTTGTGTTGACCGGTACCCCACCCAAAATCGACGCGGATGCCACCCAAAAACTGCGCAGCTAGTCGCCCAGAACTGCGCGCAAAATCTCGTCCGTGTCGGCGCCGCATTGGGGCGGTGCATGTCGATAGGTCACCGGCGTGGCGCTGAATTTGACCGGATTGCCGATCAAGCTCACCTCGCCCGTTTCGGTGTCCGGGTCGGGCACTGCGACTTTCATACCTCGCGCTGCCACCTGATCCGAGGCAAAGACCTCGCCCACCGTGTTGATCGATCCGCCGGGCACGCCTTTGGCCTCCATCCCTGCCACCAGATCGGCGCGGCTGCGTTTCGCGATCTCACGCGACAGTTCTGCCACCAAGGCGGCGCGGTTGGTGATCCGGTCAATATTGCGTTTATAATCAGGGTGATCGGCCAAATCGGCCCGGTCAATCAACCCACAGAACCTTGCATATTGCGCGTCATTTCCGGCCGCCACAATCACATGCCCGTCGGCGGCGGCAAAGACCTGATAGGGCACGATGTTGGGATGTTGATTGCCCAAACGCGGTTGTTCGGCCCCCGATGTCAGGTAATTCGTGCCCGCGTTCACCAGCCAAGACACAGTGGCGTCGGCCAGAGCGATGTCGATGTGTTGGCCCTGCCCCGTAGCCGTGCGGTGGTGCAACGCCGCCAAAATCGCAGTGTTGGCGTAAAGCCCGCAGATCACATCGGCCACGCCCACGCCCACCTTCATTGGCTCGCCATCGGGCGCGCCGGTCAGGCTCATGATGCCACCGAAAGCCTGCGCCAGCAAATCATAGCCCGGCTTGTGCGCATTCGGCCCGGTTTGGCCAAACCCGGTGATCGAACAATAGATCAGCCCGGGATGCGCCGCGCACAGGCTGGCATGGTCCAGCCCATATTTCTGCAAGCCGCCGGTTTTGAAATTCCCGACCACAATGTCGGCGTGGCGGGCCAGTTTGCGCACGGTTTCAGCGCCCTCAGGTGTGGCAATGTCCAGCGCCAGCGAGCGTTTGTTGCGATTGGCCGACAGGTAATAGGCACTTTCCGCGCGCGCCGCCCCATCAGCACCGGTTACATAAGGCGGCCCCCAGCCACGCGTGTCATCTCCCATGCCGGGGCGCTCGATCTTCCAGATCTCGGCACCGTAATCGCCCAAAAGCTGGGTGCAGGTCGGTCCGGCCAGAATACGCGACAAATCCAGCACGCGCAGACCGGCAAGCGGGCCAGACGCGCCGTTCATGCCGGAGTACAGACAGTCGGTGCGCCGCAAGCCGCTTCGATCACAGCGCCGGCGGCCAGCAATGTGTCTTCGCGGAAGCGATCCGCCACCAGCTGCACGCCCACCGGTTTGCGCCCGATCTGGCCTGTGGCCACGCTGAGGCAGGGCAGGCCCAATGCGGGCAATGCGCGCTGGGTCAACTGCGCCTCAAGCACGTCGGCAAAAGCCTGTTCTGAGGACACATCAAGTTGTTGTGCAAACGGCAATGTGCCCGACACCGGACAAATCAGGATCGGGTAATCGGCCAGAAACGCCTGCCACTCGCGGATCAGCCCGATGCGTTTTTGCAACGCGCCCATCAGCGCGGCCATGTCCATTTCCGGCGACGCGTCGGTCATCTGTTTGAACACAAAACTGGCATTGGCATCGTCTTCGCGGGTGATCATGTCACGGGTGGCGCGGGCTTCGGCCATCCAGAGCTGGGCGTTGATGTCAGCGGCGGGGCGCAACGGCGGCGGCGTGACCTCGTCGACTTGCCAGCCCGCCGCGCGCAACCGCTCTGCTGTGTCGCGCAAGGCTGCGGACACCGTGCTGGACACCGCCATGCCGTCGGGCGCCACGCACAGCGCGGCGCGCAAAGGCGCGGGTTCAAACGCCAGGGGTACGGGAACCCAGGTTGGATCACCCGCAACCGGCGCCGCCATCGCCGCCAGAGACAGTCGGATATCATCGATCGAGCGCGCAATCGGCCCCGACACTGCCATCAGCTGTGCGCCAATATGGCGGTCCGGCAACGTGGGGTTCCAGGCCGACACGCGCCCCAATGTCGGGCGCAACCCATGTAACCCACAGGCATAGGCCGGATACCGTACGGACCCTGCAATATCGGTGCCATGTGCCATCGCGCAGATGCCACTGGCCACCGCCGAAGCTGCGCCGCCCGAGGATCCCCCCGGCGTCAGCCCCGCATCGCGTGGGTTCAGGGTTTGGCCGTGGACGCCATTGTCAGTGAACCAGCGCATCGAAAACGCCGGCGTGTTGGTGCGCCCGACGATCACTGCTCCGGCGCGGCGCAGGTTGGCCACCACTGGATTGTCCGCCCGTGCGATCAAATCCTTTTGCACCCGCAACCCGTTGGTGGTCGCGTGGCCTTGCTGGTCGACATTGACCTTGATCGTGATCGGCACACCCGCCATCGCGCCCGGGTCTTCGCCGTTGGCGATCTGCGCATCAATACCACGGGCCGCAAGGCGCGCGCCGTCATGATCGGTTTGCACCACCGCGTTCAGGCCAGGATTGACCGCATCCAAACGATCAAGATGCGCCTCGCACACTTGTTGGGCTGACACATCACCAGCGCGCACAGCTGCGGCCAGTTGCGTTGCTGTTTGCTCCCACAACTCGGGCATAATCCGATTCTCCTTTGGCGATTGGGCCTACGGCAGCTTGGTCTTAATCTGCGGTCAATCCACCAAGCAAAACGTCGCGCTCATCGACCAGCCGCACGCGGTAGCGACGCATGGCCTTGACCGCGAATTTGTTGTGCCGGGCTTGGTTTGACTTTGGATCGCGCCGCGCGTCGGCTTCGAGATCCGTGATGCAGGTGTCGACCTCTTCGATCTCTTTGATCACTTCGGCCAATTTGTTTGCTTTGTCGCTCATGCCTTTTGTCCTTTCTTTCGCAGATCACTGCGCCTTGGGTCCTGTGATGCGGGTGGCCTAAATCCGCCCGCGTCGGTGCTGTTTTACGCGGTGCCGGCGCAACGGGCAAGCACGAGGTGTCTACGGCGCAACTTGCCCTAACCGGCCCAATGGCGGGGCGGCGATGCCCGCCAAATGCGCCAGATGCCAGGCCAGAACCTGATTTGATGACAACACAGCCACGCCGGTCTCTGCCTCGAGCGGTTCGATCACCGACAGCGTGTTCAGGTTGGTGCAGGATAAAAACACCCCGTCCACGCCGCCGCGCGCCGCCAGATCACGTGCCGCCTTTTGCACCGACACAGGCGATATGCGCGCCACCTGCGCCTCGCTGGCTTCTTCAAAGCTGCCAAAAACCGGGGTCTGAATGGCGTGTTCGCCCAAAGCCGCGCGCAAACGATCCGACACGTCTGCGACATAGGGCGACAGGAATGCCAATCGGCGCAGACCCAGCGCACCGCAGGCCGCAACCAGCGCGCTGAGCGGGTCGCTGACCGCTTGCGTGTCACAGCCCTGGCGCACCAGATCACCAATCTGTGCCTGCCCGATTTGCGCCGTGCCCGAGGTGCAGCCATAGCCCACCGCGCCAAACCTGCGTGCATTGGGCAGCAACCGCGCCGCATCTGGCAAATGGTGTTTCATCTGCGCCAACGTCTCGGGTGACACATCTGGCGCACTTGGCACACGGGTGACAAACAGCTCGCAATCAGCGGGCAAGAGCGCGCGAAAATCGGTCTCGATGCGCTCGTCTGTTTGCAGCACGATCAAACCCAACCGAGGCGCAGTGGTGTCGCTGAATTGATAGTCAAACCGCATGGCTTACACCTTTAGCTGTGGAATATCGCGCGGCGCACGCGGCGACAAAAACCGGGGCGCGCCCTGCGTGATGACGATATTCTCCTCGTGAACCATAATCTTGCCGGGCACGACCTCGATCCCCGGTTCCAGCGTCAGCACCATGCCAGGGCGCAATTCGGTGAGATCCTGCGGGATCAGCGACAGCCCTTCGGTCAGTTGCAGGCCCAGCCCATGGCCCAAACGCCCAGCCTCGCCGCCGCCCGACAGCACGCCGTCCATCACATGGAACAGATCTGCCGCGGTTGCGCCGGGGCGTGCGACCTCTGCCGCACGATCAACCGCGTCGATCAGGGCATGATAGGCGTTTTGCACCGCTTGGCTGGGTCGGCCTAGCGCGAAATTGCGATCAAAATCGCAGAAATAACCATCGTGAACCAGACCTGTGTCCAGCATTAAAACATCGCCCGTCGCCAAGGCCCGCGTGGAGGCTGGCGAAATCACATCGCCGTACCCATCCTGATCTGCGCCACCGGCCAGATAAGGCACCCAGTCCGCGCCTTCCTCCAGCGCGAGACGTTGAAAATCGCGAAACACCTGATCAAGCGCGACGCCTCCGCGTGCAATTTCGGACACCCGCGAAAAGGCGCGCCCGGCAATCGCGCAAGCGGTTTCGATTTTGGCGACCTCAGCATCGGATTTGATCGCGCGCAGATCGCGCATCAGCCCGCCATCATCGGTAAAAATTAGTCCCTGTTGCAAAGCTGTCCAATCCTGCAAAGGCATGCGCAGATGGCTTTCCAATCCCATCGGCACCGCAATTGGGCCCGCACGACCCGCCACCTCGTGCAGCGTATCGTGCAACAGCGTCACGCCATCATCGCCTGGATTTGGCGCGCGCCAGGTGCGAATATCGCGCACCCAGGTTTGCGCCATCAAAGCCGCCCCAATCGACGGGATCACCGCAATCACATCGCCCTGTGCCGGAACAATCACAAACCACGGGCGGGTCGGGCTTTCCCAAAATCGGGTTAGAAATCCGGTTAAATACCGCACATCTGCCTCTGTTGTCAGCAACAGCGCGGCGTGGCCTTGTGTGGCCATCGCGCTTTGGGCGCGGGCCAGACGGTGCTGGAACTCGGCTGTTCCAAAGCCGTTCATGCGGCGGGTGCTTCGCTGAGAATCGTCAAAACCCGCGATTGTTGGTTCAATCCAAGCGCAGTGCGGTGTGGCGTGCTCGCCAAAAGCGCGGCCAAACCTGCAGCCCCCGACGGGGTCGATGCGAAATCGGCCTCAGCCGCCAAATCTGCGCCCGCTTGGGCCTGCGCCTCGGGCAAAGCGACAAAGTGATCACAATCGCGCGCCAAACCGCGCAAGGCAATCAGCGATGGCAGCTTGCAATCCAACCGCCCCATAATCGACTCGGGGCCCGGACTGGCGCGGACCTCGCCCGCTTTGAGCGAGCCCATCAAGGCCAATGCAACCTCGGGTTCGACCGTGACAATGCGCATCTTCTGCCCCCACTGCGCGCGCGCGGCGGCGGCAGCGGCCCCGGCCAAACCACCAACGCCAGCTTGCAAAAACAAATGCGTCGGCGGCTGCGAGAGTTGGTCAAAAACTTCGGCCATCAGCGCCAGATAGCCCTCCATCAACACATGCGGGCGTTGCGTATAGCCGGGCCATGAACTGTCAGACAACAGCCGCAGATTTTCTTGCGTTGCGGCTTGCGCGGCGGCGGCCATGCTGTCCTCATAAACGCCACCCTGACGACGCACCTCTGCGCCCTGCTCGCGCAATCGATCCGCAAACTGTTCCGGCACTGTATCGGCAATGTAAACCACAGACCGCGCCCCAAAAGCTTTCGCGCCTGCCGCGACAGAAAGCCCGTGATTGCCCGCGCTTGCAGTCACATAGGTCACACCTGCCAACGGTTCGGACTGCGCATCACAAGCGATCACATAGGCCGCGCCCAGGGCCTTGAAACTGCCCAGCCCCATCCGTGTGCGTTCGTCTTTGATCCAGACTTCGCCAACGTGACATCGACTTGCCAGATCCGGTGCCTGCTTCAGCGGGGTCACGCCCGATTTCGGGCAGCGCGCCAGTAAATCACACGGGCGCGCGCCATTCGTGCTGGGCCAGGGAATGTCGTCCAATCCTGGAAAGTCAGTTCCGTCGGCGCGGTAAGGGTTGTTGTATATGTCCATGGTGAAACCCCAGCCTGAAACACCGGCGCGGGTCAAGCACGCAGGCGCGCAAACCCCGGATCATAAACCGCCGGCGCAATCACCGTGGCCGCAATTTTTTGCCCGATCACATCCACCTCCAGTGCGGTTCCAATATCGGCCATATCGGGCGTCACAAATGCCATAGCCAGGTTCAACCCGGTGCGATGGCCCCAATCACCCGAGGTAACTGTGCCCACCAAGTCATTGTTATGCCACACAGATGCACCACCATGTGCCGGGGCATCCGACGTCTCAAGGCTGAGCGACACAAGTTGCCTGCTGGCGCCTTTGGCCTGACGTTTCTCTAGCGCGGCACGGCCCACAAAATCCTTGGACATGTCAACAAATCGCGCCAACCCGGTTTCAAATGGGTCAAATTCGGTCAGCAAATCCGCCTTCCAATGCAAAAACCCTTTTTCCATCCGCATCGAGTCAATCGCGCGAGCCCCAAACAGCTGCAGGCCTTCAGATTGGCCAGCGTCGCGTAAGGCGGAATACGCCGCATGAAGCTGCGCGTTCGGCACATGAAGTTCATAGGCTAACTCACCGGAAAAGCTGACAGACATAATGACCGCCGGGGCAATTCCGACATAGGCCTGACGCACGGAAAGCCATGGGAAAGCCTTTGCCGACCAGTCACCGCGAGACACTTTTTGCAAAACATCGCGTGCTTTTGGCCCGGCCAAAACCAGGATCGTGTGCTGATTGGTCAGTGAGGTGATCTGAACATCTTCGTCGGGCGCGATATGGGCGGTTAACCAATCCATATCATGCCCTTCCGCCGCGGCCGCCGAGCCGTACCAGACGCGGTCTTCGTCCAAGCGCGCCAAGGTTGCCTCGGTTTTGATGGTGCCAATATCCGACAACAAATAGCCCAATCCGACCCGACCCACACGCTTTGGCGTGCGACCACATATCATGCGATCAAGGAAAGCACTGACATCACGGCCCGTCAGTTCAAACCTGTTGAACCCGCTGACTTCGCTTAGGCCCACGGCTGTTTCTACAGCCTTAACTTCCTTGGCTACCGTGCTGAAAACATTTGTAAAACGAAAACTGTGATCTTCGTGAAAATCAGCTGATGGCTTCACAAAATCCATGCGTTCCCAGCCGTTTACCACCGAAAACGCCGCGCCTTCGTTGGCCAGAACCGGCGTCAACGGAGTGGTTTTGATCGGGCGTCCGGCGGGGCGATGTTCATGCGGGAAATGAAAGCGAAATTCGTTCTGATAGTCCTCGATCGCCTTCAACGCCGTCAATTCGGCGGTGCCATGGCCCGTGAACCGGCGCGGATCCAACGCCCATGTGTCATAACAGGCCTCTCCGTGCACAATTTGCTGCGCCAGCAACCAACCATGCCCGCCCCCTTCACCAAGACCGGCGCGCAAGCCTATGATACAAAACGCATTTCGTTTTCCGGGAATTGGCCCAACCAAGGGCGCTCCGTCAATCGTATAGGTGATCGGACCATTTACAACACGGCGGATTCCTGTGCGTTCCAGAACCGGCATTCGTTCGATTGCGCCCCCCAGAACGTCACCAATCCGCTCAAGATCATCCGGGCACAGCGCGTTAACAAAGTGCGGGTCGATCCCGTCCATGCCCCATGTTTTGCAATCCTGCTCGTAAAAGCCGACCAGCAGCCCGGTCTTTTCCTGACGCGAGTAGAAGTCGCTGATCGGACAGCGCAACAGCGGCATGCGGTGGCTTGCTTCGGCGATCTCGGGGATCTCTTCGGTGATCATGTATTGGTGCTCCATCGACGCAACCGGGTGATGCACCCCCATCATCGCGCCAACTTCGTTAACCCTGTACCCCCCCGCATTCACCACAATTTCAGCGTGAATATCGCCTTTTGGGGTCGACACAGTCCAGCTGTAATCCTTGTGTTGCACAAGGCCGGTGACCGGCGTGTTACGATGCACTTCTGCTCCGGCACGGCGCGCGCGACGCGACAACGCTTGGCACAATTGCGCGGGGTCGATGTCGCCGTCACTGGGATCCCAAAGCCCGCCCAGTAGATTTTCAGTGGACACCAAGGGATGGCGGCGGGCGCATTCTTCTGCATCCAGCACTTCAAAATCGACGCCCATCCCTTTGGCAAGGCTCACAAAATGGCGATAGCCTTCCATCTGTTCGGGTGTGTTTGCCAACCGAATACCG
>JBGCDD010000088.1:0-23833 GCA_045105075.1 Sedimentitalea sp. | reverse complement strand
GCGCCTGAATTGCGGGCGGGTCTGGGCAACCGGATTTATGGCTGTGACGATTGTCTGGCGGTGTGCCCGTGGAACAAGTTTGCGGTGCCCAGCAGTGATGTGCGTTATCTGGCCACCTCTGGGCCTGCGCCTTTGGCCGAGTTGGCGGGGTTGGATGACGCGGGATTTCGGGTGCGGTTTTCGGGATCGCCGATCAAGCGGATCGGGCGGGATCGGTTTGTGCGCAATGTGCTGTATGCGATTGGCAATTCCGGGCTTGCGGATCTGCGGTGCGTGGCGGAGGGATTGCGCGGTGATCCGGACCCGGGCGTGGCAGATGCGGCGGTTTGGGCGGCGGCGCGGTTGAAGGGGTAAGGTATGGCCATTGGTTTGGGCGTTGATACGGGCGGGACCTATACGGACGCGGTGCTTTTGCGCGACGAAGATGAGGTGATTGCCAGCGCCAAGGCTTTGACAACGCGCCATGATCTGGCGCTGGGCATTGGCGAGGCTGTGGGATCGGTTTTGGCGTCGTCCGGGGTGCTTGCGCAGGAGATCTCGCTTGCGGCCTTGTCCACGACCTTGGCCACGAATGCTTTGGTCGAGGGGCAGGGCGGGCGCGTTGGTTTGATTTATATCGGGTTTCGCGCCGGGGATCTGGAGCGTCATGGGCTGAGTGAGGCGTTGAAGGGCGATCCGGCTTTGGTGTTGGCGGGCGGGCATTCCCATGCGGGCCATGAGGCGGCGGCGCTGGATGTGGCGGCGCTCGAGGCGTTTGTGGAGGCGCATTGCGACGTGTCGGGTTGGGCGGTGGCGGCGCAGTTTGGCACCCGCAATCCGGCCCACGAGTTGGCGGCGGCGGCGGTGATTGGCGCGCGCACTGGCGCTCCGGTGACGTGTTCGCACCAGTTGTCGGCCAAGTTGAACGGGCCCAAGCGGGCGGTCACGGCGGTGCTGAATGCGCGGTTGATCGGGATGATTGATGCGCTGATCGGGCGGGCGCAGGATGTGTTGCGCGAATTGGGAGTGGGCGCGCCGATGATGGTGGTGCGCGGTGATGGCGCGTTGATGTCGGCAGAGCAGGCCCGCGCGCGCCCGATTGAGACGATCCTGAGTGGTCCTGCGGCGTCGATTGTGGGGGCGCGTTGGCTGACCGGGCGTGATGCGGCGCTGGTGTCGGATATTGGCGGTACGACCACCGATGTGGCGCTGTTGCAGGGCGGGCGGCCGGCGATTGATCCGGCGGGCGCGCGGGTTGGCGGCTTTCGCACCATGGTTGAGGCGGTGGCGATGCGCACCTCTGGGTTGGGCGGGGACAGTCAGGTGCATGTGCAAAGCGAAGGGTTAAGCGGCGGCGTGGTGTTGGGGCCGCGCCGGGTTGTGCCGGTGTCGCTGATGGCGGTTGAGGGCGGTGATGTGGTGGCGCGCGCGCTTGAGGCGCAATTGCGTGCCTCTGTTGTGGGCGAGATGGACGGGCGGTTTGTGCGCGCGGTGCCTGGGTTGGCGGCGTCGGGTTTGGGCGCGCGAGAGGCTGCGTTGCTTGCGCGGATCGGGGCGGACACCCATGCGCTGGGCGATGTGTTGCGCACCCGGATGGAGCATGGCGCACTGGGGCGGTTGGTGGATCGCGGGTTGGTGCAGCTGGGCGGGGTGACGCCGTCGGATGCCAGCCACGTGCTGGGCCGGCTGGACGCCTGGGATGCAGATGTGGCCGAAATGGCGCTGACGGTGATGGCGCGTCGGCGCACTGGGTCGGGCAATATGCTGGCGGAAAATGCGCAGGTGCTGGCGCAGCGTATTCTTGATCAGTTGACGGAACAGACCGTGCTGACATTGTTGGAAGCGGCGTTTGATGAAGACGGGTTTGATGTGCCCGGGGCGACTTTGGCGCGCCATGTTCTGGCGCAGCGGGCCTTGGCGGGGCATCGCGGGTTGGTGGCGCTGGATATGGCGCTGAACGTGGATGTGATCGGGCTTGGGGCGTCGGCGCCCAGCTATTATCCGGCGGTGGGCGCGCGGTTGGGCTGTGGGATGATCCTGCCCGAACATGCGGGTGTGGCCAATGCGATTGGCGCGGTTGTGGGTCGGGTGACGATGCGGCGCAGCGGCACGGTGACGGCGCCGTCGGAGGGGCGGTTTCGGGTGCATCTGGACAGCGGACCCGAGGATTTCAACGCGCCCGAACTGGCCATGGACCGGCTGGAGCAGGCTTTGCGCGTGTTGGCCGAAGCTGATGCGCAGGCGGCGGGGGCCGAGGGCGTGCAGCTGAGCGTTTCGCGCGATATCCGGACGGCCCGGCTGGAGGCGCGCGAGGTTTTTGTTGAGGCCACGTTGCAGGTTGAGGCCAGCGGGCGTCCGCGTGTGGCGCTCTAGAACCGCTCGCCCAGAAGGCGGTAACACCAGAACGGTTCCTGGGTGTCGATGGCGCGGTTGAGCTGAGCGGGCGAAAATCCGGTGGCGCGGCGCACCATGCGGCCCATGTGGGATTGATCGGCAAAGCCGGCCTCGTGGGCGATGGCGGCCAGTGGGGTTTGGGCGTTTTCGCGCGAAACACGGTGCAGGTTTTCGAAGGCACCATAGAAATCGAGGGTGCGTTTTGACTGTCCGCTGAGGCGTTTCAGGCGGCGTTCAAAAGCGCGCAGGCTGCGTCCGGTGCCGGACAAGGCGGCGCCTGCGGCCATTTTGCGCGCCCAGTCCTGCACGCTTGCGGCCGGGCTGCGCCGGTGAGGGGCCCAGACAGTTGCGATCTGGGCGCAAAAGGCGCGCCAGCCGGCGTCGCTGTCGGGCGCGGCCTCGAACGCGGCGAAGGCCTGTGCGATGGGGTCTGGCACGTGGTCGTACGCCGCGTCACCGCCAAGCTGGACCCAGGCGTCAAAGTACATTCCGACGGTGAGGGCGGCCATGTCCCCGTCGCTCCAGCTGGAAATCGGGGTGTTTTGTGGGCCCATGACCGACAGGCGGGCCAGTTGCGGGGCGGCTTTTACGGCGTGCCAGTCGGTGGGGGTGGGCAGGGCGCGCAACGTGCCCGCGAGGGTCAGGGTCACCGACACCATCGGCGAGGCGGGGAAATGGTTGACCCGGTCGGCCTCGGACAGGTTTGCGCCGCGGGTGTCGCGGAAAATACCGGCCAGAAGGCAGCCGCCCAAAGCAGCGCCGGGTCGCAGCAGGGTTGAAACAGGGCGCATGGCCAGATCCCTTCGGGGGTGTCGTGATCGTTCTATAACGCGCGGGCGCGGGCAGGCAAAGACAGGGCCACAGGAATGTTGAAAAGGGGCTTTGAGATGGCCAAACTTGTTTTTGCAGGGCCAATGGGGATGCGCGTGCGGTCGTTGATGACGCTGATCGGGATTGATCTGCGCACGCAGCTGCGCCACGCGATGGGGCGGCGCATGGCGCCGGATTGGGACGCGCGGTTCGAGACTGGCATTCGGTTTTGGCGCCATCAGTTCACCGCAGCGATGGGATGCGCGGATATGGCCCGTGGGCGCGCGCTGTTTGACAGTGTTCAGACCGAAACTGACGATGTTTACGATGTGCGCGAAACGGCGGTCGAGGGCGGGCACTGGTATCAGCCCAAGGTGCGGCGCAGCCCGGCGGTGGTGCTTTATTTTCATGGTGGTGGCTATACGTTTCACGCGGCACTGAACCGTCGGTTTGCGCAAATGCTGTGTCACCGGATTGGCGCGCGGCTTTATGCGCCGGACTATAGGCTGAGCCCGGAACATGCGCACCCGGCGCAAGCTGATGACGCGCTTGCGGCCTGGCGGTTGGTGACGCAGGCCACGCCGCCCGAGCAGGTGGTGGTGATCGGTGACAGCGCGGGCGGGCATATGGCGTTGATGTTGTTGCAAAATCTGCGCGGTGAGGCGCAACCGGCGCTGTGTGTGGGTCTTAGTCCGTGGACTGATATTGGCGATCGCGGGGCCAGTCTGCATGAGAATGACCGCTTTGACATGGTGCAGGGCTGGATGGCGCTGCAATTTGGTCAATGGCTTGACCCCAAGGGGGAATTCGGGCGCGCGGCGTTGTCGCCCTGTGATCATGATTTCACTGGGCTGGCGCCGATTTACCTGCAGGCCGGGGGGCGCGAGATTTTGCGCGATATGGTGGCTGATTTCGCCCGCATTCAGCAAGGCAGGGGTGCGGATGTGAGCCTGGATGTCTGGGCCGACATGCCGCATGACTTTTTAGCCTATGACAGCCTGAAAGCGTCATCGAGCGAGGCCTTGCAGCGGGTTGTGGCGCGCATTGCGGCCCATGTGGGGGCGGTTTGATCTGCCCCGGCCCGAGGGAGGGACCAGGGCAGATCGTCTTATTCCGCCGCGCGTTTGGGCAAGGTCCAGCCCGGGCGGATGAAGTGACAGGTGTAGCCGTGCGGGATGCGTTCGAGGTAATCCTGATGCTCGGGCTCGGCCTTCCAGAAGTCGCCGACGGGGTCCAGTTCGGTCACAACTTTTCCGGGCCATAGGCCAGAGGCGTCGACATCGGCGATGGTGTCCTCGGCGATGGCTTTTTGCGCCTCGTCCACATAGTAGATCGCCGAGCGATAGCTGAGACCACGGTCGTTGCCCTGCCGGTTTGGCGTGGTTGGGTCGTGGATCTGAAAGAAGAACTCGAGGATCTCGCGGTAGTTGATGACGGAGGGGTCAAACAGGATCTCGATGCCTTCGGCGTGGGTGCCGTGGTTGCGATAGGTGGCGTTGGGCACGTCGCCACCGGTGTAGCCCACGGTGGTGTCCAGAATGCCGGGGCGTTTGCGGATCAGATCCTCCATGCCCCAGAAACAGCCGCCTGCCAGGACGGCGCGCGCGCTCATGCCACGTCCTCGGCTTGGTCGATGTAGTCGCCGTAGCCTTGGGCGGCCATGTCATCGCGGTGCACAAAGCGCAGCGAGGCCGAGTTGATGCAATAGCGCAAACCGCCCCGGTCGGAAGGGCCGTCGGGGAACACGTGGCCCAGGTGGCTGTCGCCGTGTTGCGAGCGCACTTCGGTGCGGATCATGCCAAGCGTCGCATCGCGGTGTTCGGTGACGTTGGCGATGGCTTTGGTGAAGCTGGGCCAGCCGCAGCCGCTTTCGTATTTGTCGCTTGAGGCAAACAGCGGTTCGCCCGAGACGATATCAACGTAAATGCCGGGTTCCTTGTTGCCCAAAAGCTTGCCGGTGCCGGGGCGTTCGGTGCCGCTTTGCTGGGTGACGCGGAATTCCTCGCGGCTGAGGGCGGCCACGGCCTCGGGTGTTTTTGCGTAAGCGTTCATAGGATAGCCTCCGTGAGTTTGCTTTGGGTTAATAAATGGGGCCGGAACCGGGAAATCAAAGGTTTATTTCAGGCTTTGCACCGGAGCGTGTGATCTGAGCGGGGTTGGGCGGCGTATGCATGATAATGCAGGGAGTTTTTTGATGGTGCGGATCGGTTTGGCGGTGTTGGGAATGCTGGCGGTGATGGCGCCGGTGGCGCAAGCGGGCCCAAAGGGCGCGGTGGGCGGCACGTTCGCGTCGATTGATGGCGGTGTTTTGCGGATTGAGGATTGGCGTGGGCAAGTTGTGATGGTCGTCAATACGGCGTCGCGATGTGCATTTACCGATCAATACCGTGGGCTGCAGGCGCGTTATGACCGGTACCGCGAGCAGGGTCTGGTGGTGCTGGCGGTGCCGTCGGGGGATTTCAATCAAGAGCTGGGCAGCGCCGAAGAGGTTAAGGACTTCTGCGAGCTGAGTTATGGTCTGGATCTGCCGATGACCGATATCACGTCGGTGCGCGGGCGCTCGGCGCATGAATTTTACAAGGCGGTGAGATCGCAAACCGGATTTGTGCCGCGTTGGAATTTTAACAAAGTGCTGATTGGTGCGGATGGCACCGTGCGCGCCACCTGGGGGTCGAACATGCGCCCGGAAGCGGGTCCGGTGATCCGGTTGGTCGAGACGTTGTTGGCCGAAGAGCGCGGGTGATGATCTCTGCGCTTGCCTGACGCGTTGGCCGTGTCCTAATTTGGTCGCGCATCGCATCGGAGGCAGCAATGATCAAAGTTTTGGGCATCGGCGGCTTTTTCTTTCGGGCCAAGGATCCGGGCGCGCTGGCGGTCTGGTACGAGACGCAGTTTGGCATCAGCAAGGTTCCCACCAGCTATGAGGAGCCGGTCTGGCAGCAACAGGAGGGTGCGACTGTGTTTGCGCCTTTTGAGGCCGAAACGAGCTATTTTGGGCGACCGGAACAGGGCTGGATGATCAATTTCAGGGTGGCAGATCTGGCGGCGGCTGTTGCAGAATTGACCGGTCAGGGGATTGATGTGGAGGTTGATCCGCAGGTCTATCCCAACGGGCGGTTTGCGCGGTTGGCGGACCCCGAGGGCAACCCTGTTCAGCTTTGGCAGCCAAGCGACAGCGCGGTGTGAGCGCCGTCTTGGGGCTTTGCCCCAAACCCCAGAGTTTATTTTGAAAGATGAAGCAGGGGTGGCGGTTTTCAGGGGATGGTTTTGTGCTGGCGTGATATCTGCACGGCGAGGATGCCCAGGGTTATGATCACGACGCCAATCACGTCCTGAAAGCCGATCTTTTCGCCCAGCAGGAGGGCGGCGATGGCGACGCCGAAGACTGGATTGAGAAAGTGGAACGTTGCGGCCCGGATGGCGCCGATGCGGTCCAGGAGCACAAACCAGACCAGAGTTGCGGCCAGTCCGGGCACAAGTGTGGTGTATCCGAAGGCCAGCCACCAAGTTGGGTTGGGGTTCACAAATGGGGTTTCAAACACGGGGGTTGCCAAAAACAACAGGGCGGATCCGACCAGCATTTGCAGACCGACGATCATCATGAAGTTGCCGCCCGAGGTGGCGCCGCGCACGGCCAAGGTGGCAAATGTCAGGGCCAGTACGCCGAGCCCGCACAGTGCCAGGCTGATCAGATCGACGCCGGCGCTGATGCGCGCGCCCATGATCAGGGTCACGCCCAGCAATCCGGCGATCAATCCGGCGATGCCGAGCGGGCGTAGCCGGTCGCCCATAGCCAGCCAGCTGGCCAATGCCACCAAAAGCGGCATGGTCGAGGCGATGATGGAGGCCAGTCCGGCCTCGATGCGCTGCATCGCGACGAAGTTCAGACCCAGGTAGAGCGCGTTTTGGCACAGGCCAAACAGGGCTGTGGCGTACCATTGCGCCGGTGTGAGCCGCCAGCTTTGTCCCATGGCGCGTGCAATCGCAACGCCAAGCAGACCCGAGATCAGGAAGCGCAAAGCCAGCGAAAACAGGGGCGATGCATCGGCGACGATGATGCGCGCGGACGTAAAGGCAGAGGACCACATCAGCGCAAAGGCCAGGCCCATCAGGATCGCTTTTATGTCCATTGGAATTCCGCGCCATTGAGAGTGTTGTTGCCGGGGCGCGTACAGCAAAAAAAAAGGGCCACCCGATGGGGCGACCCTTTCTTAAAAACGGTGCCTGCGCAAGATCAGCCGTTGACGCTGTCTTTCAGAGCTTTCGCGATGGTCATTTTGACCACTTTGTCCGCTTCTTTCTGGAACTGCTCTCCGGTGGCCGGGTTGCGGACCATCCGCTCGGGGCGTTCGCGGCAATAGATTTTGCCCACGCCGGGCAATGTTACCGAGCCGCCTGCAGCAACTTCACGTGTGATCAAGCCACATACCGCATCAAGAGCGGCGCCTGCGGCCTTTTTGTCAGTGCCCATATCGTCGGCCAATGCGGCGACAAGTTGGGTTTTGGTCATTGGTTTCGCCATTTTTTAGGTCTCCTTCGTCTGCCCGCTAACTTGGGCCTCTGCGCGCGACTTTAACGGGATATTGTGGGCCAACACAACGCATAGAGGGTTAAGATCAGCCAAAAACAGCGATTTTTGACCTGTGTTCGGATGCGAATTGAAGTTTTTGCTTGGCAAATGTGGGCGTCTTTATGGGTGTGCTTGTATTATGGCAAAAGTTCCACGGATTTTTTGCCGCAGGGGGGCGGTTTCCCTTTGTGGTTCTGGGTCGAGCTGTCCGGTTTTTGGTCGCAAATTTGGCGCCGAGATCTCAGCCCACGGCGATGCAGCTTGGCCATTGGTTTATCAACCGGTGACGTGGCGGACAGTTGGGGCGCATTTTAGGTGGGCCTGGGCGTTTCGGCGTCGATCAAGTCGAGGATCCAGGTGATGTCGCGCTGTTGATCTGTCACGCCCGCGGCCATCGCCGGGGTGATTTTCTGCACAGGGTCCGCGCGCACAAAGTTGTGGTGCACGAAGAAAAGGCTGAGCATGTGCAGATGGTTTTGCAGTTTCCTGTGCTGGGCTTTGCTCAGCTGCGCGAACCGGTGCAAGCCCATTGATGCGTTGTGAGATTTGGCGTGAGTGGTGTTGCGGGCATTTGAGGCCGGCGCGGTTGTTTCGAGCTCATGGCTGACCAACTGGGTTTGCGCGGTCGTTGCCTCGGCGGGGGGGCAACCGTTTTTGATCAAGTGGAATGGCCCCGCAATGCGGCGTTTCAGGCTCTGCATGGTGTCACACCCATTGTCGTCCGGGCGTTCGGCGATGTCATACGTCAGGATCAACTGGCTGTTGGGGTCACGCGTCGTTCTGGTCCAGACATTGACCGTCGGAGTGTGCTTGGCTTTGTCACCGGTGATCCGGAACGACCAGATCTCGGTGTGCGCGACCTGATCCAACGAAATATTGCGCACTGTGATGTCATGGTAGGCTGCGCATGTGGCGCCGGCCTCGGCGAGCAGCTTGGTCACGGTATTGATCGACACGCCCACCGCGTGCGAAACAGAACCCATCGACATGCCATCGATCAGCAGGTTCAGGATCATCGCGCGGGTTTCGGGAGGCAATTTGTTCATGGCGTTTGGAATGAGTGGGGCGACGCAAGTTATCAAGCAAAAAGCTCACTCTGATGTCATCAAGTTTGGGTTGGGTGTGGAAAATGTGGCCTTGTCGGCTGGCGACGATTGACCAAACACCGCCCGTAATCGACGCTGGTGCAACCTGTTTTGAGCTGGTTTTCAGAGGCTCGCTCAGGCGGTTCTTGCGGGGCAGAGATGTGATCTCTGATCGGCTGTACTTGGTCTTGCAATCCATTTGTTCAAAAATATTGTCAGGCGTTGCGCGGCTTTCGGGTGTTGAGGTCTCTGGCGAGCGTTGGGAAGCGCTCTGTTTGCCTAATCCAATCAAACTGGGGGGCGCTCGCCGTGACCCATTGTGGTTGTTTTGGGGCTGGAAAGACCGCCGTTCGTGCGGATGATGTTCTCTGCTGGACTGGTCTTTCCGGTGCTTGGGTTCGCCGGCTCGACACCCCACCCGAAATCCAAATTGGACTGCTGAGGAATGGCGACCTGATCAAAGTGCTGCGACGCGTGAAAGATCGAGGAATGGGCTGGGTCGCGCTGCCGCTTTTTGAAGCGATCGCACATGACGGGTCCAGATCCTGATTCCGGGGCCCAACCACGTCAAAAGGAAGCGCGTTTTTGTGTTGCACCGGCGCCGGGATGCCCCCTTGTTGCCGGGTTTGGGGCAAAATCCTGGTTGCAACGCCCGCTTGTTTGGTGGTTCGCCATCACGCCCAACGTGCCGCTGCCGCCTTTTGGGCTGTGGCTTTGCGGTCTTCGGGCGTTGTATTTGCCATCCGGGCCTTGGCCCCTGCCAAACCACTTTTGCGCTTGGCGGGTTGTTTCAGCAACGTCTCTTGCTCTTGCCCGGTGGCAATTCGCGCAATGTGCACAGCATTGCCGATCACATCCGCCGGGCGTTTTTGTCCCTGTGGTCCTTTTGGCATGGTCGCCCTCCCAGAATGGCCCTGATGCGTTTTTTTGAACCTCTGGCATAGGCAATACAAGAAAATGATGCTCGACCCCGCGCCACCCACGATCCTAATACACCTCATCGGCTTTTAGTGTCGCATGTTTGCAGTAAACGTGGGGTTATCAAAACAGCGCCCCGATCTAAACAGGCCGGCACGTCGAATTGAGCGTCGCTGGCGCGCCTGCATCGAACGGTTCGGATGACTTTGTGCCCGATCACACGGGTGGTGACAGCGCGTTCAGAACGCTCAGAACCAGGGATGACCACAGCCGCACCTGTCTGGCGATCCCCTTGAAACGCAAGCTGAACGCCACGCCGGTTCTCAATGCTCTGCCAGATGTGTGCACCTCGCGCGGGGTGCATGCTTGTCTTTGGCCCAGAATTGACAGTGCAGGCCGTCAGAGGTTGGATCAAAGCCAAAGACGTCAATTCTGCCATGCCACAGCCGCTGGCCGCAAAGCAGAGCTCATCAAAAGCCTCGGCGAGGGTCGCCAATCGAAATCGGGGCCAGATCAACACCCGCCCACCAGTGCCTGACGCCATGATCCGGCCCCAAGGCGCAGAACTGCGGTGGACACCCACAACGAGAACCTCCAACATCCCTGAAACAGCGAAAGATCCAAGATGTACGCCTCAATCAACGGAGCGACGCTCTACTTCGACGTCGATGGCGTCGGTCTTGCGCCAGATGGCCCTGAGATGCGCGAACGTCCAACGGTGGTTCTGGTGCATGGCGGGCCGGGCGCAGATCATACGGTCTACAAACCGTCCTTTTCAGCGCTTCGCGATGTTGCCCAGGTCATTTACTATGATCACCGTGGCAATGGACGCAGCTCGTTTTGCACACCCGAAACCTGGACCTTGGCCCAATGGAGCGATGACCTGCGCGGACTGTGCGATCACTTGGGAGTTGTCTCCCCAATTGTGATCGGCGCGTCATTTGGCGGTTTCGTGGCCCAGGCCTATGCGGCGCGCCATCCCGGTCACGCCGGTAAAATCGCCCTGCTCAGCACAGCCGCCAAGGTCGCCTTCCCCGAAATCTACAAAGCCTTTGCCCGGCGCGGTGGCCCCGATATCGCAGCCGTGGCGCAAGCCTATTGGGAAAACCCGACCGATGACAGTCGGGCGCAATATCGCGATCGTTGCGTGCCTTATTATGCGCTGCAACCCAGCGACAACACCGACTGGCTGTCACGCATCAAGATGCGCAATGAAACCGCGCTGCATTTCAACGGCCCCAAAGGCGAGCAGGGAAAGATGGACTTTCGCCAAGACCTGACACGCCTCAACTGCCCGACATTGGTCATCGGTGGGCGCCAGGACCCGATCATGCCGATCGCATTTAGCCGCACTATCGCCCAACACGTGCCCGAGGCCCTGCTTGAATATCACGAACTCGACAACTGCGCGCACATGATCATGCGCGACCAACCTGACAAAACCATGTCGCTCCTCAAGGCTTTCATCGTGTCCTGAAGCTGCCTTTTCCTCTTGCTGAAAATATCCCGGAGCGCGAGGCAGAGCCTCGCAAAATTGCCATGGATCTACAAAAACGCCGTCTCATCGAACGAGCGCAATTTACGGCTGTGCAATCGCTCCAGCGGCATGCCACGCAGGGTCTCCATGGCGCGAATGCCAATTTCAAGATGACGCGCCACCTGTGTAGTGTAAAAATCCGACGCCATGCCCGGCAGCTTCAGCTCTCCATGCAAAGGCTTGTCAGACACGCATAGCAAAGTCCCATAAGGCACGCGAAACCGGTAACCATTGGCCGCAATCGTGGCACTCTCCATATCCAGCGCCACCGCGCGCGATTGTGAAAGCCGCTGCACCGGGCCGGACTGATCGCGCAGCTCCCAATTGCGATTGTCGATTGTGGCCACAGTTCCGGTGCGCATGATCCGCTTCAGCTCGTACCCCTCCAGTTGCGTCACCCGCGCCACGGCCTGTTCCAGCGCAATCTGAATTTCCGCCAGCGCCGGGATCGGAGTCCAGACCGGCAGATCATCGTCCAGCACATGGTCTTCGCGCAGATAAGCATGGGCCAGTACAAAATCACCCAGCGCCTGTGTGTTGCGCAGTCCCGCGCAGTGGCCCACCATCAGCCAGGCATGCGGGCGCAGCACGGCAATATGATCCGTCGCTGTCTTGGCATTTGATGGTCCAACGCCGATATTCACCAGCGTGATCCCCGAGCCATCTGGTCGCGTCAGGTGATAGGTCGGCATCTGCGGCAGCTTCAAAGGCGCGCTCAGCACCCCGTCAGGCGATGTAATCTGCGCATTCCCGGTGCTGACAAAACTGTCATAACCACTGTCGGGATCGCCCAGTTGTGCCCGCGCAAAGGCTTCAAATTCCGAGACATAGAACTGATAGTTGGTGAACAGCACATGGTTCTGAAAATGCTCGGGATCGGTGGCGGTATAATGGCTCAGCCGGGCCAGCGAATAATCCACCCGTTGCGCGCTGAACAGTGCCAATGGGCCGATCCCGTCGACAGGCGCATAGGTGCCATTGACGATGTCGTCATTTGTGGTGCTCAGATCCGGGACATCAAACACATCGCGCAGGGTGAAATCGACCGCACCGTCCTGGGGCACGGTGATGTCTGCGCGCGAGGCCACCGCGAAATGCACCGGGATCGGCGTGTCCGAGGGGCCAATGCTAACCGGTTGGCCATGATTGCGGATCAACAATCCAATCTGTTGTGTCAGATAAGCGCGAAACAGATCGGGCCGTGTGATCGTGGTGGCATAGGTGCCTGGCGCCGAGACGTGACCAAAACTCAGGCGGGTGTCGACCTGGGCATATGTTGTCGTGGTCAGGCGGATTTCGGGATAGTAGGCGCGGATGCGATGGCCGGGCGCGCCGCTTTGCATCACCTCTTGAAACTGCTCGCACAGAAAATCGGTGGCTTGCGTGTATAGCGCACATAAATGGGCGACGGCCGGGGCTGCGTCGGAAAAGCTCTGTGCGGGGGCCGGGTTGGGGCAATGGATCATGACGCAGGCTCAAGCAAGGGGATGTGCTGAAATGTGCGCACATCGACCAGTCCCAGATCGGAAATGCGCAGTTCAGGGATAACGACCAAAGCCAGCAAGGAATGCTGCATATAGGCGTTGTTCAAAGTGCACCCGCAAGCGACCATCGCGGCAATCAAGGCATCAGCCTTTGCGGCAACCTCGGCGGCGGGCTGGTCCGACATCAACCCGGCGATTGGCAGCTCGACCAAAGCCAGCTCAACCCCGTCGCGAAAGACCGTGATGCCACCGCCGACCTCGGCCAGCCGATTGGCCGCCAACGCCATTTGCGCGCGATCGGTGCCAACAACAATCATATGGTGGCTGTCATGCGCCACGGTCGAGGCCAGGGCCATTTTGCCGCTATATCCAAACCCCGCGACAAAGGCATTCACCACCCCGCCCGTGGCGCGATGGCGTTCGACCAGCGCAATCTGGCAGGTATCGCCGGTGCCCTCTACCAAACCGTCGCGCACTGGCAGATCCCGCTTCAACGCCTGCGTCGGGGCCTGGTTTTCGACAACCCCAATCACGTTCGCCCGCGCAGAGTTGGCCCCGACCGGCGCGGTGATCTCAAAATCCTGCGTTCCCAGGACATGGCCCAGATGCACAGTGTCGCGGGCGCGCGTGGGCCAGTCCAGGTGCGGGCATTGTGCGAGGCAGGTGCCGTTATCGGCCACGACCTGTCCGCGTGCGATCACCGTTTCAATCGGCAATTTCGCCAAATCCGAGGTCAGGATCACATCGCCGCGCCGTCCGGGCGTGAGCGATCCGATCTCGCGCTCAAGACCAAAATGCGTCGCGGTGTTGAGTGTGGCCATTTGCAGCGCCACCAGCGGATCACAACCGCAGGCAATGGCATGGCGCAGCACCCGGTTCATATGGCCGTCGTTGACCAGCGTGCCGGAATGGCAATCATCAGTGCACAGGATGAAACTGCGCGGATCAAGGCCCTTTTCGGTGATCGCGGTGATTTGTGCCTCGACATCATACCACGCGCTGCCAAGGCGCAGCATGGCGCGCATGCCTTGGCGCACCCGGGCGATGGCGTCGGCCTCGGCGGTGCCTTCATGATCATCTGCTGGGCCGCCCGCCACATAACCGGCAAAAGCCGGACCCAGATCGGGCGAGGCATAGTGTCCGCCCACAGTTTTACCTGCCCTTTGCGTTGCGGCGATCTCGGCCAGCATTTTGGGGTCGGCGTTTGAGACCCCGGGAAAGTTCATCATCTCGCCCAGTCCGACAATGCCGGGCCAGCTCATGGCGTCAGCCACGTCTTCGGGCGTGATTTCAAACCCTGTGGTCTCAAGCCCCGGGGCCGAAGGCGCGCAGCTGGGCATTTGGGTGAAAATGTTGATCGGTTGCAGCAGCGCTTCGTCGTGCATCATGCGCACACCGTCCAGCCCCAGCACATTGGCGATTTCGTGTGGGTCGGTGAACATCGATGTGGTGCCATGCGGGATCACCGCGCGGGCGAATTCGGCCGGGGTCAGCATGCCCGATTCGATGTGCATGTGCCCGTCGCACAGCCCCGGGATCATATAGCGCCCGTTGGCCTCGATCACTTTGGTGTCCGGCCCGATCTGTGCGCTGGCGTCGGGGATCACGCAGGCGATGCGGCCCTTTACGATGGCGATGTCGTGGTTGGGCAGGGTCTCGCGGCTGTGCACGTTCACCCAAATGCCGCCTTTGATGACCATGTCAGCAGGGGCGCGCGCGGTGGCGACGGCGATCAGATCGGCGGCCACATCGGGCCAGCTGGGAAAAATGGGATGGTTCATGGCCCACGTTGACACGGCCCGGAGGCAGGATCAAGGTGGCGCGAAAGGAGCCCGCCATGGATTATGAGACAGTTTCCGCCGAAGCGTTTGGTGCGGGTTTGCGCGGCATCGGGCTGAACCTGTTGGTGCGCGATGTTTTGGAGGAATGCCGCTTTTTGGAAACGGTGTTTGGGTTGACCTGTCATCGCAAAAGCGCGGATTTTGCCATCGTCAGCTATGGCGATCAGGTGTTTCAGCTGCACAGCGACGGTACGTATCATTCCAACCCTTTGCTGGGGGTGTTGCCGGAAACCCCGCCGCGCGGTGCGGGCCTTGAAATCAGGCTCTATGACAGTGATCCCGAAGAGGCGACCGCCCGCGCCGAGGCGTTTGGTGCGCATGTGTTGCAGGGGCCAACGGACAAGCCGCATGGGCTGCGCGAGTGTTATATCCTGTGCGAAAACGGCTATGCCTGGGTGGCGAGCCGTCCGTCTGAGCCGGGCTGATCCGCCAGTTCGCGGCGCAGCCAGTTGGCGAAAGCGACGGCGCCGGGGCTTTGTTCGGCCTGCGGGGACAGGATCAGGTAATACGCCTCTTGCATGGCGGCGCGGTGCGGGAAGGGCGCGATCAGCAGGCCCTGGTCGATCAACCCTTGGGCAATCAGATCATGAGCCAACGCCAACCCGCCCCCGGCCATCGCCACCGACAGGGTCACCGAATAGGTCGTGGCATAGGTGATCACCGGATCGGGCCAGGGCAAGCCCTGATCTTCGGCCCAGGTTGACCAGTTGCACAGCAGGTTCGAGCAATCATAAAGCGGCTGCATCGCCAGATCGCTCAGGACCACGGGGTAGCCGGGCGCGCAGACCGGGTAATAGTGATCCTGGTGCACACGCTCGGCGCGGATGGTATCGGCGGGGCGCAGCGAAAAGCGGATTTCGACGTCAACGCCTTCGGCCAGCTCGCGCGGTTCCCAGATCTCGGTCGACAGGTTCAGGCGCACATCGGGGTGTTCGGCGCGAAACCCGGCCAGACGCGGCGCCAGCCAGTGCACGGCGAATGTCAGGTTGCATTGCACCTGCACCACATTCAACGGATTGCCGGTGACCGCGCGGGTGCCGCGCACCAGCGTTCGGAACGCATCGCGCACCACTGGCAGGTAGGTGATGCCAGAGTCGGTGAGTTCCAAAGCGCGCGGGCGGCGGTTGAACAGAGGTCGGCCCAGATAGGACTCCAGCGACTTGATCTGCTGGGAGACCGCGCTTTGCGTCATGTTCAGATCACGTGCGGCGCCGGTGAACGACAAATGGCGGGCGGCGGCCTCGAAGGCGCGCAACCAGCCCAGCGGAGGAAGCGGATTCTGCATGCCTATAATTTTGCCATAAGTCAGGCTAATGCGGAAGCTGCGATTTTTTCGTTGGTCAAGCTGGCGCAGGACAGGCAAATTCGCACCAACCCGAGAGGAGAGTTGCGATGTCTGTCACCGAATTGCGCCCGAATATGGATCACTGGGGCGAACGGGTCGATCTGGCCGCTGCCTTTCGCTGGACCGCGCGGCTGGATCTGCACGAGGCCGTGTCGAACCATTTTTCATTGGCGGTGAACGACGACGGTACCCGGTTTTTGATGAACCGCAATCAGGTGCATTTCAGCCGGATCCGCGCCAGTGAGCTGCTGGATCTGGACGCCAACGACCCTGACGCGCTGTCGGGCCCGGATGCGCCGGATGAAACCGCCTGGGCGCTGCATGCGGGCATTCACCGGCATTGCCCACATGTGCGCTGTGCGATGCATGTGCATTCGATCCACGCCACGGTGCTGGCCAGTCTGGCGGACAGCCGGTTGCTGCCGATTGATCAGAACAGTGCGATTTTTTTCAACCGTCACGCGGTGGATGATCACTATGGCGGGCTGGCGTTGGAAGAAGAGGGCGAGCGCTGTGCGTCGATGTTGCAGGACCCCAAGGTCAAGGTGCTGGTGATGGCCAATCACGGCATCATGGTCACCGGCGACACGGTGGCGGACACGTTCAACCGGCTTTATTTCTTTGAGCGCGCCGCCGAAACCTATATTCGAGCCTTGCAAACCGGGCAGCCGTTGCGGGTGCTGTCCGATGAGATTGCCGAGAAGACCGCGCAAGAGGTCGAGTCTTACCCCGAGCAGGCCGATCGTCATCTGAGCGAGTTGAAATTGATCCTGGATCACGAAGGCTCCGACTATGCCAGCTGAAGACACCGAGGCGGGGCGCTGGAATTTCCGGCCGACCGCTCCGGTGGAAACCAATCCGCTGTTTGCCTGGCCGCCGCGCCCGATGGAGGTGGCGCGCTGGTACGGGGCGTTCTGGCTGGTGTTGTCGACCTCGACCCTGTCGCTGGCGGTGGCGCTGTTGGCGATTTGGCTGTGGGCGCCGGGGCTTGATCAAACGGTGGGTTTGGCGCCGGGGTGGATTGCGACGATCTGGCTGGGCTTTCTGATCCCGCATGTTTGCGTGGCGGGGGGGCTGCATCTGTGGCTTTACCGTTGGGGCAAACAGGGCACGACCCTGAAATACAACGAACGCGGGCAGGTGTCGGACAACGGGACCTACACGTTTCGCAGCCAAGTGTTGGACAATATGTTTTGGTCGCTGGCCAGTGGCATCACGATTGGCACGCTTTACACCTGTGCGTGGTTCTGGGCGGCGGGCAATGGCTGGGCGGCGACAACATCGTTTGCGGCCAATCCGGTGTGGTATGTGGCGTGGTTTGTGCTGCTGCCGACCTGGGGCAGCTTTCATTTCTATTGGGGGCATCGGCTGCTGCATCACCCCAAACTGTACAAACACGCCCATGCGCTGCACCACCGCAATGTGAATGTGGGGCCGTGGTCGGGGATTTCGATGCATCCGATCGAACATACGCTCTATTTCAGCTCGCTTTTGATCCATTTTGTGGTGCCGACCAGCCCGGTGCATATTCTGTTTCACGTCTATACGTTCACGCTGCATCCGGTGTGTTCGCATTCCGGGTTTGATGGATTGCTGGCCGCCGGGCGCAAACGCGCGCAGTTGGGGGATTTCTTTCATCAGCTGCACCACCGGTATTTTGAGTGTAACTATGGCACCGTTGAAATGCCCTGGGATCGGCTGTTTGGCACCTTTCATGATGGATCAAGTGGGGCGACTGACGCGACCCGCGCGCGCAAAAAGCAGATGTACACCTGATGGCTGAATGGAACCACATCCCGACCGTGCCGATTGCAGTGTCCCCGTTGTGGCAATGGCCGCCGCAGCCGATGGATGTGGCGCGGTGGTACGCAGGCGCCTGGTTGCCGATCTCGGTCAATCTGGTGATTGTCGCGCTGGCTTTTGTGGCGTTCTGGATCGGGCCTGATCTGGCGCAAACGGCGGAACCGGGGCTGTGGATCATCGGCATCTGGGCGCGCAATCTGGTGATCACTTTTGCTTTGGCGCATGGTCTGCACCTGATTTTCCACCGCTATGCCCTGCAAGGGCAAGATCATAAATACGACCCGCGCCCGTTTCCGCGCCAAGGACGGATGTTTGATTTCAACAGCCAGCTGGCCGACAATATGCTGTGGACGCTGGCCTCGGGGGTGACGGTCTGGAGCCTCTATGAGGCGCTGATCTGGTGGGCGATGGCCAATGGCTATGCGCCGGTCAGCTCGTTTGCGATGCATCCAGTGTGGTTTGTTGCGGTGTTCCTGTTGATCCCGGTGTGGGAGAGCTTTTATTTCTACTGGATCCACCGCGCGCTGCATTCCAATCTGCTGTACCGATTTCATGCGCTGCACCATCGCAACACCGATATCGGGCCGTGGTCTGGCCTCAGCATGCACCCGATCGAGCACCTGATGTATTTCGGCACGGTGTTGATCCATTTTGTGCTGCCAACGCATCCGGTGCACATGATTTTTCACCTGATGTTCTATGCGCTCTACGCGATCACCACTCACACCGGATTTGAAGGGTTGTGGGCTGCGGGGCGCAAACGGCTGCACCTGGGCAATTTTCATCATCAAATGCACCATCGCTATTTTGAGTGCAATTACGGCACGTTGGACATTCCTTGGGACGTTTTGTTTGGCTCGTTCCATGATGGCACGCCCGAGGGTAAGGCCAAGATGAAGGCGCGGCTGGCGGCGCGGCGGCGCACATGAACGTGCTGTTCATGATGTCGGACGAGCTGTCCTGGTGGGCGCTGGGCCATGCGGGCGGGGTGGCGGATACGCCTAATCTGGACCGTTTGGCGGCGCGCTCGATGCGCTTTGACGCGGCCTATACGCCGTCGCCGATCTGTGTGCCGACGCGGGCGGCGATTGCCACCGGGCGCGACGTGCACGAGATCGGCTGCTGGTCATCGGCCGAGCCGTACTATGGGCAGGTGCCGTCCTGGGGCCATGCGGTGCAGGCCAGCGGGCAAACCTGTGTGTCGATTGGCAAGCTGCATTATCGCAGCGTGCAGGATGATGTGGGGTTTGATGAACAGATCGAGCCGGTGCATGTGGTCGATGGCGTGGGCTGGGTGCAGGCGCTGCTGCGTCGCCCGGTTGAACCCGACCAAAACTCCCACACGCTGGCGCGCGACATCGGCCCCGGCACGTCCGACTATCTGGATTTTGACCGCCGCGTGACAGCAGAAACGGTGGCCTGGCTGGGCGCGCCAGAGCGCCAAACCGCGCCGTGGAGCGCCTTTGTCAGTTGGCTGTGCCCGCATTTCCCGCTGATCGCACCGCCCGAGGATTTCGCGCGCTATGACGCGGCGCCGCGCCCGTCCGAACCTGTGCCAGATCATCCGGGCGTGCGCGAAATGGCAGATTTTTTTTGCCACGGCGCCTATTTCAGCGATGAAACACGCGGAATTGCCTGGGCCAGTTATCAGGGCATGGTCACTTTTCTGGACCGTCAGGTCGGACAGGTGCTGGATGCTTTGGAGGCGGCGGGCCTGGCTGAAGACACGCTGATCCTGTTCACCTCGGATCACGGTGAAATGCTGGGTGAAAAGGGCCTGTGGACCAAATCGGTGATGTATGACAGTTCCGCGCGCGTGCCGCTGCTGATGGCCGGGCCGGGCGTTGCGCCCGGTGTCTGGCGCGATCCGGTCAGCCTGATTGATGCGGCCCCGACGATTTGCGGCGCGATGGGGGCCGCGTGCGATGGCTTCTCGGGCGTTGATCTGCGCGCGCCTGTGCGGGGGCGAGAGGTGATTTCCCAATATCATGACGGCGGGGCCCCCAATGGGTTCACCATGCTGCGCTGGCAGAATTGGAAGCTGGTTTACTATGCCGGCGGCCATGCCGCGCAGCTGTTTGATATGGCGGCGGATCCGCAGGAATTGCAGGACCTGGCCGCATTGCGCGCGGATGTTCTGGCCGAAGGCATGGCGCGTTTGCACGCCCGTTTTGACCCCGAGGCGGTGAATGCGCGCGCCTTTGCCGACCAAGCCACACGCATTGCGGCGCTGGGCGGCGCAGACGCAATTCGCGCGCGCGAGCAATTTGATTACACCCCGGCCGACAGCCGATAACGGAGACTCCACACATGCAATATGGCCTGACGCAAGAGCAGGAAATGATCGCCGACACGGTGCGATCCTTCGTCGAAAAAGAGATCTATCCGCATGAAGATTTGGTGGACCGCACCGGCGAAGTGCCCGCCGAGATCGCCGCCGAGATCAAACGCAAAACCATTGAGCTGGGGTTTTACGCCTGCAATTTCCCCGAAAGCGTGGGCTGTGCGGGGCTGAACCACATGGAGTTTGCCCTGGTCGAGCGCGAATTGGGGCGCGGGTCGATGGCGCTGAACCATTTCTTCGGGCGCCCGCAAAACATCCTGATGGCGTGTGAGGGCGAGCAAGTCGAGCGCTATCTGATGCCTGCTGTGCGCGGCGAGCGAATGGACGCGTTGGCGATGACCGAACCGGGCGCCGGATCAGACGTGCGGGGCATGAAATGCGCGGCCGTGCGCGATGGCGGCGACTGGGTGGTGAATGGGACCAAACATTTCATCTCGGGCGCGGACCATGCAGACTTCTTGATCGTTTTCATCGCAACCGGTGAAGATGACACCCCCAAGGGCCCCAAAAAGCGCATCACGGCTTTTCTGGTGGATCGCGGCACGCCGGGGTTCACCATCCGAGAGGGTTATAAATCGGTCAGTCATCGCGGCTATAAGAACATGATCCTCGACTTTGACGATTGCCGGTTGCCTCACGCGCAAGTGTTGGGCGAAGTCGACGGTGGGTTCGCGGTGATGAACACTTGGCTTTATGCCACACGTATCACCGTTGCCACAATGTCGGTTGGTCGAGCACGGCGCGTGTTTGACTATGCGCTGAATTATGCCGCGGAGCGGGAACAGTTCGGCCAGAAGATCGGGAAATTCCAAGGTGTGTCGTTTCAGATCGCCGACATGATCACCGAAATCGACGCGGCAGACTTGTTAACGCTCGCGGCGGCAGACCGACTGGATCGGACGCTTCCGGCGAATCGCGAAATCGCCTCTGCAAAACTGTATGCATCGGAAATGCTGGCACGCGTGACCGATGCCGCCATCCAAGTCCACGGTGGAATGGGTTTGATGGATGATTATCCGTTGGAACGGTTCTGGCGCGATGCCCGGGTCGAACGCATCTGGGACGGCACCAGCGAAATTCAACGCCACATTATCAGCCGCGATTTGCTGCGCGCGCTTGGAGCCTAGATATCCCCGCCGGAGGCCTGAAAACTCTTTTGGAAAGACGATAGAAATATGCGTAATCTTTCGCGACTCTTGAGCCCCTCAAGCATCGCCGTCATCGGAGGTGGGGCGTGGTGCGAAGCGATTCTGGGCGCGGCGGAGCAGATTTCTTTTGATGGAACCATTGTTCCGGTTCACCCTCAGGGCAAATCCATTGCTGGGCGACGCTCGGTTCGGGATTTGAGCGAGATTGAGGGCGCGATTGATGCGGCTTTCATAGGGATCAACCGCCATGCCACTGTAGATGTCGTGGCCCAGTTGCGCGCGCTCGGTGCGGGCGGGGCAGTTTGCTTTGCTTCGGGTTTTTCTGAAGCAGTGGCAGAAGATGAAACCAGTGCAGATCTGCAAACGGCTTTGGTTGCGTGTGCGGGTGAAATGCCGGTCTTGGGTCCCAATTGCTATGGCTTTGTCAATGCTTTGGATCGTGCCGCAATTTGGCCTGACCAGCATGGGATGGGTCCGGTTGAGCGGGGTGTCGCGGTTCTGACGCAAAGTTCCAACATTGCCATCAACCTGAGCATGCAGCAGCGTGCTTTGCCGATTGCCATGATGATCACTTGTGGAAACATGGCGCAGACCACTCAGGCGGAACTGGCGTTGCATCTTTTGGATGATCCGCGGATCACAGCGATCGGGATGCATGTTGAGGGTTTTGGTGATCTGCGCCAATGGGAGGTTTTGGCGCAAAAGGCGCAAGCGCGTGGTGTACCCATAGTGGCGTTAAAGGTCGGGCGATCTGAACAGGCACAGCGCGCGACCATTTCGCATACGGCGTCGCTTGCTGGGCAGGATGCGGGGGCGCAGGCGTTGCTTGAGCGGTTGGGCATCGCGCGGGTTTCGGGACTGACAGCATTTTTGGAGACGCTTAAATTGCTGCATTGTTGCGGTTCGCTGACGTCGCGCCGGATTGCGTCAATCAGCTGTTCGGGAGGCGAGGCAAGCCTGATTGCTGATCTGGCGGTGTCGCGTGACCTTGAGTTTCCGAATTTGAGCGCGGGTCAGCATGCGGCTTTGCGCACGCCTTTGGGGTCCATGGTCGCCCTTTCCAATCCTTTGGATTACCACACGTACATCTGGCGTGATGTGCGCAAGATGGCATCGGCTTGGGGCGCATTGACTGGTGATGGTCTGGCGTTGACCATGAGCATCGTGGACTATCCAACCACTGATGACAGCGATTGGGATTGTGCAACTCAGGCGGCGCTGATGGCCCATCAGCAAACAGGCGCGCCGTTTGCGGTTGTCTCCAGCTTGCCGGAATTGATGCCTGGTGCCACGGCCCAGCGATTGATGGAGGGCGGAGTTGTGCCCTTGTTTGGCCTGGAGGAGGCATTGGCGGCGGCCGAGGCGGCGGCTTTTGAGCCGGTTTCGCCACAGTCGCCGCTGGTGTTGCCGGGCGTGTCGGATCACCCGGTTATCACGCTGTCTGAGGCGCAGGCAAAGCGCGAATTGGCGGCCTTTTCGATGCCGGTGCCGCGTCATGTTCAGGCGCCGGTCGCTGCGGATTTGGCGCGTCTGGCTGGTGATTTGCAAGCGCCTTTGGTTCTGAAGTCGGTGGGTGACGCTCATAAATCCGACACTGGCGGAGTGAATTTGAACCTGGCTCACGGCGATCTAGGCCGCGCTGCTGCCAATATGGCGACGACTGATGTTTTGATCGAAGAGATGATCCCTGGCGCTGTGGTCGAGCTGTTGGTTGGGGTGTTGCGCGACCCGGCGCATGGCTATGTGCTGACGCTTGGTGCGGGTGGCGTGCTGACCGAGGTTATGGCCGACACCCGGTGTTTGCTGGTGCCTGCGTCGCGCGCCAGTGTGCGCAGGGCTTTAGAGGGTTTGCGCATTGCGCCGGTTCTGGCGGGCTATCGCGGTAAGCCGGGCGTTGACATCGAGGCTGTTCTGGCCGCGATTGACGCCCTACAAGACTATGTGATCGCGCACGCGGATGTGGTGCAGGAAGTCGAAATCAACCCGCTGATCTGCACTCCTGATCGGGTCTGTGCGGCAGATGCGCTGATCCGACGCCACCTCGCAGATGATGCACATTGAACCAGGGAAAGGCCCGCCAATGACAATTGATTCTCCTGTGCGCACCATGCGCAACGGTCCGGTTTTGGAGGTGGTTTTGGACCGCCCCAAAGCCAATGCCATCGATTTGCAGACCAGCCGGGTGATGGGCGACGTGTTTGCCGGTTTCCGCGATGACCCAGAGTTGCGCGTGGCGATTTTGACGGGCGGTGGCGACAAGTTCTTTTGCCCCGGTTGGGACTTGAAGGCGGCGGCAGACGGCGATGCGGTGGATGGCGATTACGGTGTGGGCGGCTTTGGCGGTTTGCAGGAGCTGCGCGGTTTGAACAAGCCGGTGATCGCGGCGGTGAATGGCATCGCCTGTGGCGGCGGGCTTGAACTTGCGCTGAGCGCGGATATGATTTTGGCCGCCGATCACGCGACATTTGCACTGCCGGAAATCCGGTCGGGTACGGTTGCGGATGCGGCCAGCGTCAAGCTGCCCAAGCGCATTCCCTATCATATCGCGATGGAGCTGCTGCTGACCGGGCGCTGG
>JBGCDD010000087.1:0-6079 GCA_045105075.1 Sedimentitalea sp. | reverse complement strand
GCTCAACACCAATTTCGGCACATTGGTGGGCTATATGACCCTGACGCTGCCGCTGGTTGTGATCCTGCAAACGGTCACAATGGCGAACATCGACAAGAACCTGATCGAGGCAGCGCGCAACCTCGGCTGCTCGGCGTTCCGAACCATCTGGCAGGTGATCATTCCGTTGTCCAAAACTGGTCTGATCATTGCCGCGATCTTTTGTTTCATCCTGTCCTTTGGTGACTTTGTGGCCCCCTTTTACCTTGGTGGATCGCAAGAACCGACGCTGCCGATCCTGATCCTGGATACAACCAAATCCGGACAGCAATGGCCCCGCGCGGCTGTGGTAGCGATCATGATGATGCTCACCCTGTTCGCCATCGCGTTCACCGGCATCGCCTTGGCGTATCGCAAGAGCAAGGGCGCAAAATGAAACAAAGTCGATCCCTCAATGTCATCCTCGGCCTCTACGTTGCGCTGATCTTTGCCTTCGTCTTTGCCCCGATCCTGTTCAGCATGGTCTTTTCGTTCAACTCTCAACGGTTCCCGACGATCCCGCTGGGTGAATTCACCACCGAATGGTACGCGAAAATCCTCGCAGATCCTGATGTCTGGGAGGCCGCCCTAAACAGTCTGATCGTGTCGTGTTCCACGGCGGTAATTGCGACCTTTCTCGGGTTCTGCACGGCCTATTCCGACTTTCGCTATAACTTCCGCCTCAAGGGCCCCTACCTTGCGCTGATCCTGCTGCCGCCCACCATTCCGCTGATCATCATGGCGCTGGCGATGCTGGCGTGGTTCTCCAAGATCGGCATGTCGGGTCAGTTGTATTCGATCATCATCGCGCACAGTGTTCTGACGGCCCCGTTTGCCATGGCGGTGATCCGACTGCGTCTCAATCAGATGGACCCGGATCTGGAATCCGCCGCATGGAACCTTGGCGGGTCAGAATGGCAGACCATGCGCCATGTGATCATCCCGTTTTGCAAACCCGCTATCTTTTCGGGTCTGTTCCTGACAGCGGCCGTGTCCTTCGATGAATTTGCGGTCTCGTGGTTCGTTTCGGGCCTGAACAAGACGCTGCCGGTGATCATCCTGGAAATCGTGCAGGGCAACATCGACCCACAGGTCAACGCCATCGGCACATTCGTCTTCCTCATCTCAATGACCCTTGTTGTGCTGGCCCAGTTGTTTTTTGCCAGCCGCCAAATAAAGAGCCTGCAATCATGAACAAACCATTGGTTGTCTTTGACAAAGTCCAAAAGCACTTCGGCGATTTCGTTGCGGTGAAGCAACTGGATTTCGAAATTCGAGAGGGCGAGTTTCTGGCGATCATGGGGCCGTCGGGCTGTGGCAAAACCACGACCCTGCGCATGTTGGCGGGGCTTGAGGCTCCAAGCGTTGGTGAAATACGCCTGAATGACCGCGTGATGAATGATGTGGCGCCCCATGAACGCGACACGCCGTTGGTGTGGCAGTCGCTGGCGTTGTTCCCGTTTCTGACGGCGCGTGAAAATGTCGAGTTTGGGCTAAAGATGCGCGGCGTTGACAAGGCTGAGCGCAAAGAACGCGCGATCAAATGGCTCGACAAGATGGGCATTCTTGAGTTTGAGAACCGCGATATCTCGACCCTGTCCGGCGGTCAGAAACAACGTGTGGCCCTTGCGCGGTCTTTGGTGATGGAGCCGCAAATCCTGCTGTTGGACGAACCTCTGTCCGCGCTGGACGCCCATCTTGTGATCCGCATGCAAGCCGTATTGACCGACCTGCAACGTGAACTGGGGATCACCTTTGTCTATGTCACGCATTCGCAGTCCGAAGCCTTTGCCATGGCAGACCGCGTGATCATCATGGGCAAGGGCGAGATTGCCCAAATCGGCTCTCCCAAAGACATCTACCGCGAACCGGCCAACCAGTTTGTGGCGGAATTTGTGGGGCGCAACAACATCCTGACCGGCAAGGTCGCCTCAGTGGATGGCAACACGGCCCGGATTACCACTGACTCTGGCGATTTTACCGTGCCGACAAACGACGTGCCTCTGACGCAGGGCCACAACGCCAGCTTTGTCATCTCGGCCGATCTGGTTCACATTGCTCTTGGGCAACCCGAGGGTGGCAACAAGGCCCACTGCAAGCTGATCTCGGAAGAATTCGTAGGCTCGATGGTCACGCTGTTCCTAGAAGACGCGCAGGGCCATGACTTTAAAGTACAGATGCAAGAGCGCGAGCTGTCGAAATTTGATCTGAACAGTGGCGACGAAATCTGGCTGTCTTGGGACACCCAAAGCGCCCACGTCCTGAATGAAAGCTGAGAAATGATCCGCAACCCGATCCCTTGGCCAAACGGCGCGAAATGCGCGGTTGCAATCACATTTGATATGGATGCCGACAGCCTGATCCACATTGCCAAACCCACAGACAGCCATGACCGGCTCTATCCCATTTCGATGGGGCGGTACGGTCCGTTGGTCGCCCTGCCTCGCATTCTCGATACCTATCGCCGCCTGGGTCTGAAGCAATCGTTCTTCATCCCCGGCTGGTGTCTGGAAACCTATCCGGATGTGGCGGAAGCGATCCTGAAAGACGGTCATGAGATCGGGCACCACGGCTATCTGCATGAGGATCCGATCAAGACGCGCGGCCAGCAACGCGAGTGGTTCGAGCGCACGCTGGATGTGCATCAGCGCATCTGCGGACAAAAGCCGCGCGGCTACCGGGCGCCGGTCTATAACATCACGCAGGAAGTCGTCGATCTGATGATCGAACACGGGCTGCGCTATGACAGCTCGATGATGGCCGATGACATCCCCTACAAACTGCAAACCGACGAGGGCGCGCTATATGAAATGCCGGTCCATTGGGGCACCGACGATTGGCCCCCCTTCGCGCATTACGACGAAATCGGCTACATGATGCCTGTCGCCGCGCCCTCCAAAGGTTTGCAGGGTTTTTGGGAAGAGTTTGACGCGCAATACACTGCGGGCGGTTTCTTTATGCTGATCATCCATCCGTTTTTGACGGGCCGGTTGGCGCGCTGGCAGCAGGTCGAGGCGTGGATTTCCAAAATCCAGGACACCAAAGACGTCTGGTTTGCCACTTTGGATGAAATCGCCGATCATATGGACCGGTTGCAACGCGATGGCATCTGGCACCCAACTGTTGAAACGCTGCCCTATTACCCCGGCCCGATCCTGGATCCAAAGGAATGACTGATATGAACGCAGACGACGCCCGCTTGTTGCGCATCGCCTATGATGAGGCCAAGGCCGGATTTGACGAGGGCGGTTGCCCGATTGGCTCGGTTCTGGCGCGCGGCGGTGAGGTCGTCGCCCAAGGCCGCAACCAGCGCGTGCAAAAAGGCGACCCGATTGCACACGGAGAGATGGATGCGTTGCGCAAGGCGGGGCGGCAGAAAACCTACCGCGACACAACGCTTTATACCTCGCTGAGCCCTTGCATGATGTGCACAGGCACGATCATCCAATTTGGCATCCCGCGCGTGGTGATTGGCGAAAACACCAACTTTGGCGGCAACGAAGATTTCCTGCGCTCCAAAGGCGTCGAGGTGATCGTGGCAGATGACCCCGATTGCGTTGCCTTGATGCAGCGCTTTATCCAAGAAAAGCCAGAGCTTTGGGCGGAAGATATCGCCGAGTGAAACGACGATGCTTCTGTAGAAACGCGATGATTTAGAGGGTTTCCAATATCGGAGTGATCTGTATCTTTGGCCTTGGAAACGCGGCGAGACCCGGCAGCCTCCAGTGCTCGATCACGCCGTTCTTGTCCTCCTGGAATACGTGAAATGGCAAATATTAGCGTATAAAGGATACCATCATGACCCACCCTCTCATCACCGCAAAGCACATTGAAGACTATCAGCGCGACGGTGTTGTGCTTGTCAAAGGACTGTTCAAGGATCAGGTCGAGCAGCTTCGCGCAGGCGTGGCGCGCAACATGGATGAACCCGGCCCTTATGCTGCGGAAAACCTGAACCCAGGCGAAGGCGCACGGTTCTTTGACGATGATTGCAACTGGCCCCGCATTCCCGAATTTGAGGCCGCAATCAAAGCATCACCTGCTGCTGTGGTTGCGGCGGAACTGATGGAGTCAAAGTCCGTGCAGATGTTCCACGATCATATTCTGGTCAAAGAACCCGGCACGTCCAAGCCGACCCCGTGGCACCAGGACAGCCCTTACTATTTTGTGGAAGGAGAGCAAACCGTCAGCTTCTGGTCGCCGCTTGATCCGGTACACCAAGCATCGCTGCGCTGCGTTGCGGGATCACACCGTTGGGAAAAGCCGGTATTGCCAACACGTTGGTTGGCCGAGACCAGCTTTTACCCCAATGAAGATGATTACATGCAAGTGCCTGACCCAGATGCCCAAGGGATGGACGTGCGCGAATATGAAATGGAGCCGGGGGACGCGGTTGCATTCAACTACAAGACACTGCACGGCGCGCGTGGAAATGAAAGCGGCACCCGTCGGCGTGCTTTTTCCCTGCGGCTGTTGGGGGATGACGCGCGCTATGTCGAGCGCCCGGGTCCAACATCGCCCCCCTTCCCCGGCCATGAGATGACGGCCGGACAACGCCTGCGCGAGGACTGGTTCCCGATGCTGTTGGAGGCCAAAGACGAACAAGCGCCACCCAGATGATGGCGCCGATCATTGCAAAGAACGACCCAGAAAACTTATCGCCAGCGCGCCCGCTTCAAAACCAAAGCGTCTAAGCCCGCGAACCGTTAAACTGAAAGGTCGTGTTCCTGATCGGTATGCTGGCCCTTGCAACGACGTTCATCTTTGCAAGGGCAAACCAGAGCCCGTCGCAGACCTTAACCAACAACGTTGAAGTCCGGGCCGTACGGATAGCCCGTGATGTTTTCGGCGCCATCCTCGTTGATGATCAGGATGTCATGTTCCCGGTAACCACCAGCACCCGGCGCGCCGTCTGGAATGGTCAGCATCGGCTCCATTGAGATGACCATGCCGGGCGTCAACACCGTGTCGATGTCTTCGCGCAGCTCGAGCCCCGCCTCGCGTCCATAGTAATGCGACAGCACACCGAACGAATGGCCATAACCAAAGGTCCGGTACTGAAGCAACTGGCGTTCTGCAAAGAAGTCGTTGATCTTATGGGTGATCTGCGCACAGCTTGCACCGGGCAGCAACAGGCTCATCCCATATTCGTGGGCGGCAACGTTGGCCTCCCAGATGTTGCGGCTGGCATCATCAACGTCACCGACAAACATTGTCCGCTCAAGCGCAGTGTAATAGCCGCAGATCATCGGAAACGTGTTGAGACTGAGGATATCGCCATGCTCCAGCTTGCGGGTGGTGACAGGGTTGTGTGCGCCGTCCGTATTGATGCCTGACTGAAACCAGACCCAGCTGTCGCGAATTTCGGACTCTGGGAAACGCTTGGCAATTTCCAACTCCATTGCATCACGGCCGGCCATCGCCACATCAATCTCGCGCGCGCCGACCTTGACAGCTTCCCTGATCGCATAGCCACCCACGTCGGCCACATTTGCACCTGCGCGGATCAGATCCAGTTCAGCCGCAGATTTGTGCATCCGCTGACGCATGGTTGCAGGGGCAATATCAAGCGTGGCCTTGGGCTTGAGGAATTGATCCAACAATGCCTTTTGCGCGACGCTCAGATGATCGGCCTCAAAACCGATTGTCTTGCCCAAGCCGGTGACGGACAAGATGGTGCGCCAATAGTTGTTACGTTGCCAATCGGTGTAGGTGATGTTGTCGCCGTGACTGCGCCGCCAAGGCTGCGCGGCATCGATGCCCGCGCTCATTGTCACACTGTCGGTCGGTGTCACGACCAAGGCATAGGGACGCCCGAATGCGCAGTATAAGAAGCCGGAATAGTAGGCGACGTTGTGCATCGACGTGAAGACGCAGGCATCAACACCGGCATCGACCATATCGCGGCGCAGCTTTGCCAGACGGGCGTCATATTCAGCGGATGCAAACGGGAGGGTGCGATCCCCCTGGTGAAAGCGGTAGTTCTGTGGACGGTTCATCATAGGCTCCTTCAAAGGCGCCGACCGGTCGCATTTTGAAGGGGCGTAGACCTCCCTCACCG